>NZ_JBPBBB010000001.1:0-367871 GCF_050896375.1 Roseovarius tibetensis
AGCCGCCGGATTGGGTGGTTTCGAGTCACCCGGAGATTACGCCACATTCAAATTTCAACCAACTTCGCGACACGACCCTTGGGACGGTTGCGCCGGGTCACACCGACGACACGCATGAGAGTGCACCGGTGCGTGTCGCGATGGATGCGGGGGGCGCGCGACATCCCGGAGCGGGCGGCGACCAGGCGCGTGGACGGGATGATCCGCGCCTGTCACCGCCTCTCCGTTCACCTGCCGTTGCAAACACAGCCGCGCAACCCGTTATATACGGCCCCGGCACCGATGCCACGGTGCCCAAGACGCCGGTTTCCGCCGCCTTCGGGGACGGGTTGGGCACTGACATTGCCGGAAAAGGGCGCGATCCCGATCTGGCATTCGGGATCGAGACCCGCGGACAGGGCGCAAGCCCCTTGAGCTTTCAATCGGGCGGCGCCCTGCCCCGCTCAGAGATGCCACAGATGATCGCCATGCAGATCGCGGCCGCCGCCCAGAAGGCCGCGCCCGGCGCAAGGCCGGCGGTCGAGCTCATGCTCAGCCCCGAAGAGCTTGGTCCCGTGCGTTTGACCTTCACGCAGACCGAAGCGGGCGTCACCGTCAATGTGCTCGCGGATCGCGCCGAAACGCTGGACCTGTTGCGCCGAAATATCGACACGCTTGCGCAGGAATTTCTCGATATCGGCTATGAATCGGCACAATTCACGTTTGATCACGGGGATGCCGACGCCCGAAACGCCCCCCCGCCGGTCGACATGGACGATGCCGACGCGGGATCACGGACCGCGAAGGATACGCCGGACCCTATCACCCCGCTGGTGCTGGTCGCGGACCGGCTGGACATTCGCCTCTAGACACAGGAGACATCATGGAACTGACATCACCAACGCAACCGAAATCGGACCTGCCAGGGACCACGCCCGCGAAGGCAGCCGTCCCGGAAGACGGAGCCAAGCGCGGCAACGCGCTCAGTTCGGATTTCGAGACCTTTCTGAAAATGCTGACCACACAGATGCGCAACCAGGACCCGTTGAACCCGGTGGACTCCGCCGATTTCGCGGTACAACTCGCGACATTCTCGACCGTCGAGCAACAGGTCCAGACCAACGATCTGCTTGCCGGTCTCGGGACGCGGATCGATACGCTCGGGATGGGACAACTCTCGGGATGGATCGGGATGGAGGCCGAAGCACGTGTACCCGTGGCGTTCAAGGGCGCGCCGGTGTCGCTGACCACTCGGGTCGATCCGCTGGCCGATGCAGCGCAATTGGTGGTCACCGACGAACAGGGCCGCATCGTGCAACGTCAGGATATCGCCCCCACCAGCGGACGGCTTGACTGGAGCGGTCGCGATGCGACCGGCGTGCCATTGGCCCACGGCACCTATTCCGTCGCCGTGCAGTCGAGCGCCAAAGGCGAAATCCTGGCCCAGACCCCCGTGGCCGTGCACAGCCGGATCACAGAGGCCCGTCTGAACGGCGGCGAGACCGAGGTGGTGCTGGAGAATGGTCAGAGCCTGTCGGCCACCGATATCATCAGCCTCAGACAGCCGTCGAAGACAGGCTAGGTCACGACAGCGTCAAGACCGCCATGACACCGCCCGCGCCGCAAAGGGCACCGATCGCCCCGTAAGCCAGCCGGATATGCCACGGCGTGCCGGCATCCGGCGTTGGCGGGCTGGCCTGACGGATCAGGGCGGACTCCACGAGTTGCGGCAGACGGGGCCCGTAGCGCGACAGGATGGCGGCTGTCCGCCCCAGATCCCGTAGCGCGGCACGCGGCCCGATGGTCTTCTTGATGTAGTCCTCGACCACGGGCCTTGCGACCTGCCAGATGTTCATCTGCGGATCGAGGCTTCGGGCGACACCCTCGACCACGACCATCGTGCGCTGCAGGAGAATCAGTTCGGTGCGCGTTTCCATGCCAAAGCGTTCGGTCACCTCGAAGAGATAACTCAGCAAGTTGCCCATCGAGATCCGGCTGGCATCCATGCCGAAGATCGGCTCGCCCACGGCGCGCAAGGCACGGGCAAAGGCATCCATGTCGCGATCTGCCGGGACATACCCGGCCTCGAAATGCACCTCTGCCACGCGTCGGTAATCACGCTTTATGAAACCGTAAAGGATTTCGGCATACACCCGGCGCGTATACTCGTCGATATCGCCCATGATCCCGAAATCATAGGCGATGATATTGCCGTTCGGCGCGACCTTGAGGTTGCCCTGATGCATGTCGCCGTGAAAATAGCCATCACGCAAGGCGTGATTGAGAAACAGTTGCAGCACCCGCTCGGCCAGGACCGAGCGATCGTGACCGGCCGCATCGATCGCGGCGTTGTCACCCATCGACACGCCATCGGCCCAGCCCATCGTCATGACCCGTCGCGACGACAGGGTCCAATGCACGGCCGGCAGCTGGAACCCCGGATCTCCTTCGGTGTTGGCCGCGAATTCGGAGGCCGAGGCCGCCTCGAGCCGCAGGTCGAGTTCGCCCATCACGACGCCCTCGAAATGGGCGATCACATCGGTGGGGTGCAGACGGCGCGCACCGGGGGCCAGCAATTCGATCATGCGCGCGGCAAAGTAGAACGCATCGATGTCGCGGCGGAACGCACGCTCTATTCCGGGACGCAATACCTTGACGGCCACCGCCTCGCCTGTCTCGCGCAGCCGGGCCTTGTGCACCTGCGCGATCGACGCGGCGGCGACCGGCGGGCTGAAATCGTCGTAAATCTGCGACACCGGCCGGCCCAGTTCGTCGGCGATGCTCTGTCGCGCCACATCGACGGGGAATGGCGGCAACTTGTCCTGCAGCACGCGCAACTGCCCGGCAAGCTCCTCACCCACCAGATCCGGGCGGGTGCTCAGGATCTGACCGAACTTGATATATGCCGGTCCGAGGGCGGAAAGCGCCCGCAGCGCGGCCGGGCTGTCCGGATCACCCCGATATCCCAACCATTGGAACGGCCAGGCCAGGCACCGCATCGTCGCCCGCACCAGCGGCGGCGCCTCGAAGGCGTCCATGATCAGCGCCATCGCCCCGGTCCGTTCCAGCGTCGCACCGGTGCGCACAAGCCGCACGATATTGTGGGGTCCGCGCATCGCTCAGAGTTTCCAGCCGGAATGCAGACAGGCGATCCCGAGGCTCAGGTTGCGGTACTTGGCGTTGCCGAATCCGGCGGCGCGGACCATGTCCAGAAATGCCTCCTGGTCGGGGAACCGGCGGATCGATTCGACAAGGTACTGGTAGCTGTCGCGATCGTTGGCGATCGCCTGCCCGAGACGCGGGATGATGTGAAAGCTGTACAGGTCGTAGACCGTCTGCAGCATCTCGTTGGGGATCTGGCTGAATTCCAGCACCATCAGGCGCCCGCCGGGCCGCAGCACGCGATACGCCTCTGCCAATGCCTCTTGCGGGCGGGTCACGTTGCGGATGCCGAAGCTGATCGTGTAGACGTCGAAACTGTTATCGGCAAACGGCAGCGCCATCGCATCGCCGACCACCCAGTCGAGACTGTCGGCCATTGCCTCGGCCTCGGCGCGGCGGCGCCCCTCGATCAGCATAGGCTCGGTGATGTCGAGCACTGTCGCATGCCCCTGCCCTGCCCGGTCGAGGAACCGAAACGCGATATCACCTGTGCCGCCGGCCACATCCAGAAGCCTCTGACCTGCGCGCGGCGCAAGCCAGTCCATCATCGCATCCTTCCAGATCCGGTGGATGCCAAGGCTCATGGCATCGTTCATCACATCGTATTTGCCGGCGACGCTGCCGAAGACCCCGCGTACACGCCCGGCCTTTTCCGACTCGGGAATCTCGTCAAAGCCGAAATGGGTGGATTTCTCGTTCATTGGTCTTGTCGCCTTCTGTTCCCGTATTTCTTATAGGACAGGTCGGGGCGGTTACAATGCGCCCGTTTTGTCAATGCAGGTTCCACATGCCCGAATTACCCGAGGTCGAGACAGTCCGCCGCGGCCTGGTCCCCGTGATGGAGGGGGCCATGATCGCGCAGGCCGTGGTCAACCGGCCCGATCTGCGCTGGCCCTTCCCGCCCGACATGGCGAGACGGTTGACCGGGCAGCGGATCATGACGCTGCGCCGGCGATCGAAATACATCCTTGCCGACCTGGACTCGGACGAGACGTTGCTTATCCATCTGGGGATGTCGGGCCGGATGCTGATCTCGGGCAACGGGATCGGGCATTATGTTCACACCCATCCCGCACCCGAGAAACACGATCACGTCGTGCTCGACATGGAGAATGGCGCGCGGATCACGTTCAACGACCCGCGCCGCTTCGGCGCGATGGACCTGATGCCCACGGGTTCTGCCGACGCGCATCCGCTTCTCGCGAAACTGGGGCCGGAGCCGCTTGGCAATGGCTTTCACGCGCCGTACCTCGCGGCGGCGATCGCCGGGCGGTCAAGCCCGATCAAGTCGGTGCTTCTCGATCAGAGGATCGTGGCAGGGTTGGGCAACATATATGTCTGCGAGACGCTGTTTCGCGCGGGGATCTCGCCACGCCGCCGTGCCCGAAACATCTCCGCGCAGCGCGCGGGCGGGCTTGTGCCGATCATCCGCGCGGTTCTCGACGATGCGATCGCCGCGGGTGGCTCCTCGCTGCGCGATTTTCGACAGGCGACCGGCGATCTGGGATATTTCCAGCACGCGTTCGATGTCTACGGGCGCGAGGGGGCACCATGCCGCACAAGGGACTGCGCGGCGAAAATTGCGCGCGTTGTGCAATCGGGGCGGTCCAGCTTCTATTGCCCGCGCTGTCAAAGATAGGTTGATCGCGCAGCAAACAGTGGTAATGACTCGGACTGTTGGAAACAAATGAAAGCTGGTTTCATGGCCTATGAGACGATCATCGTCGAAGTAGAAGACCACGTCGCGCTCATCAAGCTCAATCGTCCTGACGCCCTCAACGCGCTCAACGACCAGCTCATGTCAGAGCTTGCGCGCGCCCTCGGCGAGGCGCAGGACAACGAGAAAGTCCGCTGCATCGTGCTGACCGGCTCGGAAAAGGCGTTCGCGGCCGGTGCCGATATCAAGATGATGAGCGGCAAGGGCTTCGTCGATGTCTTCACCGAAGATCTCTTCACCGAAGACACCGACGCGATCATGCGCGTGCGCAAGCCGATCATCGCGGCTGTCTCGGGCTATGCCTTGGGCGGCGGCTGCGAGTTGGCCATGATGTGCGATTTCATCATATGTTCGGATACGGCGAAATTCGGCCAGCCCGAGATCAATCTCGGTGTCATCGCCGGCCTCGGCGGCACGCAGCGCCTGACGCGCTATGTCGGCAAGTCCAAGGCAATGGACATGAACCTGACGGGTCGCTTCATGGATGCCGACGAGGCGGAACGTTCCGGCCTCGTCAGCCGCGTGGTCCCGGCCAAGAAGCTGATGGAAGAGGCGATGGCGGCGGCCCAGAAGATCGCCGAAAAGTCGCAGATCACGGTGATGGCCGCCAAAGAGACGGTCAACCGCTCCTACGAGACCACGCTGCGCGAGGGGCTTCTGTTCGAACGGCGCGTCTTTCACTCGCTCTTTGCGACCGAGGATCAGAAAGAGGGAATGGCCGCCTTCGCCGAAAAGCGCGAGGCGCAGTTCCGCGACAAGTGAGCAGGTCACGGGTGTATGACAGGAGGGGCGTTGCCCCTCTTGGCCTTCGGCCAATTCACCCCAGGGTATTTGACCCAAGAAGAAGGCAATGGTTTGTTAAACGCCCCATGCCAGACTGGTGCCGCGGTACAGGCTGGGGAGCCGATGACCGCCCAAGGAGAAGACGTGCCCGGCCACGGTTTGCATCGGGAAGGCTCCGACCGACGCCAGGGCCGGGCGCGCACCTGTTGTTTCTTCTTGGCAAAAATACCCCAATCCGGCGCCGGCACTCTGCGCATCCTTCGGGTCATCGCGATTTGCGCAAAAGCATCTCGTCACTTTGCTTGTCGCATGTCGTTCGACACATCTCACACAACCGGCAAGATCGCCTCTCATTCGGTCTTGTCCTCGAACAGACAGAGATCGCGGATAAGGCAGGTGCCGCAGGCGGGCTTGCGCGCACGGCAGACGTAGCGCCCATGCAGGATGAGCCAGTGATGCGCATGGCGCTGGAAGTCCACAGGAACATTGTCCTCGATGGCACGTTCGACCACCTCCACATTCTTGCCCGGACAGATGCCACTGCGATTGCCCAGACGGAAGATATGCGTGTCCACCGCCTGAGCCGGGTAGTGCCACCACATGTTGAGCACGACATTGGCGGTTTTGCGCCCGACACCGGGCAGTGATTGCAGGGCAGCGCGCGAGTTGGGCACCTCGCCACCATAGTGATCCACCAGAATGCGACTTAGCTTCAGGACATTCTTGGCCTTGTTGCGGTAAAGCCCAATGCTGCGGATATGTTCGATCAACCCGTCCTCGCCCAGATCCAGCATCTTTTGCGGCGTGTCGGCCACCTGAAAAAGAGTGCGCGTGGCACGGTTGACACCGGCATCGGTTGCCTGCGCCGACAGCGCCACGGCCACCACGAGGGTAAAGGCGTTCACATGCGCCAGCTCGCCCTCCGGATTTGGCGCGGCGGCCTCGAACCGGGTGAAGATCTCGCGGATCGTATGATAATCGAGTTGGGCTACCATCGTGGAACCTATGGCGCGATTTCAATGGATGCGCAACATTCGGGTCGTCTGCGCGGCGCCAACAGCCTATCTTGGCGACAACCAGTCAGGATTGCCCTATGACCGATCTCGAACAAAGCTATCATTACAACGTCATGCGCCGCGCGATCGCGCTGATCGACGCGCGTGGGGATACCCTTTCGCTGGACGATCTGGCGGGCGAAATGGGCATGAGTGCCGCGTATTTCCAGAGGCTCTTCTCGCAATGGGCCGGCGTCTCGCCGAAACGCTACCGGCAATACCTTGCACTCGACCATGCCAAGACGCTTCTGGCCGAGCGGTGCACCACGCTGGAGGCCGCGGACGCGGTCGGGTTGTCGGGCAGCGGGCGTCTGCACGATCTTTTCCTGCGATGGGAGGCCATGAGCCCCGGCGCCTTCGCACGGCAGGGCGATGGTCTGACCGTGCATTACGGCTGGTTCGAGAGCCCGTTCGGCACGGCGCTCGCCATGGGCACGGATCGCGGCCTTTGCGGACTGGCATTTGCCGACGAGATCGGGCGCGATGCGACCTTTGCCGACATGCGCGCGCGGTGGCCGCGTGCGGTCTGCGATCCGGCGCCAGAGCGGATCGCGCCATGGGTCGAGGCGGCCTTTGCCGGGCGCGGAGACGTGGCGGTGCAGGTGATCGGCGCGCCGTTCCAGATCAAGGTGTGGGAGGCGCTGATGGATATCCCGTCGGGGCATGTCACGACCTATTCGCATATCGCGCGGGCGATCGGGCATCCGCGCGCCGTACGCGCGGTCGGGACCGCCGTGGGGCGCAACCCTGTGAGCTATCTCATTCCCTGCCACCGCGCCCTGCGCAAATCCGGCGGGCTTGGCGGCTATCATTGGGGTCTGCCCATCAAGCGCGCGATGCTGGCCCGCGAAAGCGCGCGCACCGACGGATAGGCGGACTTCTGCGCCCGACGGCGCATCTTTTCGCGCATGGAGGCTTGGGGCTGGACGTGTTACTGCATATCTTGAACGCACGTTGTGCGCTATCGCGCGTAATCCAATGAAAGGGCCTCTCTCATGATCCGAACGAAACACCACATGCGCACCCCGATCCTTTTGCTCTCGGGGGCCTCGCTGCTGCTGGCCACGGCCTGCACCGATCCTGCCGCGCTTGGCGGACAGGACCGCCAGAAAACGCGGCAGGGTGCCATTGTCGGTGGTCTGCTCGGGGCCGGGGCCGGTGCGCTGACCAGCGACAACAAGGCGCGGGGCGCTCTGATCGGGGGGGCGCTCGGGGCTGCGGGCGGCGCCGTGGTCGGCAATGCACTCGACCGGCAGGAGGCGGAACTGCGCAATCAGCTGGATAACGACGTGGGTATCAACAACACCGGCGACAGCCTGATCGTGACCATGCCGCAGGACATCCTGTTCGCCGTCGACAGCTTCGACATCCGTCCCGGCTTGCGCCAGGATCTGTTCACCGTCGCCGACAGCCTGCAGCGCTATCCCGACACCCGCGTGCAGGTCGTCGGTCACACAGACAGCGATGGAGCCGCCAGCTATAACCAGAGGCTGTCCGAGCGGCGCGCCGAAACCGTGGCCAGCGTATTGCGAAGTGGCGGTGTTCAATCGTCGCGGATCAACGCCTATGGGCGCGGCGAGGATCAGCCGGTTGCGTCCAACCTGACCCCGCAAGGCAAGGCGCAGAACCGTCGGGTCGAGATCGTCATCGTGCCCAATAGGTAATCCGCAACCGAAAGCCCCGCGTGGGCTCAGACGACAAGGCCGGGGGATTGCGGTGTGACGCTACTCCCCCGCCTCGGGCGGCGGCCGGCCACCGCGCAGCGTCGCCCAGGCAAATCGCGGCAGGCGCAGCAAGAGCCGCCACAGAATTTCTCCGTATTCCACCTCGCCCGCCATCAGCCGCAGGTATTGGTGGCGCAAGGTGGTCGAACGGCGAAACGCGTGCTCGAATCCGGGGGCAAAACGTGGGACGAAAATCACCGGTCGGATAAGGCGCGCCATGCGCAGCGCCCGGTGGATGGGGCGCAATGCGCGGGTGTAGAGCCGGATGGCCCGTTCGGGGCGGCCGGCCGACAGGGACTCTATCGCCGCCTGTGCCGCCAATTGGCCGCTTTTCATCGCGTAGCCGATCCCCTCGCCGGTGATCGGATCGACAAGGCCGGCGGCGTCGCCTGCCAGAACGGTCGCGCCCCGTCCCGGTGTCCGGCGGAACTCTCCAAACGGAAGGAACTGGCCCTTGACCCTGTGGTCGTCCGCGTCGAGGCCCAGCATCACACAGTAGTCGGCCATGGCGCGTTTCATCGTGGGGTTCTGTGACAGCAGCCCGCCGACACCCACCGTCGTCGTTCTGCGCTTTGGAAAAACCCAGCCATAGCCCCAACTGACCGCGGCCAGATCGATACGGATGGGCGCGTCGGGGCGGAGGTGATCATCCGTCGCCTCGATCTCCAGCCCGAAACCGATCTGCGCGCGGTCAAAGCTTTGACCGAAGAGGTGCCGCGCCACCTCGCTGTTGGCCCCGTCCGCCCCGATCAGCACGCCGCAGACCAGCGTTCGACCGTCATCCAGTGTCACCACCCCCGCATCACAGTTCAGCGCCGCGATGCTGTGGCCGGTGAAATCCCCTGCCCCGGCGTCAAGCGCGTGCCCGCAGATCATCGCGTCAAGATCCCACCGCATCGTTGCACAAAGCGCGGGCGCATCGTGGATCAGGCCGACGGGACGCCCGCGAAAGCGAAAGTCGACCTCGGTCTTGCGGTCGATCGCCTCGAACGGCATCTCGTGACCGAAAATCCCGGCGTAATAGCCGCGCGCGCGCCCCGTGATCAGGCCGCCGCAAAGCTTGTCACGGGGAAAGCTCTTGCGGTCGATCAGCGCCACGCGCAGCCCTGCCCGCGCGGCCCAATAGGCCGCCGCACCGCCCGCGGGGCCCGCACCGATCACGATCACGTCGTAGCGCTCCATGGCTCAGGCCTCGGGCAGCGCGTCGCGCCGGATCATGGTCCGCAGGGCAAAGCTTGACCGCATGGACCGGATGCCCGGCATCTGCATCAAACCATCCTCGAGAAACCTGTCGAATGCGGCAAGGTCCGCGGCCACGACCCGGATCAACACATCCCGCGTGCCGGTCATCAGGTAGCATTCCATCACCTCGTCGAAGTGCCGCAAGCCATCCTCGAACGCCTTGATGCCGTCGCGGCTATGATGCTCCAGCTCCACGAAAATGAAGGCGTTGAGCGGCAGGCCCAGCTTTTCCTGGTCGATGCGCGCGGCATAGCCGGTAATGACCCCCTGCCCCTCCAGCCGGGCGATGCGCCGCGCCAGGGGTGTCGGCGACAGACCGACTACCGCCGAAAGGCAGGTCAGTTTCTGACGCCCGTCCCGTTGCAGGGCCGCGATGATGCGACGATCGATGCTGTCCATGTCCCCTGAACCGCCCTTTTTTGGCGAAAAAGCCCGCCATTACCGGACACAAGCGCGTTATTCGCCGTTTTTCCGCGTCCGACGCCGTTTACCCTGAACCGTGAAAGGATACCACCATGCTGACACGTCTTTCCTCATCGACACATGAAGAACTTTACCACGTCAAGGACCGCGACAGCCGCTTGCGCGGATTCATCGGTCTGCATTCCACCAGGCTGGGTCCGGCCGCCGGTGGGCTTCGGATGCGGGTCTATGACAGCGACGACGACGCCTTGCGCGATGTCCTGAACCTCTCACGCGGAATGAGCTACAAGAACGCCGCCGCCGACCTGCCGCTTGGGGGCGGCAAGGCGGTGATCATCGGCGATCCCGCCACCGGGAAGACGCCGGCGCTGCTGCGTGCCATGGGCCGGGCCATTGACAGCCTTCAAGGTCGGTACTGGACCGCCGAGGACATGGGCATGTCGCCGGCCGACATGGCCGAAATCGCGCGCGAGACACGCTATGTCGCGGGCCTCGATCAAGGCGTTCACGCAAGTGGCGACCCCTCGCCTGTCACGGCGCGCGGTGTGTGCGGTGCGATGCAAGCGGGGGCGATGCAGGTTTGGGGCAAGGCCGATCTCGCCGGGCGCGTGGTGGGTGTGCAGGGCCTCGGCCATGTGGGCTGGCACCTCTGTCAGCAGCTGCACGACGCCGGTGCCCGCCTTGTGGTGGCGGACATGGATGCGGGCCGTGTCGCCTCGGCCGTCACCGCGTTCGGGGCGACGCCGGCCGCGGCATCCGGAATTCTTGCGGCGCATGTCGATATCCTTGCGCCCTGTGCTATCGGTGGCGTGCTTGACGCGGCGACCATTCCACGTATCCGCGCACGCATCATCTGCGGTGCCGCAAACAATCAGCTCGCCACGCCCGATGCTGCGGCGGCCCTGATGGCCAGCGGGATTCTGTACCTGCCCGATTACGTGGTCAACGGTGGCGGCATCATCAACGTGGCGGCGGAAATCCTGCATATCGCCGAGCGTGACAGCTGGGTCGAGGATCGGCTGTCGTCGATGCAGGTCACGATCGCCCGCATCCTCGCGCAGGCCCGCGCCGACGGCGTCAGCCCCGCCGTGATAGCGGATCGTATGGTCGAGAACCGATTATTGCCACGCGCCGGATGACCGGACTGGCGGCGACCGGCTCACCCGCCGCGCCGAAGTGGCCGACGGCCACCTGTCGCAGGGGCGCCGTCGACAGACGGCCCGTTCGTGCCGGGACGTGTCACGAAGCAGCCATTCGACACGATCCGCGCATCACGACGACCGCGACCCGGCGCGTCAGTCCCAGCACCCCACGAGAACGGTCATCGCATTGGCGCGGTCGGTCAACGCCTCGGCCGACATTGTCCCCGACGTGGACGTTCGGCGCGCAGTGATCCCGCCGCGCGCCAGAACGTCCGCGAGCGCCCCGTTGGTGACCGCAAAGCTGACAGTGTCCGGCAAGCTGCGATTCTCCATCTCGTAGGCAAGCAGCATGCCAAGTACCGAACCGCCCGTGTCCAGCACGGGGCCGCCCGCATCGCCGTCGAGCGCGGCAAGCGTCAGGCGTTTCATGTGCGCCTCGCCGTTCAGACCCTTGAGATCCGAGACCTGGCCAAAGGTGACCGTCGGCCCCCCGAGCGCCCCACCGTAGGAATAGCCGGCGACCGCCACTTCGGACCTCAGGCGTGGCGTCCGGTCCTGAAAGGTGGCGACGCGCACCGGTGCAAGCCGGGTCTTCGGGCGCAGCACGGCGACACTCAGGGCGTCATCGACCAATGCGATTTCGGCCTCGTGCACGCCGTCTATCGTGACCCGCCCGCAGCCCTGCACGGCGTCCGCCGTGGTCAGAACCGCGCCCTGGTCATCGACATAAAAGCCGGATCGCGTGCGCCGGGGTTTGCGCAGTTCAAGCCCGGAGACGAGATCGATCCGCTGCAGCGACGCGTCGCCCTCTGCCGGATCCAGCGTACCCGGCAACCATTCGAAACTGTCCTGCATCTCGCGCAGCAGACGGTTGCGCCGTTCTTCGTCGCCCACCGGCCAAATCAGGGTAAAGCCCTTGATTTCACCGTTGCGCAGCCAGACCTGCGTGTGCGAGATCTCCAGCGCGCCCTCTCCGACCAGCGTGAAACCGTCGCGTTCGAGGTTGCGCGGCCCGGTCTCGGGCACGATTTCAAGCGTCTGCATGACCTCGTACAGCCCGTTCAGCGCGGCGCTGTCGCCCTCTTGGCTGATAAGCAGCACCCGCGCATCGAGATCGCCCACCGGATCGAAATGCGCGAAGGGCGGCGCGTAGCGGTCGAACGCAACACTGGCGGTCGGCATCTTCATCGCGATCCCCGTCGCGCGGTCAACCACCCTGTCCAGACCCAGACCGTCCAGCACGCTATTGTATTGACGCAAAAGCTCGGCACGCTGCCGCGTTGTCAGAACCCCGGTCGCATCGAACCCGTTACCCCGTTGCCAGCGCGCCATGGCAGCCCGCGTGCCGCGTCCGAACGCCGCGTCAATCGCGCCGTCATAGACCCCGGCCCATGTCAGGGCCTTCTGCAGGTCGAATTTCTGCTCGCGGGTCAGCCGCGCTTCGCCTGCGCGGGCCTCGCGCAAGGTCTCGCCCGGCGGCTCGGCACTCTCGGCAATGTCGGGCGCAGGCACGGACGCGACCGGCGCGGGCCGGTCGCTCGACCCCGCGCCGACGGGCCAGAACTGACGCTCGTAGGCCGAACTGCGCGCGATATAGCTGTCGCGCGCGATCCGTCCCTCACGGCGATACTCGCGCAGCAGACGCTCCGCCGCATCGCGGTCATAGGGGCCGAGGGCAATCGCATACCAGCCATTGCCAAGCGAAAACCCGTTGACCGAGGGAAGGGTGGCGGCGTAACGCCGCGCGGCGTCTCGTGCCTCGGCAAGGCTGGACTTCGCCTCGATCTGGACCCAGACGACGGGTGCGGTCGACACGCCCGGACCCTGTTGCGCGCGACCCTCTGTCGCGCCGACAAAGGCAAGGCACATCAGGACCAGAAAAATACGCAGCATAGGGGTTTCCCGATCAAACAGGCGCAACACGGCCATCGCTGTAAGGTTTAGCAAAATTCCCCGCCGATGCACCCCCCAAAGTCGTGGAAGATCACGCCAATCCGATAACGGACACGCGATTGACCCTTCCGCGCGGGACGCCTAGAGAAAGGCGGCACTTTCAGGGGTGGTCCCCAAGGGTATCGCATGATGCAAGACGCAGACAGACCGCGCAGCTTTCAGGAGATCATCCTGAGGCTTCAGACCTATTGGGCGACCAAAGGGTGCGCCGTGATGCAACCCTACGACATGGAGGTTGGCGCGGGCACCTTCCACCCCGCCACCACGCTGCGCAGCCTCGGCCCCCGCCCGTGGGCAGCCGCCTATGTGCAACCGTCGCGCCGGCCCACCGACGGGCGCTACGGCGAGAACCCCAACCGGCTGCAGCACTACTACCAGTACCAGGTGCTGATCAAACCGTCGCCGTCCGACCTTCAGGACCTTTATCTCGGCAGCCTTCAGGCAATCGGCATCGACATGGCGCATCACGATATCCGCTTCGTCGAGGATGACTGGGAAAGCCCCACCCTGGGCGCCTGGGGTCTGGGCTGGGAGGTCTGGTGCGACGGCATGGAGGTGTCGCAGTTCACCTATTTCCAACAGGTCGGCGCGCATGACTGCCATCCCGTCTCGGGCGAGCTGACCTACGGTCTGGAACGTCTGGCGATGTATGTGCTGGGCATCGATCACGTCATGGAGATGCCCTTCAACGACCCCGCCGCGCCCATCCCGCTGACCTATGGCGACGTGTTCCGCCAGACCGAGCAGGAATACTCGCGTTGGAACTTCGACGTGGCAAATACCGAGGTTCTGTTGCGGCATTTCGAAGAGGCCGAGGCGGAGTGCGATGCGATCCTCGGGCAAGAGGATGTCGATCCCAAGACCGGCCACCGCATCGTCATGGCGCATCCCGCCTATGACCAGTGCATCAAGGCCAGCCACATCTTCAACCTTCTGGATGCGCGCGGCGTGATCTCGGTGACCGAACGTCAGGCCTATATCGGACGCGTGCGCGCACTGGCCCGCAAATGCGCCGACGCCTTCGTGCGGACCGACGCCGGCGGAAAGGCAGCGTAATGGGAAAGATACTCGCGATTTTGCTGGTCGGCGCGGGCCTGATCGCCGGTGCGGGCATGTATTACCTGCAGGTCTACCACTTCTACGAAGACGTGCCGGCGACCGGCGCAGACGACGTGCAACTGACCACGCAAGCCGGCGGCACACGCGAGGCGCTGCCGCATGGCGATTTCCAGGCGATCGACGCCGACAGCTCGCCCATCCGCTACCGCGCCTGTTTCACCACTGACGCGCGGCCCGATGAGTTGAGTGAGACCTACGCGCCCTACCCTCAGGCCGAGCCGCTCAATGCGCCGGTCTGGTTCGACTGTTTCGACGCGCAGGCCATCGGCGAAGCTCTGGAGGACGGGCACGCGCAGGCCTTCCTCGGGCAGCGCGACATCGAATACGGCATCGACCGGATCGTCGCCATCACCGGGGACGGGCGCGGCTATGTCTGGCACCAGATCAACCGCTGCGGCGAGGTTGTGTTCGACGGCCAGCCCGCGCCCGACGACTGCCCCGAACCGCCCAAAGGATACTGACCGCATGCCCGATCTGCTGATCGAACTCTTTTCCGAGGAAATCCCGGCGCGGATGCAGGCCCGTGCGGCCGAGGATCTGCGCGCCCGGATGACCGACGCGCTGGTCGAGGCGGGGCTGACCTATGCGGGCGCCGCCAGCTTTGCCACGCCCCGCCGACTGGCGCTGACGGTGCATGGCCTGCTGGCCGAAAGCCCGACCACGCGCGAGGATCGCAAGGGCCCGCGCGTCGATGCCCCCGAAAAGGCGATCGAGGGGTTTCTGCGCGGCGCGGGCGTCTCCCGCGACGATCTGCAGATCCGCGACGAGAAGAAGGGTCAGGTCTATTACGCCATCCTCACCCGCCCCGGTCGCCCGGCGGCCGATATCGTGGCCGAAGAGCTGGAAAAGATCATCCGCAATTTCCCGTGGCCCAAATCCATGCGGTGGGGCAACGGCAGCTTGCGATGGGTGCGGCCCCTGCACTCGATCCTCTGCCTTCTCACCGATGACTCGGGCGAGGCGCAGGTCGTGGACCTCGAGATCGACGGCATCCGCGCGGGAAACATCACGCGCGGGCACCGCTTCATGGCGCCCGATGCATTTTCTGTAACGTCCTTCGAGGATTACGCGGCAAAGCTCAAGCGCGCGCATGTCGTCCTCGACGCGCAGGAACGCGCCGAGGCGATCTGGCACGACGCCACCAATCAGGCCTTCGCCGGTGGGTTCGAGGTGGTCGAGGATCGCGGGCTGCTGGCCGAGGTCGCGGGGCTGGTGGAATGGCCCGTGGTGTTGATGGGTCGGATCGACGAGGAATTCCTCGACCTGCCGCCCGAGGTGCTACAGACCTCGATGAAGGAGCATCAGAAGTTCTTTTCGGTGCGCAACCCCGCGACGGGCCGGATCGAACGCTTCGTTACCGTCGCCAATATCGAGACCCCGGATCACGGCGCGACGATCCTTGCAGGCAACCAGAAGGTGCTGGCCGCGCGGCTGTCGGATGCCAAGTTCTTTTGGGAGAACGACCTGCGCACGATCCGCGACAAGGGGTTGGAGGGCATGGCCGAAGGGCTGGCGCATGTCACGTTCCACAACAAGCTGGGGACGCAAGCCGACCGCGTGGGGCGCATCGCGGCACTGGCCCGCGAGATTGCGCCATTGGTCGGCGCCAAGCCTGATCTCGCCGCCGAGGCCGCGCGCGTGTGCAAGGCCGATCTGGAATCCGAAATGGTTGGCGAATTTCCCGAATTACAGGGGCTTATGGGCCGTTATTACGCCGAGGCCGCCGGCCATGACGACGGTATTCCGGAAGCCTGCGAGGAGCATTACAAGCCCTTGGGTCCGGGCGATGCCGTGCCCTCCGCGCCCGTCTCCGTGGCCGTGGCCCTTGCCGACAAGATCGACACGCTGACGGGCTTCTGGGCCATCGACGAGAAACCTACCGGCTCGAAAGACCCATACGCTTTGAGGCGAGCGGCGTTGGGGGTTATTCGGTTGGTTTTGGGGAATGGGTTGCGGGTTAACATATCAGAGAAGTTGATTGAGAGGCACATTCTAGCGAGCCTGATAATGATTAAAGGCGCAGAATTTCGGCTTCGGGGTGAGAAAATCGCCTCTGATAGCCTAACAAGTCTGTTAAGCAGTGAAGAGCGTAAAGATATTAGTTATCGAATGGTTGATGCCGATAGTGAGGCATCTGAGGAGCGATTACTTGAGAGAATGGATGTAATCACCGCATCTCTCCTCGCCTTCCTCCACGACCGCCTCAAGGTGCACTTGCGTGACGAGGGCATCCGGCATGACGTGATCGACGCCTGTCTCGCGATGCAGGGCAATGACGACCTCACGCTGCTGGTCAAGCGCGCCACGGCCCTCTCCGATTTCCTCAAGACCGACGATGGCGAGAACCTGTTGCAAGGTTTCAAGCGCGCCAACAACATCCTGACGCAGGCCGAGGACAAGGACGGGGTCGAGTATTCCTTTGGTGCGAATGTGAAATTCGCGGAGACGTCCGAGGAAAAGGCGCTGTTCACCGCGCTGGACACCGCAGAGCCGCAGATAACGGCCGCGCTGGAGGCCGAAGATTTCGCTGGGGCCATGCGCGCCATGGCCGATCTGCGCGTACCCACCGATGCGTTCTTTGACGCCGTGCAGGTCAATGTGGACAACGCCGTGATCCGCCGCAACCGGCTCAACCTGCTCAGCCGTATCCGCACGATCTGCCTGCAGGCCGCCGATCTGACCCGTATCGAGGGGTAAGGCGGGGCGCGTGGCGGCGCTCGGGCTTGAGGGGGCTTTGCGGCAGATACCTCAGCGCGATACGCGGCCGCAGGGCCATCGCACGTTCGCGGACAGGCGATGGCCCTTCTGTTTCGAATGACCTCTCAAGCTCAGTCGCGCGCAGTCACACGCCTTTGATCCTTTCCCTTGCCATGCGCGCAGTGCGGCGTATTCTGCAGCCAAAGCAAAGGTGCCGCAGTGCAGCAAGACGCCCAAGATATCACCCTCATCACCCCGTCGGCCCCGGTGCAGACCGCCACCCATGGCGGCCGGGCGAAATGTCTGCAGCGTCTCGTGCGGCTCGACCTGCCGGTGCCGCGCACCGTCGCCCTGTCGTTTCAGGCCGTGCACCGGATCGCCGCCGGCGATCTGCCGGATATCGCGCAGCTTCTGGCACCGTTCGGCGAGGCGCCGCTGCTATGCGTGCGCCCATCCTCGGAAGATCCCGACTGGGGCGGGCCCGGCGCGGTTCTGAATATCGGGATCAATGACGCCCGCTTAGCGCAGTTGGCCGACCAGATCGGCCGTCCCGCAGCGTCAGAGATCTATCTGCGCTTCGTGCAAGCCTATGCGACGCATGTTGCGCGGCTTGACCCGGACATCTTCGACGACGTGTCGGAAGATCCCGTCGAAGGGCTGCGCGAGGCGCTGCGCGCCTACGAGGCCGAGACCGAAGAGGCGTTCCCCCAGGATCCCGGCGTGCAGTTGACGGAGGTCCTGCGCTCGATGGCCCGCGCGTGGGAGGGGACGACGGCGCGGCTGCTCCGGCAGGGCAAGGGGGCGCCCGCCGATGCCGGGCTGGGCCTCGTGGTGCAAGAGCTTGCGCTTGGCCTTGGCGAGGGCGAATGCGGGTCCGGCGTCATGCAGCTTGTCAACAGCCAGACGGGCGCGCGCCAGATCACCGGGCGCTATCTCAGCCAGAGCCAGGGGCGCGACGCGCTGCAACGCGGCGCGGACGCGCTGTTTCTGGAACGCGACGCGCGCGGCCCGTCGCTGGAGGAGCTGGCACCCGACGCCTTTGACAGGATCAAGTCATATGCCGCGCTGATGCGGACCACGCTGCGCGAGGAGATGCAGGCCGAGTTCACAATCGAGAACGGCAAGGTCTGGCTGCTGGACGGGTTGCGCGTGGCGCGCAATGCCCGCGCCGCGGTCGGCATCGCCGTGGCCCTGGCCGAGGACGGGATCATCAGCCGGGGCGAGGCGCTGATGCGGGTCGAGCCGCGCGCGCTCAACGAGTTGCTGCACCGGCAGGTGGACCCCGAGGCACGCCGCGACGTGCTGGCGCACGGTATCGCCGCCAGTCCGGGTGCGGCGTCGGGCCGGGTGGTGTTCACCGCCGCCGACGCGCAGGCGGCGCAGGCCAGGGGCGAGCCGGCGATCCTCGTGCGGCGCGAGACCAGCCCCGAGGACATTCGCGGCATGCACGCCGCCGTCGCGGTCCTGACCGAACGCGGCGGCATGACCAGCCACGCGGCGGTGATCGGACGCGGGATCGGCCTGCCCTGCATCGTGGGCGCGTCCGAGATCCGGTTCCAGACCCGGCTCGGCCAGCTGACCATGCCCGGCGGGCGCGTCATCCGGGCGGGCGAGACACTGACCATCGACGGCACGAATGGTGTCGTCCTTGCCGGCGAGGCCCCGTTGCTGGAGGCCGCGCGCGACGGGTCGTTCCAGACGCTGATGGGCTGGGCCGACAATGTCCGCGACATCGCGGTGCGGGCCAATGCCGACACGCCCGCCGATGCAGAGGTGGCGCGCAAGTTCAACGCCCGCGGCATCGGCCTGTGCCGGACCGAGCACATGTTCTTCGAGGATGACCGCCTGACCGTCATGCGCGAGATGATCTTCGCGGATACCAGCACCGATCGCGCCGCGGTGCTGGAACGGCTGCTGCCCATGCAACGTGCCGATTTCACCGACCTTTTCCGTATCATGCAGGGACAGCCGGTCTGCATCCGCCTGTTCGATCCGCCACTGCACGAGTTCCTGCCGACCGACCGCGCGGGACATCTGCAACTGGCCGAGGCGCTGGACCTGCCGCTATCGGATGTCACGCGCCGGGTCGAGGCGCTTGGCGAATACAACCCCATGCTGGGCATGCGCGGCGTGCGCCTTGGCATCACCGTGCCCGAGATCTACGACATGCAGGCCCGCGCCATCTTCGAGGCGACGCTCGAGGCAAGCCGAGAGGGTGCGCCGGTGGTCCCCGAAATCATGATCCCGCTGGTCAGCGCGCGGCGCGAGGTCGAACTGGTCAAGACCCGCATCGATTCCGTCGCAGCAGCGGTGCGCAACGAGACCGGTCACGACTTTGCCTACCGGCTGGGCGTCATGGTGGAAACGCCGCGCGCCGCCCTGCGCGCCGGCGAGATCGCGCCGCTGGTGTCGTTCCTCAGCTTCGGCACGAACGACCTGACGCAGATGACCTATGGCCTGTCGCGCGACGATGCCGGGCGCTTCATGTCCGATTACGTCCAGCAGGGCGTCTACCCCGAGGATCCGTTCCATCAGCTCGACACCGATGGTGTCGGAGAGCTGCTGCGCATCGGGGCCGAGCGCGGTCGTGCCGCCAACCCGGACGTCGTGCTGTCGATCTGCGGCGAGCATGGCGGCAACCCCGAATCGATATCGTTTTGCCGCGATGCGGGCTTCGACTACGTATCGTGTTCGCCATTCCGCGTGCCGGTGGCGCGGCTTGCCGCGGCGCAACTGACCGTGCGCGACACGATCGGACAGTGCGGTTGATATTTCAGGCAACGGTCGGATCGTGGCCCCCGCGCACCGCGTCACAAAATGACATGAGCGGGTCCCCGCCGACCCCTCGGCTGGACGCGAAGCTTAAAATTGTCTAAAGGATCTCGTCAAATTGAAGATGCCACCCTTCAAGAGACGGAGACGACAGATGAAACGCATACTGGCAAGCGCCTTGCTGGTCATGGCGGCAGGTCCGCTGCTGGCCGACACCCCCGTGACCCGCCTGATGGAGCAAGAGACGCGCGCGCTACGGTCCATTCCGGGTGACCGGATGGCCAGCTACCTGAGAAGCCCCGAGATCGATATCGAATACTCGCGCGACTGGCTGGCGGAAAAGACCGTGGGCGGCGGAAACGCCCAGTCCGCCTGTCTGGCGGAGGCGCTGTATTTCGAGGCGCGCGGCGAAAGCGTCAAGGGTCAGTTCGCTGTGGCGGAGGTCATCATGAACCGGGCCAGCAGCGCCGAATTCCCCGACAGCGTCTGCGGGGTGATCCGTCAGGGCACGGGGCGCAAGTATCAGTGCCAGTTCACCTATACCTGCGACGGCCTCGCGGAAAATATCGCCAATCCCGCAGCCTTCGACCAGGTCGACAAGGTCGCACGCCTGATGGTGCAGGGCGCACCGCGGCGCCTGACTGCCGGGGCCACGCATTATCACACCAAGGCCGTCAGCCCGCGCTGGTCCCGGGTCTTTCCCCGAACGACGACGATCGGGGTGCACCATTTCTACCGCAAGCCGACGCGGCTGTCGCAAAACTGACGCCGCAATGCGGGTATTGCCCGCACAAGCCGGACAATCCCGGTTGACTCGACCGCCCGCGTCGATACAAGGCGGGTCTGACACGATAATCACGGGCGCGCAAAGCGTTCGGCGCAGGAGATACCCAAATGGCGAAGCCGACGACAATCAAGATTCGTTTGAACTCGACCGCGGGCACGGGCCATTTTTACGTGACCAAGAAGAACGCGCGGACAATGACCGAAAAGATGACGATCCGGAAGTTCGATCCGGTCGCGCGAAAGCATGTCGAATACAAGGAAGGCAAGATCAAGTAGATCATTGCCTTGGGCGCGCCCGCGGACGGTTCCCGTCCCGATGAACATTCACGTGACGTGCAGGATGCGGCGTGGCACCTGTCCGGGTGAATGCCTTGGCAGGTGCGATGTAATAACGCGCCCGATATCTAACCCCATCGCACAACTTTAGCTTGTTATGGCAGGCCCAAAGGGTGTATTTCCGAAGCGGTCGCGCGGGACACCGCACGATCTGCTTTAACGGAACGGACCTCTGGCCGGGGAAGGCTTGCGGACAGGATCTGCTGGTGCCACTGACGGCGCGATCAGGCCAAAAAGGAATATTGGGGTAGATATGGCAACCAGTCAGGACCTGACAGAAAACGAACAGCTTTTTCTCGAGCTGGTCAACCGCGCCCGCCTCGATCCGGCGGCCGAGGCAGAGCGTTATGGCATAGGGCTCAACGACCCGACGCCGGGCAACCCTACCGATGAGCCGTCGCAGGTGTTGACTGCCGACCCCAAGCAACCGCTGGCCCACAACCCCCTTCTGGCGCTTGCTTCGACCCGGCATTCCGATGACATGCTTGCCAGGAACTATTTCGATCACGAGGCCGAAGACACGCAGCAATCCCCCGCCCCAAACGGCGTGACGCCGACGGAACGTGTCCGGGATGCCGGCTACAATCTTGACGCGCCTTCTGCAGTTGGCGAAAATATCGCGTGGTTGGGGACGACCGGTACGCCCGATCTTCAGGCGTATATCCTGGATCACCACGCCGGTCTTTTCAGAAGCGCGGGTCATCGGGAAAACATTCTAGACGACGTGTTTCGCGAAACCGGTGTTGCGCAGGGTGAAGGAGTGTTTCGCTTCCAACCCGAGGGCGGGATAGAGCGCGATTACAACGCGTCCATGCTGACCCACAAATTCGGCACGTCCGGGACGGAGATCTTCCTGACCGGGGTGGCCTATAACGATCTTGACGGCGACGAGTTCTATTCGATTGGCGAATCCAAGGCGGGTGTCGATGTTTCGGTGGCGGGAACCTCCGATCAGACGGCCCCGGCGGGCGGGTATACGCTGGCGCTGGCCGGTGGCACGACGCAGACCGAACTGTCGTATACATGGGATGGCGAAACCCGCACGGTGACTGTCGATATGGGCGGTCACAACGTCAAGGTCGATATGGTCGGCGGCAACCGCATCATGGCCTCGGGGGATCTGGCCCTGGGCGATGGTCTGATCGAAGGCGGTCTTCTGGGCGCGGGCGACCTGATCCTGACGGGCAACGACCTCGACAACCTGCTGATCGCGGGTCGCGGGAACAACATAATCGACGGCGGAGACGGCTATGACATCGCCCGATTCTCCGGGTCCAAGGCAGATTACGAGATCAGCTCACCGCAGGACTCGACGATCGTCACCGATACGCGAACAGGTGTTGAGAGCGATGGCGAGAACGACCTGACCGGGATCGAAAAGCTGATTTTCGCCGACGGGTATCACCTGTTTCCCGGTGACGGTCCGATGCGCGTGACAGGCCACCTGCAGGATGCGGCGGGCGACGACATGGTCGGGGCCTCGGTGGAATTCACCCCGCAGGACGACGCAACGCCGAAATGGGGCATGGCGACCGACGCCACCGGTGGTTTCGACCTTGGATTGGCCAGTGGCGCGGCGGGACGGCTCCACGCGCAGCTTGATGTCAGGGAGGACGATCCCGACATAACCGCCGGGGACGCGCTGAACGTGCTGCGCATCGCGGTCGGGCTCGAGCCGTCGTTCGGACCGGCGCAGGCCCAGAACTTTGTCGCAGCCGACCTCAACGGGGATCAGCGCGTCACGGCCGGCGACGCGCTGGAGGTGCTGCGGCATGCCGTCGGTCTGGAAAGCGAGCACGCACCGAAATGGGCGTTCTTCGACGCCGATACCGACTGGCAGACGCTGGAGATTGACAAGGACAATGTCGCTGTCGAGCGTGGCGTGGACATCGCATCGCTTGGCACTGACGCGGATATCACGATGACCGGCATCCTGCTGGGCAACATGGACACCGTGTAGACCAGAAAGACGCGACCTTGCTTTGAACGGCCAGCTGGCCGCATGTGGCCGGCGCCGCGCCGAATCCTATAGCGGGTTTTGCGCGGTTCCGGGTGGTCTGTCCGGCGTGGCGTCGATGAATAGTTCGCGCCTGTCACAATGCGTCGCCGCACCGATCCGGGACAGTGCGGCACGTTTTATTGCGCAGCCCCCGGTGACATCAACCGACACATCCGCGCGGGTCTGCATCGCGCCCGGCATCTGCCAGACTTCTACCGGCAGCGACCCCGAAAGACGTGTGTGCAGAGCCTCGGCCGCGTGTATCATGTCCCCGGTCGCGGCGATGACAGTCACCCGTCCGGCATGCGGCCCCGGCTGAAATCCCGCCAGATCAGCAAGGCCCACCATCCGCGCCGTGGGATACGCGGCCATAGCCGCGAGGATCGCCTGCGCATCGGTCGCCTGCCCATCTGGCAAGGCGACGGTCACCCGCGCCCCGGCGCGCAGCTTGGCACCGGCATGGCCAAGGGCCTCACCGATCACCTGCGCGCCCGACCGGGCGATGACCACGACCTCGCCCAAGGGGTCGAGCGGCTGACGGCCGAGAAAGAACCCGAAGATCTGTTCGGCCATTCCGGCATAATGCTGCGGATCGCGTGCGTCATGCACGATCCGCCCGATATCCACTTCGGTCACTGCCGCCCCGGCGGCATGGACACGCAGCATAACGTCGATATCGACCGCGTAATCGCCCACAAGCTCGGCATGCGCGATCCGGGACTTGTCGAACAGGTAGATCCCGGAATTCGGCGCGGTCAGATGTGCCAGCCCCGGAAACATCCGCGCCAGCGCAGGCCGCACCAGCAGCCGTGTCATCGGCATGTCGTCATCGGGATCGTTCCACGCCCCCTTGACCAGCCCGACACCGGGGCCGCGCGCCGATTGCATGTTGGCAAAAAGCGGCAGATCGAACTTGTCGAGATCCGCGTCGACCTTCATCACCCAGTCATGCCGGGCGGCGGCGACACCGACCCGCACCGCATGGCCCATGCCGGGACGCGCCTCGGTCACCACGCGCGCGCCTGCCGCCTCGGCTTGCGCCGCCGTCGCATCGGTCGAGCCATTGTCGATGACCACGACCTCGGCGATCCCGACCATGTCGCGCAGCTGCCCGACGACGCGTCCGATCGTCTGCGCCTCGTTGCGCGCCGGGACGATCACGCTCACCGGGTTCTGCATGGTCTCTCCTTGGGCAATGAATGTCGCATCGACTTAGCGGCCCACCGACCACTGTGCAAGAACGCCCCCGCGCGTGCCCGCCTCAGAAGGCCAGCGTCGCGTTGATCGCGCGCGTCCACGCCTCCACCTTGGCGCGGCGCTCGGCCTCGGGCATGCGCGGAAGGAACTGACGTTCGAGCTTCCATGTCTCGGCGAACTCGCGCTGCCCCGGATACAGCCCTATCTGCATCCCTGCGAGCCATGCCGCCCCGAGCGCCGTGGTCTCGAGCACTTGCGGGCGATCCACCGGCGCGTCGATGATGTCGGCGAGGAACTGCATGGTCCAGTCGGACACGCTCATCCCGCCATCGACGCGCAGCGTGGCCACCTCGCTGTGCTGGCCGCCAATGCTTTCCTCGTGCGCCGCCCAGTCGTCGCGCATCGCCTGCAACAGGTCGCGGGTCTGAAAGCCCACGCTTTCCAGCGCCGCGCGGGCGAATTCCTCGGGGCGCGAATTACGCGTCAGGCCGAAGATCGCGCCGCGGCATTCCGGCCTCCAATAGGGCGCGCCCAGCCCGGTGAAGGCCGGCACCAGCACCACCTCCTGATGCGGATCGGCCTTCTCGGCCAAGGGCTGCGTCTCGCTGGCGTGGCGGATCATCCGCAGCCCGTCGCGCAGCCATTGCACGACCGCCCCGGCCACGAAGATCGATCCTTCGAGCGCATAGGTTGGCTGGCCGTCGATCTGGTAGGCGATCGTGGTCAGCAGGCGGTTCTGCGACACGACCGGCGTCGCCCCGGTGTTGAGAAGCGCGAAACATCCCGTCCCGTAGGTCGATTTCAGCATCCCCGGATCAAAACAGGCCTGACCGACGGTCGCCGCCTGCTGGTCGCCCGCAACGCCGCGGATGGGAATTTCGCGCCCGAACAGGTCCGCGCGGGCATGGCCGTAGTCATCCGCGCTGTCGCGGACCTCTGGCAACATCTTCATGGGAATGTCGAGCAATTCGCACATCGTGCTGCTCCACCGTCCCTTGCGGATGTCGTAAAGCAGGGTGCGCGCGGCATTCGTGGCGTCCGTGGCATGTACGGCACCGCCGGTCAGCTTCCAGATCAGGAAGGTGTCCACAGTGCCGAACAGCAGGTCGCCCGCCTCGGCCCTGTCCCGCGCGCCGTCGACATTTTCGAGGATCCAGCGCAATTTCGTGCCCGAGAAATACGGATCGAGCAAGAGACCCGTACGGTCGGCCACCGTCGGCTCGTGTCCGGCCTCGTGAAGGTCGAGACAATGCGCGGCGGTTCGCCGGTCCTGCCAGACGATGGCGCGGTGCACGGGGCGTCCGGTGTGGCGATCCCAGACCACTGTCGTCTCGCGCTGGTTGGTGATGCCGATAGCGGCCACATCGGAAATGTTCAGGCCCGCCTTCTCGATCACCGCGCGGCAAGTTCCGGCAGTCGTGGACCAAAGATCATTCGCGTCATGTTCGACCCAGCCCGAATGCGGGTAATGCTGGTCGAATTCCTCTTGGGCGGTGGCGGTAACCTGCATGGCGGCGTCGAAGAGAATCGCGCGGGTCGACGTGGTGCCTTGGTCGATGGCGAGGATATGGGTCATGGTCCTGTCCGCAAATAATTGGCGGCATCATCCGTTACCCGGATGATGCCTGTGTGTACCCTTCCCGGGACATGCCCGGGAAGATACGTGTCCCTGATCACTGCCAGGACTTGATCAGCTCGTCATAGGCAATCGTGACCGGCTCGGGGTCTTCATTGTCCAGCGCGGGCTTCGGGGCCCCCGGCTGGCTCAGCCAGTAGTCCGGGTCACGCTCTTCGTTGAGCTTTGGCCCGATGTCGCCCTGAACGCCGGCCCGTTCGAGCCGCTCCATCACCCGCTCCTGCTGTTGGCAGAGCGCGTCAAGCGCCTCTTTCGCGGTCTTGGCCCCCGAGGAGGCGTCGCCGATATTCTGCCACCACAGTTGCGCAAGGCGCGGGTAGTCCGGCACGTTGAAGCCCGTGTCGGTCCAGTTCTCACGCGCGGGCGAACGGTAGAATTCCACCAGACCGCCAAGACGCGGCGCGCGTTCGGTGAAGCTGTCATGCTCGATCGTGCTGTTGCGGATGAACGTCAGACCGTAATGCGACTTCTCCACGTCCACCGTCTTGGAGGCGATGAACTGCGCATAAAGCCACGCGGCCTGCGCGCGGTCCACGGGCGTGGACTTCATCAGCGTGGCCGAGCCCACGTCCTGATAGCCGATCTTCATGCCCTCTTCCCAGTAGGCCCCGTGCGGGCTGGGCGCGAGACGCCATTTCGGCGTGCCATCCTCGTTCATCACCGGCAGATCCTCATCGACCAGCGAGGCGACGAAGGTGGTGTAAAGGAACATCTGCTGCGCGATCTGTCCTTGCCCCGGCACCGGTCCGGCCTCGGAGAAGGTCATGCCGGGCGCCTGCGGCGGCGCGTAGTTTTCCAGCCATTCGACATATTTCTCGATGGCGTAGACCGCCGCGGGGCTGTTGGTGGCACCGCCGCGATCCATGCACGATCCGACAGGCTGGTAGTCCTCATTGACGCGGATACCCCATTCGTCGACCGGCACGCCGTTGGGCAGGCCCTTGTCGCCCATGCCGGCCATCGACATCCACGCATCGGTGAAACGCCAGCCGAGGCTGGGGTGACGGCGGCCGTAATCCATGTTGCCATAGACGGTCTGGCCATCGATCTCGCGCCCGGTGAAGAATTCCGCGATATCCTCGTAAGCGGCCCAGTTGACCGGCACGCCAAGCTCGTATCCGTATTCGTCCTCGAACTCGGCCATGATCTCGGGATCGGTGAACCAGTCATGGCGGAACCAGTAGACGTTGGCGAACTGCTGCACCGGAAGCTGGTAAAGCTTGTCGTCGGGTCCGGTCGCCGAGGCGGTGCCGATGAAGTCGTCCAGATCGAGGTCGGGATTGGTGACGTCGGCCCCCTCGCCCGCCATCCAGTCGGTCAGGTTGCGCACCTGCTGATAGCGCCAATGCGTCCCGATCAGGTCGGCGTCGTTGACATACATGTCATAGACGTTCTCGCCGGTCTGCATCTGCGTCTGCAGACGTTCGACCACGTCGCCCTCGCCGATCAGGTCATGCGTGACCTCGATCCCGGTGATCGCCGTGAACGCCGGCGCCAGCACCTGGCTTTCGTATTCATGCGTCGCGATGGTCTCCGAGACCACGTTGATCTCCATGCCCTGGTAGGGCTCGGCGGCGTCGACGAACCATTGCATCTCGGCTTCCTGTGCCTCGCGGCTCAGCGCCGAGCGCTCGATATGCTCGTCCAGAAAGCCGCGGGCGGCCTCCATGTCGGCGAAGGCAGGCAGGCCCGTCAGGGCCAGCGCGGTTGCCAGCGCGGTTGTGGATGTCAGCGTCTTGTTCATCATGTCCTCCCAAGGTTGATTGAACGGTTTCTATTGCCGTGCGGCCCGACCGGGCCGCATGGCCTGTCATGCGGCCCGGTCTAGACCCAACGGAACACCGCCGCGGCATAGACCAGACAGGCCAGCAGCGCGTAAGGCTGCGGCGCGACCTCCAGCCCCAGCCACACCAGATTGATGAAGGCCGAGCCCAGAAGCGTGATGAAGAGACGATCGCCACGCGTCGTCTCGATCTGCAGGATGCCCTTGCGGGGCGTTTCCGGATACTTGATCGCAAGCACCGAAAATATCGCCAGCAGCCCCGCGATCACCAGAAAGAAGATCGCCGTCGGCCATGTCCATGCCATCCATGCCATGTTTGTCTCTCCCTCAGACGCGGCCCAGGGCAAAGCCCTTGGCGATGTAATTGCGGACGAAATAGATCACCAACGCCCCCGGCAGGATGGTCAGCACCCCCGCCGCGGCCAGCACGCCCCAATCGACGCCCGAGGCGCCCACAGTCCGCGTCATGGTGGCGGCGATGGGTTTCGCGTCGGTGCTGGTCAGCGTCCGCGACAGCAGCAGCTCGACCCATGAGAACATGAAGCAGAAGAACGCGGTCACCCCGACGCCCGAGGCAATCAGCGGCATGAAGATCTTGCCGAAAAAGCGCGGAAAGGAATAGCCGTCGATATAGGCGGTTTCGTCGATTTCCTTGGGCACGCCGCGCATGAACCCTTCCAGGATCCACACCGCCAGCGGCACGTTGAACAGCGTATGCGCCAGCGCCACCGCGATATGCGTGTCGAATAGGCCAACAGACGAGTAAAGCTGAAAGAACGGCAGCGCGAAGACGGCGGGCGGGGCCATCCGGTTGGTCAGCAGCCAGAAGAACAGGTGCTTGTCACCCATGAAGTGATACCGGCTGAACGCGTAGGCCGCCGGCAGCGCCACCGCGATCGAGATCACCGTGTTCAGCGTCACGTAGATGATCGAATTGACATAGCCCATGTACCACGACGCATCGGTCAGGATCGTGATGTAATTGGCAAAGGTCAGGTCACGCGGCCACAAAGAGAACGAACTGAGGATCTCGTTGTTGCTCTTGAGGCTCATGTTCACCAGCCAGTAGATCGGCACCAGCATGAACAGCAGGTAAAGCACCATCACCACGTTCACGCGTGGCAGGCGGCGGGGTGTCGCGGTCTCGGCCATCATTTGCCCTCCCGTTTGTCGAGATTGGTCATCACCGTGTAGAACACCCAGGAGACCACGAGGATCACGAGGAAATACATGATCGAGAACGCCGCGGCGGGGCCAAGGTCGAACTGTCCCAGGGCCATCTTGACCAGGTCGATCGACAGGAAGGTGGTGGCGTTGCCCGGACCGCCGCCGGTGACCACGAACGGCTCTGTGTAGATCTTGAAGCTGTCCATGAAACGCAGCAGGATCGCGATGGTCAGTACCCCGGTCATCTTCGGCAACTCGATATAGCGGAAGACGGCCCAACGGCTGGCCTGATCGATCTTGGCCGCCTGATAGTAGGCCCCCGGAATGGATTGCAGCCCGGCATAGGACAAAAGCGCCACAAGCGACGTCCAGTGCCACACATCCATCACGATGAGGGTGGTCCAGGCCGAATAGAACCCTTGCGTGTAGTTGTAGTCGATCCCCATCGCGTCAAGCGTGTAGCCCAGCAGGCCGATATCGGTCCGGCCGAAGATCTGCCAGATCGTGCCCACCACGTTCCACGGAATCAAAAGCGGCAGCGACATCAGCACAAGGCAGACAGAGGCCGAGACCCCGCGCTTGGGCATGTGGATCGCCACGAGGATCCCCAGCGGCACCTCGATCGCGAGGATGATGAGCGAGAACGCGACCTGCCGCGCCAGCGCGTTCCACATCCGATCCGAGGCCAGCATCTGCTGGAACCAGTCCAGACCGGCCCAGAAGAACTGGTTCTGGCCGAACGTGTCCTGCACGGAATAGTTGACCACGGTCATCAATGGTATGATGGCGGAGAACGCCACCAGGATCAGCACCGGCAGCACCAGCAGCCATGCCTTGTGATTGACGGTCTTTTCCATCACGCGGCCTCCTCTTTTCGGGGTCCCGGCGCGACGCGCCAGTCGTCGGAATAGACGTTCACCGCCTCGGGCGCGAAGACCAGCCGGGACAGGTCCGCAGGCACCTCGGCCCCTTCGCCCGCGATCAGGTTGATCTGAGTGCCGTCATGGTCGCAACGCACGATCTTGTGGCGGCCGACATCCTCGACCCGGCTCAGCCGCACCGGCAGGCCGGTGCCCTCTGTGGCCATGCGCACGAATTCGGGCCGTACGCCGATCTGCACGCGGCCACCCGGCCGGCCGTAATCGGCCCCCAGCGGTATCTCGGTGCCGTTCACCACCGCGCGGTCGCCCTCGACCCGCGCATCCAGAAGGTTCATCCCCGGACTGCCGATGAAATAGCCCACGAAGGTATGCGCGGGCCGCTCGAACAACTCTTCGGGGGTGCCGACCTGCACGACGCGCCCGTCATGCATCACCACGACCTTGTCGGCAAAGGTCAGCGCCTCTGTCTGGTCATGGGTGACATAGATCATGGTGTGCCCGAACTCGTGATGCAGCGCCTTCAATTGCGTGCGCAGCTCCCACTTCATGTGCGGGTCGATCACCGTCAGCGGCTCGTCAAATAACAGCGCGTTGACATCCTCGCGTACCATGCCGCGGCCAAGGCTGATCTTCTGCTTGGCGTCCGCGGTCAGGCCGCGCGCCTTGCGGTGCAGCGTGTCCTCCATGTCGATCATCCGGGCGATGGACTGTACCCTTTCGGCGACGTATTGCGCCGACGCGCCGCGATTGCGCAGCGGAAAGGCAAGGTTGTCGTGCACCGTCATGGTGTCGTAGACCACCGGGAACTGGAAGACTTGGGCGATATTGCGCGCGGCGGTGCTTTGGTTGGTGACATCGTTGTCGTCAAACAGGATGCGCCCCTGCGATGGCTGCACGAGCCCAGAAATGATGTTGAGCAGCGTGGACTTGCCACAGCCGGACGCGCCCAGAAGGGCATACGCCTCGCCATCGCCCCAGACGTGATTGAGTTCCTTGAGCGCCCAGTCCTCGGGATCTTTGGGCGCGGGCAGGTAGCTGTGCGCCAGGTTGTCGAGCGTTATCTTTGCCATTCTTTCCCCCTCAGGCCGCCTGCGCATAAGGCGCCGGTGCCACCAGCGCGCCGCCGGTCTCGAACACGTACACATGCTCGGGCGCGAGATAGACGCGCAGATCCGTTCCCGGCTCCAGCAGGCGCACGCCGTGGATCAGACCGACCCAGCGTTCGCCGTGATGATCGAGATGCACAAAGGTTTCGGACCCCGTGATCTCGGTCACGCTCAACGTGGTGTCGAACGCCATGACCTCGGCGTCCCGCGCCTCGAGCTCGAGATGATTGGGGCGGAACCCCGCCACGTAATCGCCATCGGCGAGATCGGACAGCGGGCCGACCGCAGGGGCGGATTGACCGTCACCAAACGAGATCCGCGCGCCCGACTTGGTCACCGGCAGGAAATTCATCGGCGGATCGCTGAAGACCCGTGCGGTGGTGGCATCGGCGGGTTCTCGGTAGACACGGGGCGTCGGCCCGAATTGCGTGATCCGTCCCTCCCACAGGGTGGCCGTATTGCCGCCCAGCAAGAGCGCCTCTTCGGGTTCGGTCGTGGCATAGACGAAAATGCTGCCCGCGGCCTCGAAGATTTTCGGGATCTCGGCGCGCAATTCCTCGCGCAGCTTATAGTCGAGATTGGCCAGCGGTTCGTCCAGAAGCACCAGCCCGGCATCCTTGACCAACGCGCGCGCCAGCGCGCAGCGCTGCTGCTGCCCGCCCGACAGTTCCAGCGGGCGACGGTCCAGCATCGGCGACAGTTGCATCAGGTCGGCGGTCTTGCGCACCGCCGCGTCGATCTCGGCCGACGACTTTCCCATCAGCCGCATCGGCGAGGCGATGTTGTCGTAGACGCTCATCGACGGGTAGTTAATGAACTGCTGATACACCATGGCGACGGCGCGGTCCTGCACCCGCATGCCGGTCACATCCTTGCCCTGCCACAGGATACGGCCCGTGTTGGGCACATCCAGCCCGGCCATCAGCCGCATCAGCGACGTCTTGCCCGCCAGTGTCGGCCCCAGCAGCACATTCATCGTGCCCGCATCAAGCGTCAGGTCGGTGGGGTGGATATGCACCCGACCGTCCACGACCTTTGACACCCCCTCCAATGTCAGCGTCATCTCTTTCTTGCCTCGCTCATCCCTTGGCGGCCTGCGCAGGCGCGGTCCGCGCCTGTCGCTGCTGCCGCATCCATGCCTCCAGCTCGTCGATCTGCGTCGGGGTCATCTTCAGCCCCAGCCGCGTGCGCCGCCACACGACATCCGCCGCCTCCCGCGCGAATTCATGCTCCATCTGCCAGCGCACCTCTGCCCCGGTCAGCGTCGCGCCGAACTGCGGACCCAGATCCGACGCCGTATCGGCACCGCTCAGGATCTGGGCGGCCTCGGTGCCATAGGCGCGCACGAGCCGCCGCGCCCACGCTGCTGACAGGAACGGATGGGCCGCCTGCAAATCCTTCACCAGCCGGTCCACCCCGTCAACGGCGCAATCCCCACCGGGCAGCGCCACCCCGGCCGTCCAGTCCCGGCCGGCCTGTTCGAAATACGGGTCCAGCCGCGCCAGCGCGGCCTCGGCCAGCTTGCGATAGGTGGTGATCTTGCCGCCGAACACGTTGAGCAGCGGCGCGCCCTGCGCATCGCTCAGCGACAGGACGTAATCACGGGTCGCGGCCGTCGCCGATTTCGCCCCGTCATCATATAGCGGCCGCACCCCGGAATAGGACCAGACGATGTCGTCGCGGGTCACAGGACGCTCGAAATACTGGCTGGCGAAATGGCACAGGTACTCGGCCTCTTCGGGCGTACACTCGGGCTTGGAATGGGCGTCGGTATGTTCGGCATCGGTGGTTCCCAGCAGCGTGAAGTCGCCTTCGTAGGGAATGGCGAATATGATCCGCCCGTCGGTGCCCTGAAAGAAATAGCACTTGTCGTGATCGTAAAGCTTGCGGGTCACGATGTGGCTGCCGCGCACCAGCCGGACACCCTCGCTGGAATTCATCCGCAGCGTGTTGGCGATCACGTCCTTCACCCACGGCCCGCCGGCATTGACCAGAGCGCGCGCACGCACCGTCTCGGTCACGCCGGTCTCGGTGTCTTCAACCGTCACCTGCCACAGATCACCCACCCGTTCGGCGGCGCGCACACGCGTGCGCACCCGGATGCGCGCGCCCCGTGCCTCGGCGTCGCGGGCATTGAGCACGACAAGACGGCTGTCCTCGATCCAGCAATCGGAATACTCGAAGGCGCGTTCGAACCGATCCTGCAATGGCGCGCCCTCGGGCGCCTGCCGCAGATCCAGTGTCTCGGTCGCGGGCAGGATCTTGCGCCCGCCCAGATGGTCGTAAAGGAAAAGCCCCATCCGGATCAGCCAGGCCGGCCGCCGGCCCTTCATCCAAGGCATCACCACGTTCAGGATGTGCGAGGTCGGCGTCTGCCCCTCGAAGCGCATCTCGGGATGGTACGGCAGCACAAAGCGCATCGGCCAGCTGATATGCGGCATTGCGCGCAAAAGCGTCTCGCGCTCGATCAGCGCCTCGCGCACCAGTCGGATCTCGAAATACTCGAGGTAGCGCAGCCCGCCATGAAACAGCTTGGTCGAGGCCGACGACGTTGCCGAGGCCAGATCATGCATTTCTGCAAGCTCGACCGTCAGCCCGCGACCGACCGCGTCACGCGCGATGCCGCAGCCGTTGATGCCGCCACCGATGACGAAAAGATCGACAACCTTGTCTTGGACGGATTCCGTCACGCAGGCCCCTCCCCTTGGTTCGCGTCAAAACGAAGCACGTTTGACCGCGAGACGTCAAGAAAAATGTTCGTTTATTTTCTTTTTCTACGAGACGCGGGGCCGCACAGGTGATTGCACCCGCAGAAATATCTTTGCAGCCGCAGCATTTTTGCGACGTGCACGCCGCAGCGCGGCAAAGACGGGGCTTGCACATGGAACTGAAACGAACATAGTCGAAAAATCAAACATCGGAATCCGCCATGTCGCAAACCTTCCGCCTGCCAGACATCCTCGAAATCGCGCGCACCGAAGGCAAGGTGACGGTCGAGAACCTCGCCGAACGCTTCGATGTCACCGTCCAGACCATCCGCCGCGACCTGACCGAGCTTGCCAATGCCGGCAAGCTTGAGCGGGTGCACGGCGGCGCGATCCTGCCCTCGGGGGTCTCCAACATTCTCTACGAGGAACGCCGCCGCCTGAACGAGCCCGGAAAGCTCGCCATCGCGCGCGCCTGCGCCGCCGCGATCCCCGACGATGCCTCGCTCTTTCTCGACATCGGCACCACCACCGAGGCGGTGGCCCGCGAGTTGATGGATCACCGCAATCTCATGGTGGTGACCAACAACATCAACGTGGCGCAGATCCTGCTGGCCAATGCCGATTGCGAGATCATCGTCGCCGGTGGTGCGCTGCGCCGCGCCGACCAAGGGCTGGTCGGCCACCTGACGGCGCGCAGCGTCGAGAATTTCAAGTTCGATCACGCAATCCTCGGCTGCTCGGCGCTCGACGAAGATGGCGACATGCTCGATTTCGACATTCAGGAGGTCGTCGTCGGCCAGACCCTGCTCAACCGCTCGCGCGAGGTGTTCCTCGTGGCCGACCATTCGAAATTCCAGCGCAGCGCGCCGGTGCGGATAGGATCGGTCCGGGATGTCGACCGGATCTTCACCGACGCCCCCCTGCCGCCAAGGCTGTCAAAACGCTGTGCAGACTGGCGCACCGAGGTGCATGTCGCCGCCCCGCGGCCCTGAAGGTCAGGCCCGATCACCGACGCTGCGCCAAGTTTCTTCTTGGCGAAAATACCCCGGGGGAGTCGCCCGGAACGGGCGACGGGGGCAGCGCCCCCCAGGACCCCCTCAGCCATCCATGAAACTGCCGAACGGGATGTAGCGCACCGGGTCGCCCGGCGCGATCTCGGCCGCGCCTTCGGCCAGCTCCACCAATCCCTCGGCCCAGCTCAGCCCGCTGATGCGACCAGAGCCTTCGGAGGCAAACACCTCGGCGCGGCAATCCCGCATGCGCGCGCGCAGGTACTCGCGCCGGCCGGGTTTCTTGGACTTCGAGAACCCCGCAGGGACGTCAAAACCCTGCGGCACGGACCAGTCCGCACCCGACAGCACCGCCATGGCGGGCCGCGCGAAGATCAGCGTGCAGACCAGCGCCGCCACCGGGTTGCCCGGCAGGCCGAAGACCGGCGCCCCGCCCCATAGGCCCAGTGCCAGCGGACGTCCGGGTTTCAGCGCGATGCGCCACTCGGCCATCGCACCGGCCTCGTTGAGCAGGGCCGAGACGTGATCCTCGTCGCCCGACGACGCGCCGCCCGAGGTCAGGATCACGTCCGCCTCGGCCGCGCCCCGGTCAAGCGTCGCGCGCAAGGCCGCGCGATCATCCGCCACGCGCCCCAGATCGATCGCCTCGTACCCCATCCGGCCCACCAGCGCCGTCAGCATCGGGCGGTTGGCGTCATATATCTGGCCCGCGCGCGCGGTCTCGCCCGGCTCGACCAACTCATCGCCGGTCGAGATCACCGCGACCCGCAAGCGGACGCGCACACGCAATTCGGCCACGCCGACCGCGGCACACAGCGCCAGATCGGCCGGCGTCAGCATCCGGCCCGGCTCCAGCACGGTCTCGCCGGCGGTCACGTCCTCGCCGGCACGGCGTGTATTCACGCCGCGCTTCAGCCCGCCGCGAAAGGCGATGCGGCCCGCGCGCTCGGTCACGTCCTCCTGCAGGATCACGGTATCGACACCCTCGGGCAGCGCGGCCCCGGTCAGCACGCGGATGGCGTGGCCTTTTGGCACCGCACCGGCGAAAGGCATCCCGGCGGCCGCGCGCCCCTCGACCAGCGGCAGCACCGGATCGTCCGCGCCAACGCTGTCATGCGCAAAACCATAGCCATCGACCGCCGTGTTCGCCTCGGGCGGGTTGGCGCGGCGCGCGACGACCGGCGCGGCCAAAACCCGGCCCGCCGCCTGCCCCAGCGGCACATTCTCGGCACCCACGACCGCGTGCAACCGGTCCCGCAACATCCCGAGTGCATCCTCGACCGGCGTCCAGTCGACACCGGCAGGCAGCGCGAAACAATCGTCGCGAAGGGGTGGCGGGGCGATCGGCGCATCGCATTCGCGCATCAACTCGGCCTCGTGCCCGGCCCCCAGCACCCACCCTTCCTCGTACGCCTCGGGCGGCAGGCCGCGCATCATGGGCATAAGGTCTTCCGCCGGCAGCCGCGACAGCGCGCGCGCCAACAGCCGCACCTGCTCGCGATCCCGGATTGCCCCGGTCTGCGCCATCGCGTCCCTGACGGCACCCTCGATGACACCGGGCCAGATCTCGGCCAGCACGACGGGCGCGTCCTGCCACGCCTCGAACGGCCAGACCGAGACGCCCGCCAGCCGCCGCAGCCGCGCCAGCATCGGCAATCCCATCAGCGCCTGACTGCCCACGGTGGGATTGTAACATAGCTGAAAGCAACTGCTCGACGTCCTCGCGGCCACGTCGCAGGCGCGTTTCTCCGGCACCTCGGCGTAAACGATACCCGCCTTGCGATAGGGGATCCCGGGCCAGCGATCCGCATGCGTCTTGCCCCAGAACGGCCCCGGCCCGGCAAAGGCGGCGTTCATCTCCTCGGCCACGTCAAAGCGGTTGTTCGCGCCATCCTCGGCATCCTCGATGCGCGCCGCCAGCCAGTCCCACAACACCAGCGGATCGTCCGACCCGGTGATCGCCCGCGCAAGCCCGCGCGGATAACCGAAGGGGAAATCGAACGCGGCCAACAGGCGCCGGCCGGCGTCGCGTTCCTCGGCAATCAGATCCGCGATGCGTGCCTCGGCCTCGATGCGCGTCCGGCAATAGATCGGCTCGGCCTCGACGCCGTTTCGGACAAGCCCCATCCAGATGAAGTTTTTGGACGGCTTCGCGGGCGCGCGCGTGCTCGCCGCCGACCAGTCCACCACCAGGACACTGTCAAACCCGGTCACAGCCCCACCTCGGCCAAAATGAAATCGGCGACGCGACCAGTGTCGTCCAGATCAAACACCGGCCGGTCCAGATCCAGCGCGCAATCGGCGGCCACCGCCCGGATCGTCGGATCGCCCGGCGCGATCAGCGGCTGCCCGGTCTCGGCCCGGAACGCCTCGATCTTGGGGTGGCGGTCGCGCTTGTAGCCCTCGATCAGAACAAGATCGACCGGGCTCAGCATCTCCAGCAACGCCTCCAGCGGCCATTCCGCCGCGCCGCGCATCTCGTGCATCAGCGCGAAACGGTTGCGCGAGGCCAGCAGAACCTCGGACGCGCCGGCGACGCGGTGCCGGTGGCTGTCCTTGCCGGGGTGATCCACGTCGAAGCTGTGATGCGCGTGCTTGACGGTCGAAACGGTGATCCCACGCCCCGCGATCTCGGCCACCAGCCGTTCCATCAGCCCAGTCTTGCCGGCATTTTTCCAGCCTGTCACACCGTACAACTTCACGCCCCGGCCCTCCGGCGCGCGCGCTCCAGGTCCTCGGGCGTGTTGACGTTGAAGAACGCGTCTTCATCATCGAACACTGCGTCGCGCCCTGCATGCTGTTCGGTCCAGACCACGACCTTGCGCACGCCGCCCTCCAGCGCGGCACGCAGATCGTCGCGCAAGCTGACCGGCCACAGGCCAAAGGTCGGATGCCGCACCTTGCCGCCCGCGCTCATCGACTTGGTGTCCTCGCTGCCGCGTGGCGTCGCGGCCAGCACCAGCGGATGCGTCATGCCCGCGGCCGCGCCTTGAAGCCGCGCCACGAGATCGCGCGGGAAGAACGGCGTATCGCCGGCCACCGTCACGATGGTCTTCGCGCCCTCGCCCGCCGCCCAGTCGAGCCCTGCGAGAACCCCGGCCAGCGGCCCAGCAAAGCCCTCGACCGAATCGGGCAGAACCGGCAGGCCAAGACCCGCGAACCGCGCCGCATCGCCATTGGCGTTGAGCGCCAGCGCGCCCACCTGCGGCGCCAGCCGGGCAATCACGCTATCGAGGATGGTTGCGTCGCCCAAGGGCAACAGCGCCTTGTCGCCACCACCCATCCGTGTGGCCTGCCCACCGGCCAGGATCACACCGACTGGACCACCCGGCGGCGCGGTCATTCCCGCGCGCTCTTGCGGCGGACCTTGGGGCTTTCCTCGGCCACGGATCCGGGATCGGCGTCGCGCAGCAGGCGATCCTCCCCCGCAAGGCAAACAAAGCGCCGCCCGCGCAGCCGACCCACCAGCGTCAGCCCTACCTCGCGCGCGATCTCCACCCCCCAGGCGGTGAAGCCCGACCGCGAGGCGAGCACCGGAATGCCCATCAGCGCCGTCTTGATCACCATCTCCGAGGTCAGCCGCCCGGTGGTGTAAAGCGTCTTGTCTCCCGGCGCGACGCCTTCGCTGAACATCCAGCCGGCGATCTTGTCGACCGCGTTGTGCCGGCCGACATCCTCCATGTAGACCAGCGGGCACGCGCCTTCGCACAGCACCGTACCGTGTATCGCGCCGGCGGCGAGATACAGCGACGGCGTACGGTTGATCGTGGCGGCCAGCGCGTAGAGGTCCGAGGTCCGCACCGTCACCTGCGGCAGCGTGACGGCCTCCAGCCCCTCCATCATGTCGCCGAACACCGTGCCCACGGCACAACCGCTGGTGCGGGTCTTCTTCTTCAGCTTTTCCTCGTACGAGGTCTGCGCGTCGGTGCGCACCACGACCGTCTCGAGATCCTCGTCGTAGTCCACGCCGCGCACCGCCTCATCGGCACCCAGCATCCCCTGGTTGCGCAAAAACCCGAGGGCCAGATATTCGGGATAATCGCCGATGGTCATCGCGGTGACGATCTCCTGCCCGTTGAGGAAGATGGTCAGCGGGCGTTCCTCGACCACGGACAGCTCGGTGCGCGCGCCCTCGTGATCCACCCCCTCGACCACGCGCGTCAGGCGCGGCGCGTCGGGATCGGGGGCGATCAGGTAGTCGGAGGGGGTGTCGCGGGTGGCCAATTGCATCTCCTGCTCGCATTGGATAGGCGACCTCTCGACAGCATCACATCGAAGGCAACCCGGTGACGACAAAAACCACCAAATCGGTCTATTGGCAAGGCGTGCGCGACGGCGCGCCCTTCATCCTCGTGATCGTGCCGTTCTCGCTTCTGTTCGGCGTCGTGGCGACAGAGGCCGGGCTCAACGTGTTCGAGACGCTCAGCTTTTCGGTTCTTGTCATCGCCGGGGCGGCGCAGTTCACGGCGCTGCAATTGCTGACCGACGGCGCGCCGACGGTGATCGCGCTGGTCTCTGCGCTGGCGGTCAACCTGCGCATGGCGATGTATTCGGCCTCGCTCACACCATGGCTCGGGCAGGCCAGCCTCGGTCAACGCGCGCTCGCCGCCTATTTCACCGTCGACCAAAGCTACGCCTGCGCCATCGTCAAGTTCGAACAAAACCCGGACTGGAGCATAACGCAAAGGCTCGCCTATTTCTTCGGCGTGGTCACGCCGATCTGTCCCCTGTGGTATATCTTCACGCTGGTCGGCGCGTTGGTGGGCGCGAAGATGCCCGGCGGGCTGGCGCTCGATTTCGCACTGCCGATCACCTTTCTGGCGATGATCGGCCCGATGCTGCGCACACCCGCGCATCTCGCGGCGGCGTTCGTGTCGGTCACGACGGCGCTGATTTTCGCGGGGCTGCCCTACAACCTCGGGCTGCTTGTCGCCGGCGTCGCGGGAATGACGGTCGGCGCCCATGTCGAGGTGCTGCTTGAACGCCGCCGCGCAGGGGCCGGCCAATGAGCATCGACACCCTCGATCTGTGGATCGTCATCATCGGGTTGGGTCTTGGCAGCTTCGGTTTGCGCTTCGTCTTCACCGGCTTCGTGGGCGACCGCCCGCTGCCGCCGTGGGTTTTGCGCCACCTGCGCTACACGGCAGTGGCGGTGCTGCCGGGCCTCGTCGCACCCCTGGTGGTCTGGCCGGCGGCCACGGGCGGCAGCCTCGATGCGCCGCGCATGGCCGCGGCCCTCGTCACACTTGCAGCGGGATATTTTCTGCGCAACGTGATCGTAGCCATCCTGCTCGGCGCGCTGACACTCTATGGCGGCCTGGCCCTCATTGGCTGATCTTCATCTTTCCTCAAATACTCCGGGGGAGTCGCGCCGCAGGCGCGGCGGGGGCAGAGCCCCCCGAATCGTCCAGGCCGGCAGCGCGCCCTACGCCTTCGGCGCCGCCGCCCGACGCAGCCGGTCGTTGATGGCCCGGCCCAGACCCCGCTCGGGAACAGGCGACACCGCGATCCCCGCCACGCCCGTCCGGTCCAGCGCGTGCAGGTGGTGAAACAGGTTCGCCGCCGCCTCGGTCAGATCGCCGGCGGGCGACAGGTTCAGATCGGCCTCGACCGGACCAAAGCCCAGCATCGCCTCGCCCGCCCTTGGCGCGCGCGCCTCCAGCCGCACCGGCGCACCCGGCGCGTAATGCGACCGCATCTGGCCGGGCGCGGTCAGATCCGCACCTTCGGGGCGCATGCCAACGGGCCGGCGCAGCGCCGCGTCCAGCGCCTCGACTGGCACCCCGCCGGGGCGCAGCAGGACCGGATCGCCCACAAGGCCGAGGATCGTCGATTCCACCCCGACAGGGCAGGCCCCGCCATCGACCACCGCCTCGATGCGCCCGTCCAGACCGGCCAGCACATGCCCAGCCTCGGTCGGGCTGATCCGTCCCGACGGGTTGGCCGAAGGTGCGGCGACCGGCCCGCCGAATGTCTGCAGCAGCGCGCGGGCCACCGGATGGCCCGGCACCCGGACCGCCAGCGTCGGCAGATCGGCAGTCACCAGTGGCGACAGTTCCGACCCGTCCCGCAGCGGCAGCACCAGCGTCAGCGGCCCCGGCCAGAACGCGCGCGCCGCGATCTCTGCCGCGTCCGACCAGACCACGAGGTCGCGCACGGCGTCGATGCTTGCCACATGCACGATCAGCGGGTTGAAGCGGGGCCGCGCCTTGGCCTCGAAGATCCGCGCCACCGCATGGTCGTCGCGCGCATCGGCCCCCAGCCCGTAGACCGTCTCGGTCGCAAAGGCGACCAGGCCGCCCCCGCGCCAGATCCCGGCGGCGGCGGCGTACCCGGTCGCATCGGCGCTCAATACTCGCGTCTGCACCAAACTTGTCCTCGTGACGCGGCGTAGCGGTTGAAGCCGTGCCGCGGTTGATTACGCTTTATCCTGAAGATACGCTTTACGGGGGCACGGCCACGCTGCCAAGGTCCCCTTTGCATCAGGAGAGGTCCATGCCCTATCGCGCCCCTGTCGAAGATTATCAATTCCTGTTCGAGCATGTCATCGGGCTGGCAGAGGTCACCGCCACAGACCGCTTTGCCGAGGCGACACCCGACATGACCACCGCGATCCTGACCGAGGCCGCGCGCATGTGCGAAGAGGTGCTCTACCCGCTGCAACGGCCCGGCGATCTCAACCCGGCGCGGCTGGAAAACGGCGTCGTGCGCACCGCACCGGGCTTTGCCGACGGCTACCGCGCCATTGCGGGCGGCGGCTGGGTGGCGATCAGCGCGGACCCCCGCAATGGCGGCATGGGCCTGCCGATGACGCTGACCACAGCGGTCAACGAGATGATGTCGCAGGCCTGTCTCTCGCTGCAACTGGCCCCGCTGATGACGCAAGGCCAGATCGAGGCGCTGGAGCATCACGCCTCGGACGCGATCAAGGATCTCTACCTGCCCCGCCTTGTCAGCGGTGACTGGACCGGCACGATGAACCTGACCGAACCGCAGGCGGGCTCGGACGTGGGCGCGCTGCGCACCCGCGCCGAGGATCAGGGCGACGGCACCTATGCCATCACCGGGCAGAAGGTCTACATCTCGTGGGGCGATCACGACATGGCCGACAATGTCTGCCACCTGGTGCTGGCGCGTCTGCCCGACGCCGCACCGGGCACCAAGGGCATCAGCCTGTTCCTCGTGCCGAAATTCATCCCCGACGCGGACGGCACGCCGGGCCGGCGCAACGACCTCAAGGTGGTCAGTCTCGAGCACAAGATGGGCCTGCATGCCAGCCCCACCTGCGTGATGCAGTATGACGGCGCCACCGGCTGGCTGATCGGCGCGCCGCATCAGGGGATGCGCGCGATGTTCACGATGATGAACAATGCCCGCCTCGGCGTGGGCGGCCAGGGTGTCGGCGTGGCCGAGGCGGCCTATCAGCACGCGCTGGCCTTCGCGCAGGACCGCAAGCAGGGCCGCACGCCGGACCCCGCGAATCCCGACACGATCATCGGCCACGCCAATGTGCGCCGCATGCTGGCGGGAATGAAGTCGGAAATCTTCGCGGCCCGCGCCACGGCACTCGCCTGCGCGCAGGCGATCGACATGGAAACCGCAACCGGCGCGCCGCACTGGGCGGCGCGCGCGGCCCTCCTGACGCCGATCACCAAGGTCTGCGGTACCGAAACGGGCATTTCGGTGGCCAATACCGGCGTGCAGCTGCATGGCGGCATGGGCTACATCGAGGAAACGGGCGCGGCACAATACCTGCGCGACGTGAGGGTGACGGCGATCTACGAGGGCACCAACGGCATCCAGGCGATGGATCTGGTGGGGCGCAAGCTGTCGGACGGGGGCGAGGCCGCCTTCGCCCTGATCGACGAGGTGCAGGCGGCCGCCGAGGCCGCACGCGACGATCTGCCGGATCTTGCCGATGCCGTCTGGCAGGCTGCCGAGACACTGCGCGAGGCGACCGACTGGATGCTCGGGCAGGACGACATGACCCAGCGGTTTGCCGGCGCGATGCCGTTCCTGCGCGGCTTCGCGCGGGTGCTTGGCGGGCATTACCACCTTGTCGCGGCGCGCGCCAAGGGTTGCGACGGGCCACGCACCCGGCTTGCGCGGTTCTACATCACACGGCTGCTGCCCGAACATGCCGGGCATCTGGCGCATGCCACCGTCGGATCGGATGATCTTTACGCGTTGACGGCCAAGGATTTCGCGGCGTGATGGATGGCGGCGACCTTCTGCGCCACCCGTGGCCCGCGCCACCCGCGCCCGCCGAGGCCACGGAGGTTGCGCCGGGCGTGCTCTGGCTGCGGTTGCCGCTGCCCATGGTGCTTGATCACGTCAACATCTACGCGCTGGACGACGGTGACAGCTGGACACTGGTCGATACCGGCATCCACTCCAGGCGCAGCGTGGCGCTGTGGCAGGACATGCTGGCCGGTCCCCTGCGGGGCAAACCCGTCGGCCGGGTGATCCTGACCCATCACCACCCCGATCATATCGGCATGGCGGGCTGGATCATGGACCACTTCGGGGCCGATCTGTGGACCTCGCGCACAAGCTGGCTGATGGCGCGCATGCTGATCCTCGATGTCGAGGAGCGCCCGACGCCGCAGGCGATCGCGTTCTGGCGTGCAGGCGGCATGGACCCGGACATCCTGGAACAGCGCAGCCATGACCGCCCGTTCAATTTTGCCGATGTCTGCGCACCGCTGCCGGTGGGCTACCGGCGGATTCAGGAGGGCGAGGTGATCCGCGCCGGCGGGCGGATGTGGGACGTGCGCATGGGCGGCGGGCACGCGGCCGAGCATGTCACGCTCTGGTCGCGCGACGATTCGCTGGTGATCGCCGGGGATCAGATCCTGCCCGGTATCAGCCCCAATATCGGCGTCTACCCGACAGAGCCCGAGGCCGATCCGCTGGCCGACTGGCTGGCAGCCTGCGACCGGCTGGCACGGCACGCGCGCGAAGACCATCTGGTGTTGCCGGGCCACAAGCTGCCGTTCACCGGGCTGCCGTTGCGTCTGGCGCAACTGGCCGACAATCATGTCGCGGCCCTCGACCGCTTGCGTGATTTTCTGCGCGTACCGCGCACCGCCACGGACTGCTTTCCCCTGCTGTTCAAGCGCCGCGTCGAGGCGGGTACCTACGGGCTGGCACTGGTCGAGGCGGTCGCCCATCTCAACCATTTGCATCACGCGGGCGAGCTGGCGCGTTGGCGGCGCGACGACGCGGCCTGGCTCTGGCAGATGCGCGACAATGTCACCGCGCGGCCCGCCCTTGGGACGTGACAGCGCTGACGAAATCACGTAACGAAAGGACCGTAAATGGCCAGCGATGACGAAGGACACAAGAACATGGCAGAGCACAAGCACGGCGAAATGGACACCGAGGTACGGGAAAAGACCTTCGAGGGGTTCGTGAAGATCGTGACATGGTCCACGGTGGTGATCATCGTTACCCTGATCGTCATCGCGTTGATCGGCGCCTGAAGGCACGGACCGCGCCATCGGGATCGCGCAGATGCGACATTTCGGTCTGGCGCTCGCAGCGCTTTGGGTGCTTGCGGGCTGCGCCGCGGAACGGGTCTGGGCCCCCGATGACGCGGTGTCGCGCGCGGCTTACGGCCATGACGGCCCGTCGCGCCTGACGCTGTTCACCATGGTCAACAACGCCACGGGTGCGGGCGAACATACCTCGTTGATGATCAACGGCGCGCAGCGTGTGATCTTCGATCCCGCGGGCAGTTTCGCCCACGAGACGATCCCTGAACGCAACGATCTTCTGTACGGGATCACGCCGGACGTGGCCGATCACTATACGCGCTACCATGCGCGGCGTACCTTCCATGTGCAGATCCTGCGTCTGGACGTCACGCCCGAGATCGCGGATCGCGCGCTCCGGATGGCGATGGCGGCCGGCCCCGTGCCACAGGCGCAATGCGCGCGGGCGACGTCCGGCATCCTTGCCGCGCTGTTCCCGGACCAGGTGCGCCCGACATGGTTTCCGTTGAAACTGGCCGCGGCCTTCCATGAGATCGACGGCGTGACCGAGGAAGCGCTTTACGAGTACGACGGCCACGACAACGCGAACGTGCTGGCGGACTGGGACCCGGTGCGCGCCGCGGCGCAGTAGCGCGCGGATCAGTAGCTGAATTCGTCGTAGATACGGCTCAGATCGCCCTGCCAGCGGCCGTGATAGGCCTCCAGCAGCTCGTCGGCCGGGGTCTTGCCCGTCTCGACGCTTTCGCGCAGCGCGCCAAGGAAATGCGTCTCGTCGGGGATCATGCCACCGCTGCCGGCCCGGCCGCGCGCACGCAACCCGGCCTCGGAAATGTCCAGTACGTCACGCGCGAGGCGGTCCATGCGGATATCGCCCACTTGCGCCTGCAGCCCGTCCACACTGGCGGCCACGCGCAAGCTGTCGCGGGTCTCGGCGTCCCAGCCCTTGGCAAGATCCCATGCGGCACCCAGCGCGGTCTGGTCGTACATCAGCCCCACCCACAGGGCTGGCAGCGCGCAGAGCCGGCGCCAAGGGCCGCCATCGGCGCCGCGCATCTCCATGAATTTCTTGATCCGCGCCTCGGGAAAGATCGTGGTCAGGTGATCGGCCCAATCCGACAGGGTCGGTTTCTCGCCCGGCAGCGCCGGCAGTTCGCCGCGCAGGAAATCGCGAAACGACTGGCCGAGCGCGTCGATATACCGGCCCTCGCGGTAGACGAAATACATCGGCACGTCGAGCGCGTACTGCGCATAGGCCTCAAAGCCGAACCCGTCCTCGAAGACGAAGGGCAGCATGCCGGTCCGGTCGGGATCGAGATCGCGCCAGACCCGCGCGCGCCAGCTTTTGTGCCCGTTGGGCTTGCCGTCAAGGAAGGGCGAATTGGCGAAAAGCGCGGTAGCCACGGGCTGCAACGCCAAGGCCACGCGCAGCTTCTGCACCATGTCCGACTCGCTGCTGAAATCGAGATTGACCTGCACCGTGCAGGTGCGGCGCATCATGGTCTGGCCCATCGTGCCGACCCGCTGCATGTAGTTGTCCATCAGCTTGTAGCGGCCCTTGGGCATCATCGGCATCTGGTCATGCGTCCAGATCGGCGCCGCGCCCAGCCCGATAAAGCCAACGCCCACCTTGTCGGCCACATCCTTGACGTCGGCGAGGTGGTCGTTCACCTCGTTGCAGGTCTGGTGGATATTTTCGAGAGGCGCGCCCGAAAGCTCCAGCTGTCCGCCGGGTTCCAGCGACACGTTGGCGCCGTCCTTTTCCAGCCCGATCAGCTTGCCGTCTTCCTCGACCGGCGCCCATCCGTGGACGTCGCGCAGCCCCTCCAGCACCGCGCGCACGCTGCGCGGGCCCTCATAGGGGATCGGCAGCTGATTGTCCCTGCAATAGCCGAACTTCTCGTGCTCGGTGCCGATGCGCCAGTCTTCTGGTGGCTTGCAGCCCGCGGCCAGGTATTCGGCCAGTTGCGACTCGTGTTCGATCGGCCCGCCGCCGGTTTGAGGGATGGACATGGTCGGGCCTCCTGATCCTGTGCGCGTCTTTTCAGGGCGCACAGTTGGCGGCATTCCCGGGCGGTGTCAATGCAGCCGAACGGCCGAAGTGACGGGCGGCGCCTTCTGCCAGATCACCGTGGGAAAGTTCGGAAGGCGCTGCATCTGCGCCAGCATGTGCTCGGTCCGCAGGCCGGGCAGGGCCGCGAACGCATCGAACAGCGCCTCGGCGCCTTCGGCATTCACGGGGATGTGAAGATCGGGCGCACCGCGCTGGCTGAGCACCCAATGCGCCGGATGCCCCGACGGATCCAGCGTCAGGCTGTCGAGATCGCGGATCGCCACGACGCCCCCGGTCAGCGGGCCGAAATAGGCAACCTGCCCCTCGTCGACGCGCACCACGCCGGGCCCGCCGCCACCGTGACGAAAGCGCCCCCGCTGGACGCCCACCACCAGCACCGCGCCGGCGAGGATCAGCACCGCGTAGCCCAGCCAGTGCAACAGGCCGTCCAGCCCGAATGTCCACCAAAGGCCCAACCCCGCCAGACCTGTGCCGACAACCACCTCGCGCCAGCGCCATAGCGCCGCGCGCGCTTGCGGACGGACAAAGCTCATGTCCAGTCCCCCACCGCCTGCTGCCAGACCGTCAGCGCGGCGACCGCGGCCGTATCGGCGCGCAGGATGCGCGGGCCGAGGGCGACGGCATGGGCCACGGGCATCGCCGCCAACCGTGCACGCTCGGCCTCGGAGAACCCGCCCTCGGGGCCTATGAAGATGGCCCATGCGCCACCTCCGGCCGCACCCAGGGCAGGGCCGTTCCCGGCCAGCGCCTCGTCGCAGAACATGATGCGCCGTCCCCCGGGCCAGTCCGCCAGCAGAGCGTCGAATTTTTGCAGCGCGCACACCGTCGGCACATAGGTGCCGCCGCATTGTTCGGCCGCCTCGACGGCATGCGCCTGCAGGCGGTCCTGACGGATACGCTCGGCATTGGTGAAATCCGTCTGCACCGGCAGGATACGCGCCGCTCCCATCTCGGTGGCCTTCTCGACGATGAAATCTGTGCGGGCCTTCTTGAGCGGCGCGAAGATCAGCCACAGGTCCGGCGGGTCGCGCTGCGGCGCGGTCTGCGCGTGCACCGCCAGCGTGCCGGCGCGCTTGCCGGCCTGCGTGACCTCGGCGCGCCATTCACCGTCACGGCCGTTGAAGACCAGCACCGCGTCGCCCTCATCCCGCCGCATCACGCCGAATAGGTAATGCGCCTGATCGCGGGTCAGAGGAACGGTTTGCCCTTGCCCCAGCGGCTGCTCTACATAAAGCCTGATCTTCGCCGTTTTCATGAGGCCTACATATGACCGGACAGAACCAGACGCCAGAGGCTGCGGGCGCCGTGGCCGACGCCTATCGCGGCAACTGGGTGGACCGCGCAGCACCGCAACCCGCCCGGCCCTACCTGCGCCTGTCGCGCGCGGACCGGCCCATCGGCACATGGCTGCTGCTGTTGCCCTGCTGGTGGGGGCTGACGCTTGCCATGCTGTCGGACGGGCGCGCGGGCTGGCATGATCTGTGGATCGCGGCGGGCTGCGGGGTGGGCGCCGTCCTGATGCGCGGCGCGGGCTGTACCTGGAACGACATCACCGACCGCGACATCGACGGGTCGGTGGCGCGCACCGCCTCGCGCCCGATCCCGTCGGGACAAGTCACCCCGCGCGGCGCGTTCCTGTGGCTGGTCGCGCAATGTCTCGCGGCCCTCTGCATCCTGCTGACCTTCGACTGGGCGGCGATCGCCCTTGGGATCGCGGCGCTGGTGCCGGTGGCGATCTACCCGTTTGCCAAGCGGTTCACGTGGTGGCCGCAGATCTTTCTGGGGCTGGCCTTCAACTGGGGAGCGTTGCTGGCCTGGACGGCGCATTCGGGCAGTCTGGGCTGGCCGGCGGTGATCCTCTATCTGGCCGGGATGGCGTGGACGCTGTTCTACGACACGATCTATGCCCACCAGGATGCCGAGGATGACGCGCTGATCGGGGTAAAGTCCACGGCGCGGCTCTTTGGCGACACGTCACCGCGCTGGTTGCGCGGCTTTGGCCTGGCAAGTGTCGCACTGATGGCCGTCGCGGTCGGGCTGGCGGACCGGGGCGGCGGGCTGTCGCTTGTCGTGGCGCTGTGCGGCCCGCTTGCCATGGGCTGGCACCTGCGGGATCAATTGGGCCGGCTGGACCTCGACGACCATGACGGGCTGTTGACGTTGTTTCGGTCAAATCGGAACGCGGGCCTGCTGCCTGTGCCGTTTTTCGCCGTCGCGTGTCTGGTGTGATTGATCTTGCCGGACCCGACGCATAAAACCGCGCCAGCACATGACAAGGCAAAGGTCTCATGCGGTTATCCAGCATCTTTACCATCGGAGCGACCTTCGCCATCGCCGCGGCGCTGAGCCTTGTGGCCGCCGGTTTCGCGGTCAGCAAGATCGAGGACGGATCGCGCGCCGAGGTGCGCGCGGCCTTCGACAGACACGACATGGGCTGGACAGAGATCGAGACCTACGGTCTGCAGGTCTACCTTGCCGGAACCGCCCCAACCGAGGCCGCACGTTTCAAGGCGCTGTCGGTCGCCGGGTCCGTCGTGGACGCCACGCGGGTCATAGATCAGATGCTGGTGCAGGAGGCCGAAGGCGTCGCCCCGCCGCGCTTCGCCATCGAGATCCTGCGCAACGAGCGGGGCATCTCGCTGATCGGGCTGGTGCCCGCAACGCTCGACCGCGACCGCCTGATGTCCGACATCGCCGCGCAGACAGGCGGCACGCAGGTGTCCGACCTGCTTGAGACGGCGGATCACCCCGCCCCGGACACCTGGCGCGATGCGCTTCAATTCGCGGTCGGGGCGCTGTCGGACCTGCCCCGCACCAAGATTTCGGTCAGCGCGGCGCGGGTGGAGATCAGCGCCATGGCCGAAAGCGAGACCGACCGGCGACGTCTTGAAACCGAACTGTCCCGCAAGATCCCGAGCGACGTACGGCTCGCGCTCGACATTTCCGCGCCACGCCCGGTCATCACGCCCTTCACGCTGCGCTTCGTCATCGACGACCGCGGCGCACGGTTCGACGCCTGTTCCTCCGATACCGAAGAGGCACGCGACCGCATTCTCAGCGCCGCGGGCCAGGCCGGCCTGCAGGGCAAGGCCAACTGCGTCGTCGGCATGGGCGTACCGACACCCCGGTGGGCGCAGGCGGCGGAACTGGCAATCGCCGCGCTCGACGACCTCGGGGCGGGCACCGTGACCTTCTCGGATGCCGATATCGCCCTCCGGGTTCCGCAAGGGACAGAGCAGGACAAGTTCGACGATGTGGTCGGTCGCCTCGAGGCCGAGTTGCCCGATGTCTTCGCGCTTGACGCGACACTGCCGGACCCGCCCGACGAGGACGCGCCCGTCGCGCCCGAATTCATCGCTACCCTCTCGCCCGAGGGGCAGGTGCTGTTGCGCGGACAGCTCAGCAACGCGCAGTTGCGCGAGACGGCGCGAAGCTTTGCCAAGGCGCGCTTTTCCTCGGACACGGTGAACATGTCGGCGCGGATTGCCGAGGGCTTGCCGGGCAACTGGCCAATGCGGGTACTTCTGGGGCTGGAGGCCCTGTCCCATCTGGCCAACGGCGCCGTGATCGTGACCCCGGACGATATCGCCGTGAAGGGCGATACAGGCCGCCAGAACGCCGGCAACGCCCTGTCGCAGCTTCTGTCGGACAAGCTGGGGGCGAAGGGACAATTTTCCATCGAGGTCACGTATGACGAGGCCCTTGATCCCGTCGCACAGTTGCCCACCCCGGAGGAATGCCAGGCGCGTCTTTCCGCCGTGCAGGACGACCAGAAGATCGCGTTCGAACCGGGGTCAGCGCAGATCGATTCGAAGGGCAGCCGAACCATGGACAGGATCGCTGATATCCTGAAAGAGTGCGGCGAGTTGCGCATGGAAATCGGCGGCCACACCGACAGCCAGGGCCGCGAAGAGATGAACCAGAGGCTGAGCCTGCAGCGCGCGCGCGCCGTCCTTGAAGAGTTGCGGATGCGGCGCGTCCTGACCTCGACGATCGAGGCCGAGGGCTATGGCGAAAGCATGCCGATCGCCGATAACGACACCGCCGAGGGCCGCGAGATCAACCGGCGGATCGAATTCCGGGTGATCCGTCCGGACCGGGTGACCGAGGATGAAACCGCGCTTGAAACCGCCGACCAGACAGAAGACACTGACACCTCGAACGTGACCGATAACGAGGACCGGGCGGCAGATGAACAGGACTGAGTTTATCATCGCCACGGCCATCGTGCTTTTCGTGGCCTTCTGCGTCGGCTGGTTCGCGAACTGGCTCGTACATCGTTTCATCCGCGTGCCGGCGTCGGATGTGGGAGAGCTTGAACGTCTCGCACAGGAATTGCACGAGGCCGAAGAGACCCGCGATCAGGCAATCACATACCTGCAACAGCGCGAAGCGGAACTGACCAATCAACTAAGCCAGTCAGAGGCGGAACTTCGCGCGACAATGGACGGGCTGCGCGAAGCACGCCACGAGGTTCACCAACTGCGCGCCCGCCTCGACAAATCCACCGGACGCGCCACAGGCTGACAGAGGTGCCGGGCGCAGGGCGCGGGTGCAGACTGTCTGCGCGTGTCGCAATGCGAACGGGATACGGCGGCGGTATCCGCAAAAAAGGCGTCGTTCTGTCACGCTGCTGTCACAGCATCGGTCTATCGTTCGGTTGATTGCGAGGCAGACCTTTCAGGGCCACGATTCTCAGCATGCGTAAGGCGATCCCCACGGGGTCGCCTTTTTTTGATCGGATATGTGCCTTCGGCGCAATGATCCCCGGCGATCCTCGACCTGCATCCGGCGCAGGCCTCTTGCGGGGCGAGGTGACACCGCATAGCATCTTCCAATGGTCCGATCACACCGCGCCCGACTGACACGCGACGACTGGATTCGCGCCGGGTTCGATGCACTTCATGGCACCGGACCCGATGCGCTTGGGGCAGAGCCGCTGGCGCGGCGTCTTGGTGCGACCAAGGGGTCGTTCTACTGGCACTTCAAGGACGTTCCGGCCTTTCACGCGGCCATGCTCGGCTTCTGGCAGACCGAGGTCGAGACAGCGCTTTTCTCTGTGGACGAGGTGACCGACACCGCTACGCTGCGCGCCACCGTGCAGACCATCGCCGACAACAGCGGTGGTGACGCGCCCGCCCTGCGCTGTGAACCGATGATACGGGCCTGGGCGCAGGCCAATCCCCGCATCGCCGGTCCGCTGCGCGAGGTGGACGCGACGCGGCTGGACCGGCTGCGCGCGCTTCTGGCCGCCTGCGGCATCGGCAATCCGGAAATGGCCCGCATCCTTTATGCCGCCGCGACCGGGATGCAGGGGCTGCAGGACGCGGACCGCGACCAGACGGCGAATGCCATCGGCTCGCTCGTCGATCTCATCCTCGCGCTGCGGTGACGGGCGTCGGACATGGCGATCAGCCTGCCCCGGCCCGCGCGGCGAAACGCGCCATGTAGCGCGCGCGGGCATCAGGCAGCGATTTGTCCCCAAGATGCGGCGCAAGGTGCCGGGTCAGGAAATGGCCGGTCACCTGCAGCCCTTGCAGGATTTCGGCATCGGGTGCGGGCCCCTCGCCCAGCAGGCAGGGCGGCAGCGGCAGCAACCGGTCGGCCCAGTCGCCGGCGCCGGCGCGCGACACGGCCCGCCCGGATTTCGGGGATATGTAGCTCAGGTCATTGGCCTTTTCGCCCAGCACCGCGCAGCGCCGCAGGTCAAGGCCAAAGCCCATCTCTTCGAGAAGGATCATTTCCCAGTTGAGATAGGCCAGCGGCCAGATCTCCGGCTGATCCAGAAGGTCCAGCAGGACCACGCTCTTGCGGTAAAGCCGCGCATGTTCCTCGCGCTCGGGCAAGGCATAAAGCAGCAGCGTGCAGACCGTGTTCAACCCGGACAATGCCATCCGATCGGCCATGGACCACGCCCTGGACTTCACCGGCTCGACCCGGAAGGTGCCAAGGTGATCCTCCAGCCGCGCGCGCCATTCAAGATCAAGCTGCGCGCCGGGTTGCAGGACAGGGGCCATCCGGCGCGACGCCCCGCCGCGCACGATACCCGCATGACGCCCGTGTCCCGGCGTGAAAACGTCGATGATCACGGAACTTTCCCCGTGCCGCCGGGTGCCGAGCAAGATGCCCTGATCGCGCCACTCCATGGCCGCCCGCCTTTTTTGTCGTTCGGCTTGCGCCTGTGGTCTGTCATTGCACACCAGAATGGCGGGATTGCCAAGGGCGCAAGGTCAGCGGACGGAGATCACCGTGCAGTCGGCATGCTGGACGACCTTCTGCGCCACGCTTCCCAGCAATAGCGACTTGACCCGCCCAAGCCCGCGATGGCCGACCACGATGACATCCGCACCGGCGGCAGCGGCCATGTCGATGATCGCGTCGGCCGGATCGCCGGTTTCGGTCACCGTCCGGACATCGCGCGCCCCTAGCTCTTTCGCACGGCTTTCGGCGCGGTGCACGATCTCGTCACCGATCGCGTTGACCGCCGAGACAGCATCACCCGAGGGCCGCGTATTGACCAGCAGGTCGCCGGAATGTCCCGTCAGCACCTGAAAATCGACGTTGCTCTTTTCGCTGGCCCGTTTGGCGAGATGCTCTATCTCGGCCATCCGCGCCAGCTCTGCGGACGGGCGACCGTATTGCAGCGCATGGCCCACGGTCAGGGGCACATCGAATTTCGCCGCCATTTCGGCGGCCATCTCGGTGGCTTTCCCGGCCGGGTCCGAGCCATCGGTCGCGACGAATACGTGTTTCATCTTTTTCCCTCCTGACATGCGCCCGCTTGCGACGGGACGTCGCACAGAAGGATAGCGTGCCGGCGGGACCGGCTCCTTAATTCGGATCAAGTCACCGCGTCAGCTGTCGAGACCCGGTTCGTCCAGAAGATGGCGTCCCTGACGGTCCTCGACCTCGATCACCCACAGATCGGGATCGGTCGCGCGTTGGCGTGCGATGGTGGCATCGACCGATGGCTCCGCGCCCTCGGCCAGAGGCAGCCAGACGCGCGCGCCCGTTCCCGGATCGAAGGATCTTTGGTAAAGCACCGCCTGTCCATCGAGCGTGTTGAGCTTGACCAGAACCGCACCGCCCGTGTCATCGCCATGCGCCGTGACGAAGGCCGAGATGTCCGCCAGTCGCAGCCGCGTCAGATAGGCATCGATCCAGAACCGGGCGGTCAGGCGGGCCATGGCGCGCCCGTGTCGAGCGATGCGGTGAGTATTTTGGGAAAGATGAAGGCGCGCATGAGGCTCAGCCCCCGTCCTTGAAGTCGAGCCCCATCTCGGAATAACGTTCGGCATCGTCCATCCAGCCGCTGCGGACCTTGACCTGCAGGAACAGATGCACACGCCGCCCGAGAAACGCTTCCAGCTCTTCGCGCGCGGCTTTCGAGACGGCCTTGATCGTCTCGCCCTTGTTGCCCAGAACGATGCCCTTGTGCCCGTCACGGATGACATAGACCATCTGGTCGACACGTGCCGAGCCGTCCTTGCGCTCTTGCCAGTTTTCGGTCTCGACGGTCAGTTGATAGGGCAGTTCCTGATGCAGGCGCAGCGTCAGCTTTTCGCGCGTCATCTCGGCGGCGATCATGCGCATCGGCAGATCGGCGATCTGGTCCTCGGGATAAAGCCACGGCCCTTCGGGCACCTCCTCGGCCAGCCAGGCGCGCAGATCATCGACGCCGTGGCCTTTCTCGGCAGAGATCAGATAGGTCCGTTCGAACGGGAAGCGGGCGTTCATTTCCTTGGTCAGCGCCAGCAGCACGGGCGCCTCGACGCGGTCGATCTTGTTGATGGCCAGCGCGATCCGGCGCCCCGAGACGGTGTCGCCCAGACCGTCGAGGATGCGCGCAACGCCGTCGGTAATGCCGCGATGCGCCTCGATCAGCAGCACCACGATATCGGCATCCGCTGCCCCGCCCCAGGCCGCGGCGACCATCGCGCGATCCAGCCGGCGACGCGGCTGGAACAGTCCGGGCGTGTCGACGAAGATGAGCTGGCTCTCGCCCTCCATAGCGACGCCGCGGATGCGTGCGCGGGTGGTCTGCACCTTGTGGGTGACGATGCTGACCTTGGCCCCCACCATACGGTTGAGCAATGTGGACTTGCCCGCGTTGGGTTCGCCGATGAGGGCGATGAAGCCGGCGCGTGTGGTCATGTAGAGTTCTCCAATCGGCCAAGCAGCGCGCGCGCTGCCGCCTGTTCGGCCTGGCGTTTCGACCCGGCCGTCGCAGCGGCGCAGGTGCCGTCCGGCAGCCGCGCCTCGATGGTGAAGACCGGCGCGTGGTCCGGGCCGGACCGGGCGGTCTCGGCGTAATCGGGCGGCGGCAATCCGCGCGCCTGCGCCCATTCCTGCAGGCTTGTCTTGGCGTCGCGCGCATCCTGCTTGACCGCACCGATGCGGTCACCCCAGAGACGCAGCACCATGGCGCGCGCGACATCAAAGCCTGCATCGATGTGAACGGCGGCGATCACCGCCTCCATCGCGTCGCCCAGCAGCGCCTCCTTGCGCCGTCCGCCCGACAGCATCTCGGAGCGTCCGAGTTTCAAAACCTTTCCAAGGTCGATGGCACGGGCCACATCGGCGCAGGCTTCCTTGCGCACCAGCGCATTGAACCGTGGCGCAAGCTGACCTTCGGTCGCGCCCGCGTCATGGGCAAGCACCGCCTCGGCCATCACCAGCCCCAGCACCCTGTCGCCCAGAAACTCAAGCCGCTGATTGTCGTCGCGGTTGGGCGTGGCCATCGAGGAATGGGTCAGCGCCCGCACCAGCAGCGCGGGGTCGGAGAACACATGCCCGAGCCGCTCCTGAAAGGCCGTCATCTCTTGCGACAGCTTCACTCCAACCTCTCGAAGAACCGATCGCCGCGCCATGTCCAGAAGGCCAGCATAGAACTGCCCGCCGACGAGAATATCACCCTGTTGGCGCGCCCGATCAGGTTCTCGTACGGTACGAACCCGACGCCGCCCACGGCCTGCGGAAAGCGCGAGTCGGTGGAATTGTCGCGGTTGTCCCCCATGAAGAAGTAATGCCCCTCGGGCACGGTGAAGACGCCGGTGTGATCGGCGCGCTGATCGCCGATGTTCAGGATATCATGAGAATGCCCGTTTGGCAGCGTCTCGGTAAAGCGCGACTTGGTGCAGTCCCCGCCCTGCCCGACGACGCCGTTCTCACAGCGCGGGCGGATGCCCATCGGTCCCTGCCGGTCGAATTCCTCGGTGAAGGTGCCCGCTGGTGCCAGCTCGACCGCCTCGTCGTTTATATGCAGCACGCCGTCGCGCATCTGGATGCGATCGCCGGGCAGGCCGATCAGGCGCTTGATGAAATCCGTGCCGTCGGCGGGATGGCGGAAGACGATGATATCGCCGCGCTCGGGCTCGGACCCAAGGAGGCGCGTATTGTCACCATCAAGAAAACCGCAGAGATCCTTGGCGTCGACATTCACGAATCCCAGCCGGATCGACGGGCAGGACGCGTAGGAATAACCGTAGGCCATCTTGTTGACGAACAGGAAGTCACCGATCAGAAGCGTGTCCTTCATCGACCCGGACGGAATCCAGAAAGGTTGAAAAAAGAGTGTTCGGAACAGCCCCGCGATCAGGAGGGCCCAGAACACCGTCTTAAGCGTCTCGACGATGGAATTTCCTTTTTTGGCGTCAGATGCCATGAAACGTCTCCGGACAGGGCTGGGGCAGATCCCGCGCTACATGCGGTGCGCGCGGCGGGGTGTCAAGGCAAGGGTGTCACCGCAGGGGCCGCGCCTCGATCACGACAAAGGCCTGCGCCCAGGGGTGATCGTCGGTCAGCGTGACATGCACGGTGGCCTCGAATCCCTGGGGCGTCATCGCGGCCAGCCGGTCGGCGGCCCATCCGGTCAGATGCATCACCGGCTGGCCGGTGGACAGGTTGCTTACCGCCATGTCCTTCCACGCGATGCCCATCCGCAGCCCGGTGCCAAGCGCCTTGGAGCAGGCCTCCTTGGCCGCCCAGCGTTTGGCATAGGTGCCCGCGACATCGGCGCGGCGCTCGGCCTTGGCCTGCTCGATGTCGGTGAAGACGCGATTCTTGAAACGGTCCCCGAACCGCGCGATCGTGCCGGCGATGCGGTCGATATTGGCAAGATCCGTGCCGATGCCGAGGATCATCCCGCACCCCCCGGAGCAAATAGCGGGAAGCTTACGCCCAGCGCCCAGGCGAGGATCAGGCCAAGCGCGATCCCGGCGCTCGCCGCCCCCGCGCGCGCGGCGACCCAGCGCCCCATCAGCCCGTATATCAGGAAGAACAACAGGATCACCGGCGCGATCATCGCAAGAAAGAACAGGCCTTCCGTGTCCAGCAGCACCGCCAGCGCCAGCGACCCAAGAAAAACCGCCCGCGCGACCAGCCGCTGCCAGAGCGGCGCGCGCCCGCCGCAAGTCAGCACCGCATCGGCCAGCATGAAGGGCACGGCCCCCAGCGCCAGCGCCGCGATGATCGTCATGCGGTCGGGCGTGGGCCAGAAATTGGCACCGTAGCGGTCCAGCGCGAAACCGAACACGCCCAGCCCCCAAGCCAGAAGCGCCAGCATCGCCAGCGGCCGCAGGCCCGCAGGGCGCAGGCCGAACGCCCATGCGATCGCCAGTTGCACCACGCCGTAGATCGCCAGGTGCAGCGCAAGGTAATCAGCGACCAGCACCGGCAGGACGGCCAGATCCACCTGCACCGCCAGCAGCGGCGCGAGCACGGCGGGCATTAGAACCGCCAGCGCAAACCGCCCTCCGGTCAGGGGCTGCGGCGCAGGCGGCGCGCGGTCGGGCAGCAGCCGGGCCAGCGGCCAGGCAAGCGCCACGATCGCGAACATCAGCGCCAGCACCCATTGTCCCGTGGCGCGAATCTCCAAATCGCTCTGTCGGTCGTAGGCGGCATCAAGCCACGCGACCGCCTCGGCCCGCCCCGCGCGGCTGTGCAGAACCGCGACATGCTCGGCCCACGGGGCCACGACGGCGCGGCGCGTGATGCCGTCGACGCGCGCGGTCTCGCCCTCGCCGGTCTCCATGTCGACCATCGCCATGGCATCGCGGGCAAAGTCACGCAGCCCCGGTTCCCACGCGCCGGAGATCAGCAGCAGGTTATCGGGCGCGGTCGCGGTGACAGCCTTGGAAAAGGCCGAGATCGCCACCAGCGGCCCGATCCGGTCGTCGTTGATCGCGGCGCGGATGATGATATCGGTCGCCATGGAATGGCCTAATAGTGCAACCGCGCCATCCCACCCCTCGGCACTTTGTGCGGCCGTGACGACATCGCGCGTCTGCTCGACCAGCATCCGCGTGGTGCCATCAAGGCTATCCACATCGCCCGACATCGGCTGCGGGTGCCGGCCGTGCCCCTCGAAGTCGAAGGCCCAGACGCGGTACCCCGCCCGCGCCAGATCGGTGCTGTAGGCCTGCATCATCTGCCGCGACCCGGCAAAGCCATGCGCCACCACGACCACCGGACCCGTCGCCCCAGGCGCGGCGTAGCGCGTGACCGGTGTCTCACCCACGCTGCGCGCCGAGATACCCAGCCCCGCGCGCTGCTCCTCCAACTGCCAGATGGCCGCAAGTGCGACCAACGCCGCCAGCACAAGGACCAGAACGCGCTTCATTCTGTCTCACCGGGCCGGTAGAGGGGCAGGACGCGGGCCTCTTCGAGGCCGCCGAGATAGGCGAAGGCGTGACCGGACGCGGCGCAGAGGTCCTCGATGCCAAGCGCGCCGAATTGAAAGAACCCCGTCCCGAGGTTTTCCTGCCGTGCCGCAAAGATCAGCCGGTCGATCCCGGCCCAGCGCATCGCGGCAAGGCACATCTCGCAAGGCTGGCAGGACGCGATCAGCGTGTGCCTCGACAGGTCGTGGCGGCCCCGAAGGCGGCCTGCTTCGGCCAGGGCCGCGATCTCGGCATGGCGGCTGGGGTCGCAAGTCTGCGCGACATCGTTGCGGGCGCGGCAGATCTCGGTCTCGCCCGACAGCACGGCAGCGGTGAATTGCGGCGCGCGTTCGGCCTTGGCGAGGGCGATCGCCCAATCGCAGATCTCGGACAGCACGCGCCGCTCGGCATCGGTGGGGATCACCGGGTCAGACATGACCGTCACCCGCGCGCCGCATCCATCAGGCGGCGCATTTCGGCGATCGCCGGACCAAGCCCGCGGAAGATCGCCTCGCCGATCAGGAAATGACCGATATTCAGTTCCCGGATTTCGGGAAGGGCCGCGACGGGCTGTACGGTATCGTAGGTCAGCCCGTGGCCGGCATGCACCTCAAGCCCGAGCGCATGGGCGTGTCCGGACATCTGTCGCAGGCTGGCCAACTCGCGGTCGCACATGTCCGTCTCGCCCATGGCATGGGCATCACAATACGCCCCCGTATGCAATTCGATCACCTCGGCCCCGACGCGGTGCGCCGCGTCGATCTGTGCGGGGTCGGCGGCGATGAACAGGGACACACGGCATCCCGCATCGCGCAGCGGCGCGATGTAGCGCGCCAGCCGGCCCTCTTCACGGACCACATCGAGGCCGCCCTCTGTGGTGCGTTCCTCGCGCTTTTCGGGGACAAGGCAAACCGCGTGGGGTTTGTGGCGCAGGGCGATGGCCTGCATCTCGTCGGTCGCGGCCATCTCGAAATTGAGCGGCACCGTCAGCGCCGCGACCAATCCCTCGATATCGGCGTCCGAGATATGCCGGCGATCCTCGCGCAGATGCGCGGTGATGCCGTCTGCGCCGGCCTCTTCGGCCAGTCTCGCGGCGCGCAACGGGTCCGGGGCGGCACCGCCGCGCGCGTTGCGCACAGTTGCCACGTGGTCGATATTCACGCCAAGGCGCAGGGTTTCATCAAGCGGCATGGACCTTTTCCTTTAACTATCCCGGCATGGATGACAAGCTAGTCCCCTTTGCCATGCCCGTCAGCCTCGTATGACGCTTTTTCGCCTTGCGCCTTCTTTTCCTTCATCGCCGCCCATTTCGCCTTGAGCAATCCGCGCCGCCGGTTCTGATAGGCGGTGATCACCGGAAGACTGATGTAATAGGCCGCAAGCGCCGCCACGATACCGGGCACGAGGCCGCCGATCATGTAGGGAAAGAACACCTCTTCGTAAAACAGGTTCAGACTGGTCCAGTCGGCATCCTGACCCGAGAAGAACGCCCGCGCATTCGCCCCGAGATCCTGACCGGCATCCAGAAACTTGCCGCCCAGAGAGCGGCTGATCTCATCCTCGGCCGGCGTGTGGCGACCAAGGATCGCATGCCCGGTTTGCAGCGAAATGACACCAATCGGCACATAGGTCAGTGGATTGCCCACGAAGGTGCCCAGAAGGGCGGCCACCACATTGCCCCGCAGCAGCAACGCCAGCGCGGCGGCAAGAAAGAAATGCAGCCCGTAGAACGGCGTGAACACGGTGAAGACGCCCGCCATTATTCCGCGTGCGATCCGATGCGGCGGATCCGGAAGACGGTTCAGCCGGTGCTTCACGTAGGTGGCCGCACGCGTCCAGCCGCCGCGGGGCCAGACGAAATCCGTGAGCACCTTCCAGAAGGGCCTCCTGTCACGACGTTTAAACACCACCTGCGCGGCTCCTAGGGTTTGTGGGTCAGCCCCGCGCCTGATCGGGACGGATCGCGATACCTTTCGGCCGAAGCGACATCACTTTCTGCGTCCAGCGCCGACAGGATACCGTGCAGATGTTCCACATCCCGAAGCTGCAAATCAACAAGCAGACGGTAGAAATCCGGTTTCCGATCAACGAATGTAAGATCCGAGATATTGGCCTTCTGCTCGCCGATCAAGGTGCAAATCCGCCCCAGCACGCCGGCATCGTTGCCAATCGTGATATCCAGCGTCGCATCGTAGACCGGCGGATGCGTGCCGGTATGCCAGTGCAGATCCAGCCAGCGCTCGGGCTGGCCGTCGTAATGCGACAGGTTCTCGCAATCGATGGCATGAATGACCACCCCGCGCCCGCGATAGGTGATGCCGACGATACGTTCTCCGGGCAGCGGCTGACAGCAGCGGGCGCGCTCGAAGTTCTGATCGGCCCTCAGGCCGATGACAGCGCGGTCACGCGCGATCTCGTCGGCCACATGCGGGGCAAGGTCGGGGTAAACCGCGTTGAGCACCTGCTGCGCGGTAAGCTCGGCGCTGCCCATGCGCGCACGCACCTCGTCGGCATCCTTCAGGCGCAGGGTGCGCGCGGCCGTCTCCAGCGCCTTGTCGGTGGCCTTCTTGCCGACATGCTCGAAGGCCGACCGCGCCAGCTCGCGTCCCAGCTTGACGTACCGCCCGCGATCCAGCTCGCGCAGTGCCCGGCGAATGGCCGCGCGCGCCTTGCCGGTAGTTGCGATGTCCAGCCACGTGGCCTGCGGCGTCTGCCCGTCGGCGGTGATCACCTCGACGGACTGGCCGTTCTTGATTCGGGTCCACAGCGGCACACGCATGCCGTCGACCTTGGCACCGACGGTCGCATGCCCGATCCTTGTGTGGATGGCATAGGCGAAATCGATGGGCGTCGCCCCGCGCGGCAGTTTGATGACGTCGCCCTTGGGGGTGAAGCAGAACACCTTGTCGGCATACATCTCCAGCTTGACCGCTTCGAGAAAATCCTCGTGGTCTTCCTCGGCATCGAACTGCTCGCTGACGCTCGACAGCCATTTGGCGGGATCGACCGCGAACGGATTTTCGGCGCGCACCCCGTCGCGATAGGACCAATGCGCGGCGACGCCCGTCTCGGCGACTTCGTGCATGGCCTGGGTCCGGATCTGAACCTCGACCCGCTTGCCGTCGCGCCCCGAGACCGTGGTGTGAATGGACCGATAGCCGTTCGATTTCGGCTGGCTGATGTAATCCTTGAACCGCCCCGGCACGGCGCGCCAGCGCTGGTGGATCGCGCCAAGCGCGCGGTAGCAATCCTCTTCGGACTGGGTGATCACGCGAAAGCCGTAGATATCCGACAGGCGCGAAAACCCCATCTCCTTTTCCTGCATCTTGCGCCAGATCGAATGCGGTTTCTTGGCGCGTCCGAACACCTCGGCGTTTACGTCCGCGCGGTCCAGTTCGCGGCGCATGTCGCCGGTGATGCGTTCCACCACGTCGCCGGTCTCGCGTTGCAGGGTGATGAACCGGCGGATGATCGAGGCCCGCGCCTCTGGGTTGAGGACGCGAAAGGCCAGATCCTCCAGCTCTTCGCGCATCCATTGCATGCCCATGCGCCCGGCGAGCGGCGCGTAGATGTCCATCGTCTCGCGCGCCTTTTGCGCCTGCTTGTCGGGACGCATCGCCTTGATCGTGCGCATGTTGTGCAGACGATCCGCCAACTTGACAAGGATCACGCGAAGATCCTTTGACATCGCCATGAAAAGCTTGCGGAAATTTTCGGCCTGCTTGGTCTCGGAATTGGACAGTTGCAGGTTTGTCAGCTTGGTCACGCCATCGACCAGATCAGCGACTTCCTGCCCGAATTTATCCTCGACGATACGGTAGGATGCCTTGGTATCCTCGATCGTGTCGTGCAGGAGCGCCGTAATGATCGTGGCGTCGTCCAGCCGTTGCTCGGTCAGGATCGCGGCCACCGCGACGGGGTGCGTGAAATACGGCTCGCCGGAATAGCGCTGCTGGCCTTCATGCATCGCCCGCCCGAAATCATAGGCCTTTCGGATCAGGCTTTCATCCGTACGCGGATTGTACTTGCGCACCAACGCGATGAGGTCATCGACAGCGATCATTCAATGCGCACCTTGCCGCGCGGCGGTCGGACCTAGCCCTGTCCCTGTGCTTCCATCAGGGCGCGCAACAGCTTTTCTTCCGACATGTCGTCGGCCTCGGGCTTGTCCGCCTCGCCGCCCATCAGCAGCGCCATCGAATCCTCTTCCGGCTCGTCCACCTCGATCTGGGACTGGTTGGACTGGATCAGCCGCTCGTGCAGCTCCTCGGCCGATTGCGTCTCTTCGGCGATCTCGCGCAGGGCGATGACGGGATTCTTGTCGTTGTCCGCGTCCACCGTCAGCGGCGACCCCGACGAGATCTCGCGTGCGCGATGCGCTGCCAGCAGAACCAGTTCGAAACGGTTGGGAACCTTGTCTACGCAGTCTTCGGTCGTAACGCGGGCCATGACACCTCCGGCGGGATGAGAACGTGAAACCGACCGCATAGTCGATGATTGCGTGTTTTACAAGGCTGAATCAGAGTGGTCGCACTGATTCGACATCGGGCACCGGCAGCGCGTCGCACATCTGCTGGACGGTAGACCGCAACACGGGATGACGCCACTGCGGCGCGATCTCGGCCAATGGCACAAGCACGAAGGCGCGATCCTGCATCCGGGGATGGGGCAGGATCAATTGATCGGGGGTGCAGTGCCGCTGCGCGGCGGGGTCAAGCATCCGCCAGTATTCTTGCGTGCCGGCATCGGGCAGCACCGCATCACCGACCGCGATGAGGTCGAGATCAAGCGTGCGCTGGCCCCAACGGACCGCCCGCGCCCGCCCGAATTCCGCCTCGATCGCATGCAGGGCCGCCAGTACAGCCTCGGCATCGCCGGGCATCCGGATGGCGGCAGCCGCGTTGACGAAATCCGGACCGCTGCCGGGCGGAAATGCTGGTGTGCTGTAATACCGGCTGACGGCGTCGATCCGCGCAAAACCTTCGGCCAGAGCCCGCATCGCGGCGGCGACCGTCAGGTCGGGCGGACCCACCCGCGAGGGCATGTTCGCCCCGATTGCAATCAAGCAGAGTTGATCCGACGTCATGTCCGCCCTGTCGTGTTCTGATGCCGCATGCCCTTGCCAACGGTTGGACGACACCCTAATTCGCGGGGATACAGTTGTCATGATGCATTCCACCTCGCTCACTCACACGCACATGGCAAGACGGTTCAGAAAGGCATTGGATCATGTTTTATAAGGATGACAGATTAGCGCTGTTCATCGACGGGTCAAACCTCTACGCGGCCGGCAAGGCACTCGGGTTCGACATCGACTACAAACTTCTGCGGTCAGAGTTCATGCGCCGTGGAAAACTCCTGCGCGCGTTCTACTACACCGCGCTGCTGGACAATGACGAGTATTCGCCGATCCGGCCGCTGGTGGACTGGCTTCATTACAACGGCTATTCCATGGTGACCAAGACGGCCAAGGAATACACCGACAGCCAAGGCCGTCGCAAGGTCAAGGGCAACATGGATATCGAGCTTGCGGTCGACGCGATGGAGCTTGCGCCGCGCATCGATCACGCGGTCCTGTTCTCGGGTGACGGCGATTTCCGCCCCCTCGTCGAAAGCCTGCAGCGTCAGGGTGTGCGTGTCTCGGTCGTGTCGACCATCCGCAGCCAGCCCCCGATGATCTCGGACGAGTTGCGCCGCCAGGCCGACAATTACATCGAGCTTGCAGACCTCAAGGAGGTCATCGGTCGGCCGCCGCGCGAAAACCAGGGCGAAAACCGCGAGGCATATGCCACCCAGGAGTGACCCTTGGCCCGGCCTGAGCGCGTGACACCTCAAGGACCGTGCTGATGGAATTTGCCGACGCTGGCGTGATCGGACAGCTTGTCGGGCTTTTCGCGGCCGCGTTCGGCGCCGCCACCCTTCTGCCGTTCCAGTCCGAAGTCGTGTTCGTCGGGATGCAGGTCGCGGGTACGGTCCCGGTTGTCGCGCTCGTCATCGTGGCCAGCATCGGCAACACGCTGGGTGCCGTGGTGAATTACGTGATGGGGCGCGGGATCGAACGGTTCCGCACCCGCCGCTGGTTTCCCGTCAACACCGCCCAACTGGCCCGCGCACAAAGGTGGTATGCACGATACGGCGTCTGGACCCTGCTGCTCAGCTGGGCGCCCCTGGGCGATGCGGTGACCGTGGTGGCGGGCGTGATGCGCACGCCCGTCTGGGTGTTCCTGGTGTTGGTGACGATTGCCAAGACGGGCCGGTTCGCGATCCTTGGATGGCTCACGGCGCAGGCCACCGGCTGACGCAAGATGCGCACGCTCCCTTTACGCGCGGCGCCGTCTGGCTTACCTCTGGGACCAGCAGGAGACGTGACATGACAAAGCCCCCCCTCACCCTCTATCTCGCCGCGCCGCGCGGTTTCTGCGCCGGCGTCGACCGGGCGATCAAGATCGTGGAAATGGCGCTCGCCAGATGGGGCGCGCCCGTCTATGTCCGCCACGAGATCGTGCATAACAGGTACGTGGTCGAGGATCTGCGCGCCAAGGGCGCCGTCTTCGTCGAGGAACTTGACGATTGTCCCGACGACCGGCCCGTCATCTTCTCGGCGCATGGCGTCCCCAAGGCAGTCCCCGCCGAGGCCGCCAGCCGCGAGATGCTCTATGTCGACGCCACCTGTCCGCTGGTCAGCAAGGTCCATGTCGAGGCAGAGCGTCACTCCGAGGCCGGGCTGCAAATCGTGATGATCGGCCATGCCGGCCACCCCGAAACCGTCGGCACGATGGGGCAATTGCCGGACGGCGAGGTGCTGCTGGTGGAAACCGTGGCCGATGTCGCCACGCTTGAGGTCCGCGACCCCGAAAAGCTGGCTTTTGTCACGCAAACCACGCTGTCGGTGGACGACACCGCGGACATCGTCGCGGCCCTCACCGCGCGATTTCCGGCCATCGTCGGCCCCCGCAAGGAAGACATCTGCTACGCCACCACCAACCGGCAGGAGGCGGTCAAGGCGATGTCGCCGAAGATCGACGCGCTGCTGGTGGTGGGCGCGCCCAATTCCTCGAACTCGAAACGTCTGGTCGAGGTCGGCGCGCGGGCCGGCTGCCCCTATGCGCAGCTCGTGCAGCGCGCCACCGATATCGATTGGCGCGCCCTCGATGGCGTGCGCGCCTTGGGCGTCACCGCCGGCGCCTCGGCCCCCGAAGTGCTGGTTGACGAGGTGATCGACGCGATTCGCGCCCGCCACGAGGTGACCGTCGAGACGGTCGAGACCGCCACCGAAAACGTGGAATTCAAGGTGCCCCGGGCCTTGCGCGAACCGGCCTGAGGGTTTCTTCTTGGCAAAAATACCCAGAATCCACCCTCGCAGCCGGGCCTGATATCGCATGTTCCAGACCGTCCCCCGCGCCCCGCTCGTCCTTGGCCTTGCGGGCCTCCTGCCGTTTCTCTGGGGCGCGCTGACGGTGCTTTTCCCCGATCTCGGGCTCTGGACCGCGCAGACCATCGGCCCGCGCTTTGCGGGGCCTTACGTCATGCTTTTCTACGGCGCGGTGATCCTGTCGTTCATGTCTGGCGTGCTCTGGGGCTTTGCTACCAAGGCGACAGGCATGCTGGCCACCACCGGCTACGCGCTGTCGGTGATCCCGGCGCTCTGGGCGTTCTTCATGACGGGGGGCGGGCCGACCTCGGCGGGGATTAACCTGATCTTCGGCTTTGCGGGCCTTCTGGGTCTCGACTGGCATTTCGCGCGCCACGGCCTCGCACCCGCCTGGTGGATGCCACTGCGCGCGCTTCTCACGGCCATCGTGATCGCTTGCCTCGCGGTCGGGGTGCTGGCCTGATGCCCGATCTCGTCGCCTATACCGACGGCGCGTGTTCCGGCAATCCCGGCCCCGGTGGCTGGGGGGTGCTGATGCATGCGATCGAGGGCGACGCGGTGCTGAAGGAACGCGAGCTTTCAGGCGGCGAGGCCGCGACCACCAACAACCGGATGGAGCTTATGGCCGCCATCAGCGCGCTCGAGGCCCTTACCAAGCCATCCGCCCTGACCATCGTCACCGACAGCGCCTACGTCAAGAACGGCGTCACCGGCTGGATCCACGGCTGGAAGCGCAACGGCTGGAAGACCTCGGCGAAAAAGCCGGTCAAGAATGTCGAGTTGTGGCAGCGCCTCGACGCGGCGCAACAGCGCCACAGCGTCACCTGGAAATGGGTCAAGGGCCATGCCGGCCACCCCGAGAACGAGCGTGCCGACGAGCTGGCCCGCGCCGGAATGGCACCATTCAAACCGGGCAAGACACGGGCATGACGACGCCATTCGCACTGGATCTCGTGGCGGTCCTGATTTTCGCGCTCACCGGCGCCCTCAGCGCCAGCCGCGCACAGCTCGACATCGTCGGGTTCCTGTTCCTCGCCAGCCTCACTGCAATGGGCGGCGGCACGGCGCGTGATCTGCTGCTCGACCGCAACCCGGTCTTCTGGCTCGACACGCCCGCCTATGTCGGGGTCGCCTGCGCGGCAGCGGTGACGGTCTTCTTCACCGCACATCTGCTCGAAAGCCGGGCGCGCGGTCTCTTGTGGCTCGACGCGGTGGCACTCGCCATCGCCACCTCGGCCGGGGTCGCCATGGCGGCGGATGTCGATCGCTCGCCGGCGGTGCTGGTCATCATGGGCGTTCTCACCGGCACGCTTGGCGGCCTCTTGCGCGATGTGGTCACGCGCGAGGTGCCGCTGGTGCTGCGCGCGGGCGAACTTTACGTCGCCGCCTCCTTTGCCGGCGCAGTGGCGGGCGTCGTGGCCATGCAGGTCACCGCCGATCCTGTCCTGCCGGCGGTCGCCGGCGCGGGAACAACCTTCGCGCTGCGCGCGGGCTCTCTGGCCTTCGGATGGCGATTGCCGGTCTACCGGGCGCGCCCGCCGCGCGGCTGATCCGCGACGCGACAATCAGACCAGCCGCGTGCCCATGGGCAATGCCATGCCGCGCAGAAGCGCCGCCGCGTCCTGCACCCCGCGCCCCGCGCGTTGCACGCGCTGGATGCGCACGGCCCCGCGGCCGCAAGCGACCGTGAACGCATCGTCAAGGATCTCGCCGGGTGCCCCCTGCCCTTCGGCAACCGAGCAGGCCAGCAGTTTCAGCCGCTCGTCCCCGGCCATGCACCACGCGCCGGGCACCGGAGACAATCCTCTGATCTGCCGGTCCACGTCTTCGGCCGCACGGGTCCAGTCGATCCGCGCCTCTGCCTTGTCGACCTTGGCGGCATAGCTCACGCCCACGCCCGGCTGCGGCGCCGGCACGAGGCGGTCCAGCCGCGCAAGCGCCTCGACGAGCAGCGCCGCCCCCATCCCCGACAGCCGATCATGCAGACTGCCGGCCGTGTCTTGCGCACCGATCGCGGTCGCCTCGCGCAAAAGCACCGGCCCGGTATCCAGCCCGGCCTCCATGCGCATGATGCAGACCCCGGTCTCGGCATCCCCGGCCATGAGCGCGCGCTGGATCGGCGCCGCGCCACGCCAGCGCGGCAAAAGGCTCGCATGGATGTTCAGACACCCGTGGCGCGGCGCATCCAGCACCGCCTGCGGCAGGATCAGGCCATAGGCGACCACCACCGCCACATCCGCCTCCAGCGCCGCGAACGCCGATTGCGCCTCGGCCCCTTTCAGGCTCACCGGATGACGCACCGGCAGCCCCAACGCCTCGGCCCGCGCCTGAACCGGGCCGGGCCGGTCCCTCTTGCCCCGCCCCGCCGGGCGCGGCGGCTGGCAATAGACCGCCACCACCTCGTGCCCGGCCGCAAGCACGGCATCCAGAACAGGTACGGAAAACTCGGGCGTTCCCATGAATATCACGCGCATCGCCAGCCTTTCATCTTTCCAGAAATACTCAGATCCGGTCGCAGGACGGGCACTCCGCTCAACCGGTCTTGCGTGCCCGTCGCAGCAGCATGTCGCGCTTCAACGGGCTCAGCCGGTCAAAATACATGCGCCCGTGCAAATGGTCGATCTGGTGCTGCACGGACGTGGCCCAAAGCCCGACGAAATCGCGGTCCCGCACCGCGCCGTCCTCATCAAGAAACCGCACCGTGACCGCGCGCGGGCGTGCGATCTTTGCCGAGACACCGGGCAGACACGGGCTGGCTTCGACCTGTGCGCGCATCTGAACGCTGGCATGCAGGATCTCGGGGTTGGCCATGCGCACCGCCTGCCCGCGCGCCTCGCTGGCATCGATGACGGCCAGCGCACGCATCTCTCCCAGTTGCGGCGCGGCAAGGCCAACGCCCGGCATTGCCTCCATCACCGCGATCATCTCGTCCCAAAGCGCGCGGGTCTCGTCGGTGACGTCGGCGACCCGCGCGGCGCACATCCGCAACCGCCGATCCGGCCAGCGCAGGACGTGGCGGGTGCTCACGCGCGCGCCTGCTCGCGCTTGAGCTTCTGCATCTTGCGGGTGATCATCTGGCGACGCATCGCGCCGAGATAATCGATGAACAGCTTGCCGTTCAGATGGTCGATCTCGTGCTGCACGCACGTCGCCCACAACCCGTCGAAACTCTCGCGCTGCTCGTGGCCGTCGCGGTCGATCCATGCCACATCCACGGCACTCGGGCGCGTCACGTCGGCATATTGATCAGGGATCGACAGGCAGCCTTCCTCGTAAACGCTCACCTCGTCCGAGGCGGCCTTGATCTCGGGGTTGAACATGACCAGCGGACGCGGGGTTGCCCCCTCTTCCTTGACGCAATCCAGCACGATCAGCCGGCGCATCACGCCGACCTGCGGCGCCGCAAGGCCGATTCCGGGCGCGTCATACATGGTCTCGAGCATGTCATCGGCCAGCTGGCGCAGATCGTCGCCGAGATCGGCCACGGGCGCGCAGACTTTCTTCAGACGCGGGTCGGGATGGATGAGGATCGGACGTTTCATGATGTCGGATCTAGGTCATCGCCACCAGATCCGCAACGGTCTTGCGTTCGACCCGCCACACGGTCTTGCACGCCGGGCGCAAACCTCTAGCCTGCGCGCCGAAGCCCACAAGGAGACAGCCATGAATTTCGACGAGATCATCGACCGCCGCGGCACGCATTCCCAGAAATGGGACATGATGGAACCGAATTACGGGGTCCCGGCCAGCGATGGCATTCCGATGTGGGTCGCCGACATGGATTTCCGCCCCCCCGCCTGCGTGACCGAGGCGCTGCAGCGCATGACCGATCACGGTATCTACGGCTATTACGGCGACGATGCCGGCTACCGTGCCGCGATCCAGTGGTGGATGCAGACGCGTCACGGCTGGCGGATCGAACCCGAGTGGATCTTTACCACGCACGGGCTGGTCAACGGCACCGCGATGTGCGTCGACGCCTTCACCGCGCCCGGTGACGCGGTGGTGCTGTTCACGCCCGTCTACCACGCCTTCGCGCGGGTCATAAAGGCGGCGGGGCGCGAGGTGCGCGAATGCCCCCTGACCGATACCGACGGGCGCTACGAAATCGACTTCGACGCCTGTGACGCGCAGATGACCGGCACCGAGCGGATGCTGATCCTGTGCTCGCCGCACAATCCCGGCGGGCGCGTCTGGACCCGTGCGGAATTGCAGGGCATCGCCGATTTCGCCCGGCGTCACGATCTGGTCCTTGTCTCGGACGAGATCCATCACGATCTGGTCATGCCCGGCCATACCCACATCCCGATGGCGCATATCGACGACGTCGCGGACCGGCTGGTGATGCTGACCGCCACGACCAAGACCTTCAACATCGCCGGGGCGCATCTGGGCAACGTGATCATTGCCGACGAGGCCCTGCGCGCGCGGTTCGGCAAGCGCATGGCGGCCATGGGGCTGTCGCCCAATTCCTTCGGCCTGGTGATGGCCGAGGCCGCCTACAGCCCCGATGGCGCGGCCTGGGTCGATGCGCTTACCGCCTATCTCGACCGGACGCGGGCGCTGTTCGACGACGGCGTCAACGCCATTCCCGGCCTCAAATCCATGCCGCTGGAGGCCACCTATCTTGCCTGGGTCGATTTCTCGGGCACCGGGATGACGCCGGCGGAATTCACCCGGCGGGTCGAGCAGGAAGCGCGCATCTGCGTCAATCACGGCCCGACCTTTGGCAGCGGGGGCGAGGCGTTTCTGCGCTTCAACCTCGCGACGCCTCGCGCCCGGGTTGCCGAGGCGGTCGAGCGGTTGCAGGCGGCCTTCGCGGATCTGCAATAGATCGCGCTGCGGCCCACCCGACGAAACAGGCCGACGGGCGGCCCCGGCGCAGCATGACGCGCCGGGGCCGCCCACCCTCAGCCGCGTCGGGCGCGCTCACGGAAGGCCAAGACCATGTCCTGCGGATCACGATCGGCATCGATCGCCAGACGGTGCAGGCCGAAATGTACATGCGCCATATCCTGATAATACCGGGTATAGGCGTAATTCGTGGCCGCCCCTGCCGCCGCCCCCAACACCGGAACGGTCTGCGCCGCCAGTTTCTGACCCAGAACGGTCGCAAGGCGCGGCGCGACCCGCGCGATCAGCGTGCGCATGGCCGCCCCCGTCAGCGTTACGCGCGTGCCGATGAATCCCAGATCGACGCCATCATCCTCGGCCAGCGGACCGGCGGCCCCGAACACCTCGACCGAACCGAAGCGCACCGAAGGATCGGATGGATCGAACCCGTGATCCATGGCCACGTCCTGTATCGCCCGAAGCAGGACCGTCGTGGTCGCCGGCAACTCGGCAAGTGCCGTGGGCAGCCCGCCCATACCGCCCGCGGCGCCCATCATCGTGGTCAGCGCCTGCACCCGCCAGGCCGGGCCGTCGCCCACCACGTCGCGGGACCGGTGCGCGGCCTCGGCGGCCTGGCGCAGCGCCTCTTCGGTGGTGGAATTCAGACGCATGCGCACGCTTGGCGGCAGACGATCCAGCAGGCCCTCGGCCTGGCCGCCGATCAGGTTGAGCACGTCCATCGCGGCATTTCCCGCCTGTGCGTTGCGCCGGACCAGCGCATCGAGCCGCGCCTCGGTCGTGGCCTGGTCTATCGGTCGGCCCAGAAGTTCCATCACAGTCCCCGCATCCGCAGTGATCCAGCCGTCAAGCTGCGCATGCGCGGCCCCGATTTCAAGCGGCGCGTGTCACCTGGCCTGTGACATGATCCCATGCGCCGGGCTGCAAGGCCAGCCCCAGCACACGCTCGGGGTTCGTCGGCGGCGGCATCGTGACACGCGACAGGCGCACAAAGCCGAACCGCCCGTAATACGGCGTATCCCCAACAAGCAGCATCCGCTGCCAGCCGCACATGCGGGCGCGCTCGATGCCCTCGCGAATAAGCCACCCGCCGATGCCTTCGCCCTGGTGCGTGGGATGCACCGCGACCGGCCCCAGAAGCAGCGCGTGCGCATCCCCGATGCGCACCGGCCAGAACCGGATCGCCCCCGCGATCGCGCCCTCATCGATGGCCACGAGGCACAGGTCGGCCACGGGGCACACGTCCTCGCGCAGCCGGTAGGACGACAGCGCCTCACGTCCCGGCGCGAAACACAGATCGTAAAGCGCCTCCACCTCCCAATGATCCGCGGGGCCCTCGGGCCGCAATTCGAACATGAGTGTGCCAGACCTTTACGAAAATCGACTGGCAAGGCGCGTAGCACGGCGTTACGGCTGGTACAAACCCGTTCACCCCTAGGAGACTGTGATGTTCTACAAACCCGAGGACGGCCACGGCCTGCCGCACAACCCGTTCAATGCCATCGTGACACCGCGCCCCATCGGCTGGATCTCGTCGCGCGGTGCGGACGGTCGGGACAATCTGGCACCCTATTCGTTCTTCAACGCGGTCGCCTATGTCCCGCCGCAGGTGATGTTCGCCTCGACCTCGGCAAAGCCCGACCGCGACGACACCAAGGACAGCGTCGCCAATATCCGCGAAACGGGTGTCTTCTGCGTCAACGTGGTCAGCGAGGCGCTGTGCGATGCGATGAACCAAAGCTCTGGCCCATGGGGGCGCGAGGTGGACGAATTCACCGATGCAGAGCTGGAAAAAATCGAATGCGAGACAGTGGACTGCGCCCGCGTCGCCGCAGCCCCGGCCAGCCTCGAATGCAAGATGACGCAGATCATCCAATTGGCGGGCAAGGCGAATTTCGTGGTATTCGGCGAGGTGACCGGCGTGCACATGCGCGATGATTGCCTCGTCGATGGGCGCTTCGACGTGACCCGTTTCAACCCGCTGACGCGGCTTGGCTATCTGGATTATTCGGTGATCCGGGACACGTTCAGCCTGAAGCGTCCCGGCGGCTGAACCCTACCCCGAGGCAATGGCCGAGCCCAGCTTGGCCGCACGCTGACCCGCGCTTTGCCGCCCGAGGGTACGGCACAGGATCAGCACCGGGATCAGGCCGAACGCCACCAGCACCAGCGATGGCACCGCGGCCTCGGACAGGCGTTCGTCGGCGGCCAGCCGGTGCGCCTGTACCGCGAGTGTCTGGAAATCGAACGGGTGCAGGATCAGCGTGGCGGGCAATTCCTTCATCACGTCGACGAACACGATCAGCAGCGCCGTCAGCACCGATGTGCGCGCCACCGGCAGATGCACCCGCGTCAGCAGTTTCGGCCCGGCCTGTCCCAGCGACCGCCCGATGGCGTCGAGATGCCCGGGCACGGTCGCCATGCCGCTGTCATAGGCATTGAGGGCCGCGGCCATGAACCGCACCACATAGGCCAGCACCATCAGCCAGATCGACCCGGTCAGCAAAAGCCCCGTGCTGATCCCGAAGGTGCCGCGCATGAACGCATCGACCGCGTTGTCGAAAGCGGCCATCGGCACCATCAGCCCCACCGCGATCACGCCGCCCGGCACGGCATAGCCAAGCCCGGCCCCCACCACCAGCCATTTCGAGGCCCGTCCCGGACGCGTGCGCGCGCGAAATCCCACAAGGATCGCGCCCGTCACGGTAATGACGGCCGCGACGCTGGACAGCGTCAAGGAGTTCGACATGAACCCCAGATAGCGCGGCGACAGCAGGTCCTGCCCCGATCCCACGGCCATCACGCCCAGCATGATCACCGGTATGATGAACCCCAGAAGCACCGGCAGGAAACACAGAGCGAACGCGCCCCAGCCGGCGGCGCCGCGCAGCTCGGGACGCTCCATCGTCTCGAAGCGCCCGCCGGCCCCGGCGGTGCGCGCGCGCCCGCGACTGGCGCGCTCCAGCCCCGCCAGCAGCAGCGCGAAGGCCAGAAGGCACAGCGCCAGCTGCGAGGCCGCCGCGCGGTCGCCAAGGCTGAACCACGCCTGGTAGATACCGGTGGCGAAGGTCTGGACGTTGAAGAAGGCCACGGTGCCGAAATCCGCGATCGTTTCCATGATCGCCAGCAGCGCGCCCCCGGCGATCGCGGGTCGCGCCATCGGCAGCGCCACCCGCCAGAACGCCCGCATCGGCGACCGCCCCAACGTGCGGGCCACAAGGAACGCATTGGCCGATTGCTGGCGAAACGACGCGCGCGCCAGCAGGTAGACGTAAGGGTAAAGCACGATGGTCAGCATCAGCGCCGCCCCGCCAAGGCTACGGACCTCGGGAAACCAGTACTCGCGCGGCCCCCAACCGGTGACGCTGCGCAGCGCCGTCTGCACCGGCCCGGGATGATCGAGCATGTGCGTATAGGCATAGGCCATCACATAGGCGGGAAAGGCCAGCGGCAATGCGAGTGCGATTTCCAGCGCACGCACGCCGGGAAACCGGTAGACCGTCACCAGCCACGCGGTCGCCGATCCGATCACCGCCGTCCCCAGCCCGACGATGACCACCAGCGCCAGTGTCGTCGCGGTATAGCGGGGCAACACCGTCGACAGGACCTTCTGCCATGTCTGCAGATCGCCGGTGAACGCCGACAGCGCCGCCGCAAGGATGGGCGCAAGGCACAGGATCACCACGACCCAGGCCAGCCGGTGCAACAGGGTTTCGCTCATGCGGATGACGCTCCGGGATTATCCGACGAATTCGATCAGTATTCGCGCGCATGGCAAGGGTCAAGATGGTGCGACGTTACGCGCGCCGGGGGTCGGGCGCATCCCTCAGCCGTCCGACACGCCGGCCTCGGCAAAGGTCGCCATGCCGGAATGACACGCCAGGGCAGAGCGCACGATCCCCATGGCCAGAACCCCGCCCGACCCTTCGCCAAGCCGCAGGCCGAGCGATAGCAGCGGGGCCTTGTCCAGGCACTCCAACAGCCGCGCGTGGCCCGGCTCGGCGCTGACATGGCCGGCGATGGCGTGATCAAGCGCACCGTGTTGCGCAGCCTCCAGGCACGCGGCAGCGGCGGTACAGATGAAGCCGTCCAGCACGACCGGGACGCCCCCCGTCCGGGCCCGCAGCATCGCGCCCGCCATCGCCGCGATCTCGCGCCCGCCCAGACGGCGCAGCACCTCCAGCCCGTCACGGCCCGCGCCCGCGTTCACGGCGACAGCCCGCGCCACGATCCGCGCCTTGTGGCTTAGCCCAGCATCATCCAGGCCCGTGCCGCGCCCGGTCCAGTCTTCGGCGCCGCCGCCATGCAGCGCGCAGGCGATGGCGGCCGCAGCGGTGGTGTTGCCGATACCCATTTCGCCCACCACCAGCAGGTCCGTCGCGTCCTCCACTGCGTCCCACCCGGCGCGCAGGGCGGCGATAACCTCGGCCTCGGACATCGCGGGGCCAAGGCTGATATCGGCGGTCGGGCGGTCGAGATCGAGCGCATGCACATCCATGCGCGCACCGGCGACCTCGGCAAGCTGGTTGACAGCCGCGCCGCCGGCCCGGAAATTGGCGACCATCTGCGCCGTGACATCCGCCGGGAAGGCCGATACGCCCTGCGCGCAGACCCCGTGATTGCCCGCAAAGACAAGGACCTGCGGCGCATCCACGCGGGCGCGCGGCGTCCCGCGCCAACCGCAATACCATATCGCCAGATCCTCCAGCCGGCCAAGCGCGCCCGGCGGCTTGGTCAGTTGGGCATCGCGCGCCCGCGCCGCCTCGCGACAGGCCATATCGGGACCGGGCAGATCGCGCAGCAGGGTCGCCACGTCGGGCAGGGTCGTAAACTCGGCACGCATCGCAGGCCTCGTTGCAAGTTCGGATGCCCTTCTGTATCGCAGCGGCCAGTCCCGCCCCACCCGAAAAAGGGTCCCGCATGGCAGAAAACGACACGGCCCTGTTGCGCGCGCGCGACGTGGCGCAGGCGCTGACGCTTCTCAGCCGCCTGCCGATGCGCGCCGTCGCGCATGACCGCGGCGCACGGGCGGCATGGGCCTATCCGCTGGCCGGCATGGTGATCGGCGGACTGGCCGCGCTCGGCGGCGCTGTGGCGCATGGGATGGGTCTGCCCGCACCGCTTGCCGCGATGGTCGCGCTTGGCGTGTCGGTGATCTCTACGGGCGCGATCCACGAGGACGGGCTGGCCGATGCCGCCGACGGGCTTTGGGGCGGCTGGACGTTGGACCGGCGGCTCGAGATCATGAAGGACAGCCATGTCGGCACCTACGGCGTGATCGCGATTTTCCTTTCGCTGGGGGCACGATGGTCGGCACTGTGGCTGCTGTTTGCGCAAGGGCCGATGACAGCGGCCTTCGCCCTTGTGGCCAGCGCCGCCCTGTCGCGCGCGGTCATGCCCTGCCTGATGGCGGCCCTGCCCCATGCGCGCGCGACCGGTCTTTCGCACAGCCAGGGGTGCCCGAGCCCGGCCACCGCCGCCCTTGGCCTCGGCGTCGGGTGCGGCATCGCGGTTCTGCTGACCGGGGGGGCGGGGTTGGGGGCGGCGATCTGGGCGCTGCTTGCAGCCGCCGCAGCCGCGCGCATCGCACAGGTCAAGATCGGCGGTCAGACCGGCGATATCCTGGGGGCCACACAGCAAATGGCCGAGATCGCAGTGCTGTTCAGCCTTCTGGGCTGAAGACCCAACGAAAAAGGCCGCGCCCACGGCGCGGCCCGGTTCCGCAGCGATCAGGCCTTACGCGGCGCGCGTGACCAGCACGTCGTCCACCTGCTTGGCGGCCTGAACCTCGTCACCGCCGGCGACGGCGGCCACTTCGCGGGTCAGACGCTCCAGCGCGGCCTCGTAAAGCTGACGTTCGGAATAGCTCTGCTCGCGTTGTTCGTCGTTGCGGTGCAGGTCGCGCACGACCTCGGCGATGGCGATAAGGTCGCCCGAGTTGATCTTCTGCTCGTATTCCTGGGCGCGGCGCGACCACATCGCGCGCTTGACCTTCGCCTTGCCCTTGAGCGTGACCATCGCCTTCGAGATCACGTCGGGCGTCGAAAGGCTGCGCATGCCGATTTCCGTCGCCTTGTCCGTCGGAACCCGCAACGTCATCTTGTCCTTTTCGAACGAGATCACGAAAAGTTCCAGCTCTATTCCGGCGATTTCCTGTTGCTCGATCGACATGATCTGGCCTACGCCGTGCGCGGGGTACACGACATAGTCATCGGGGCGAAACTCGGTCTTCTTGGATTTTGACATTCGGTTTGTTTCCTCGCGAGGTACTGGACAAAATACAGACGTTGACACCTCTGGTCATTTAAGGACAGAGGGTGAGCGTCAGTATCACGGCCACACGCCCCCAACAGGATGTTGGAGGGTGCAAGTCAGGTCTTTCATCATTCTGGGATATATCTATACCACAAAAAACGCCCCTGCAAAAGGGCGCTTTGCAAAGACCGTCGCATCTTGTACGCGACCTGCCCGTCCTGTCCGTCGCTAGCCGTCACCTCGCGGGGCGCGGCAGACCTGTCCGGCGTTTTACCCGCTCAGCCGCCCTCTCCGGGGGTTTCGGTAAAGTACTTTTCCAGCTTGCCGGTCTCGCCGTCCCGCTCTTCGGCCTCGGGCAGCGGGTCTTTCTTGGTGATGATGACCGGCCACATTTCCGAATATTTGCGATTGAACTCCACCCATTTCTCCATTTCCGGCTCGGTGTCCGGGCGGATGGCATCGGCGGGGCATTCAGGCTCGCAGACCCCGCAATCGATGCACTCGTCCGGGTGGATCACAAGCATGGTCTCGCCCTCGTAAAAGCAATCCACCGGGCAGACTTCGACACAGTCGGTGTATTTGCAGGCGATGCAGTTATCGTTGACGATATAGGTCATGGACGTCTCTCACACGTTCGGGGTCAGGTGCGACCTAGTCCAGTGCAACCGATCATTCAAGCGACCACCGGTCCTTGAGGTCCATTTTGCGGCGGTCGCGTTTCGTTGGACGGCCCTTGCCCTCGTATTTCGGCGCGGGCGGTGCGGACGCCACGCTATCGCGTGGCGCCGGTTCGCTGAGATCGTCGTAAAGCGCCTGCGCCTCGGGGGCCGGCCCGCGCCGTGAGCCAATCTCCACCACGCGCACCACCTTCACGGCATCCCCCTGTGCGAAGGTCAGAACGTCCTGCGGGCCGACCATGTGGGCCGGCTTTGACACGCGTTTTCCGTTGACTCGGACGTGACCCGCCGACACCTGCCGCGCCGCCAACGTGCGCGTCTTGAAGAACCGCGCATGCCAAAGCCACTTGTCGAGGCGCAGGGATGGGCGCGGCTCAGGCTGCATCGCTGCCAAGACGGCGCATCTGCGCAAGCCAGCCGTCGCGCCGGGCCTTGCGGCTCTCGCCCTCGACCTGCCCCATGAGGGTCGTGCGCACCGGTTTTACCCCGGAGAATTTCAAAATGTTGCGCTCAAGGCTCTTGAGCGAATGCGACAGAAAGAACAGCCGGTAGACCAGCGCGGGCATGCCCATCGTCACCACCACGCGCGCCGACTTGCCTTTCAGTTTTGCCTGCCAGTGACCGTCATCATCCACCGCCATGACGAAACCGCCGCGCGACAGGTGTTCGAGCGCAGATTTCAGAACCGCCGGCATGTCCCCCAGCCACAGCGGATAGACGATCAGAAGGTGATCCGCTGCGCCCACGACCCGCTGCATGTCCAGGATGCCCGCGTCGGTGGGCGCGGCATCCCACTGGGCCTTGTTACGGATATAGGGCAGATCCAGCCGGGCCGTGTCGATCAGATCGACCGAATGGCCCGCGGCGCGTGCCGCATCGCGATAGGCGGCGGCCAATGCATGACAGAAATGCCCGCCCTCCGGATCGGGATGGCCCTGGATGATGGCGATGCGTCGTGCCATGTGTCCTCCTGCCGTGCGGGGCCTGCCATCCGCCGATACCGCCGGACGGCAGGCACGTGCATTCACTCCTTGGTCTTGAGCCCCATCAGCGCCGCCGCAAAGGGATTGTCGGGGTCGATGCGGTCTTTCTTTTCCGGGCGGGGGGCCGGGCCCTTGGCGCGGTCGTCGCGCGGCTTGCCCTTGGCGCCCGGCTTGCCCTTCGGTTTGCCCTGCTGCTGCGGCTTGCGCGACTTTGCACGGGCTGCGCCCTGATCGGCGGGACGGTTGGCCCGCGGCGCCCATGTGAAGGTGTAATAAACCTCTAGCTCTGGCGTCGCCGTCTCGGGGGTCTCGCCGGGGATGATCTCTTCTTCCGGGGTGTCGGGGATCTCGGGCGTCACCTCGGGGTCGGCCTGCGGATCGGCGGCAATAGGGGCCTCGCCCGCGTCGACGATCCCCTCGACCGTATCGACGGGGTGATCCGGGCCGGTATCCTCGACCGCCGCCGCCGCATCGACCGGCGCCTCGGCCACGGCCTGATCGACCGGCTTGACCTTTTCGCGCTCGCCCCGCTCGGCCTTGTAGCCCAGACCTTGCATCAGCGACGCGAACTGCTCCAGCGTCATGCCGGTGATCGACAGCATGTCGGCCTTGGCCTCGAACCCGGCGCGGGTATCCTCGGCGCGCAGCATGTCGGCCAGCCGTTCCAGCATGTCGATGCGGATCGCCCGGTCACCGGCCGCGCGGTAGCCCGCCATGCTGAAATACCCCTTGGGGGCCTCACCCGTGGCAGGCACGGTCACCAGACCCGGTGGCGGCGCCTCGGGGAAGTGGTCGAGCCCTTGGGCCAGCGACCACAACACCAGCCGCAATCGCGTGGGTGCGGGTTTCAGCAGCGCGGGCATGAACACCGTGAACTGGCCAAAGCGGATGCCGTGCTTGCGCAGCGCGCCGCGCGCCTCCTGATCCAGCGCCTTGACCTCGGCGGCGACCTCGCCGCGCGGGATGATCCCCATGGCCTCGACCATGCGAAAGCCGAAGCCGCGCGCCTGTCCGGTCAGCGTCTCGTCGCGCTGCAGGGTCATCAGCGGCTCGAACAGGGTGGCGATGCGGCGGTCGATGAAATGCTGCAGGCGACGCTGCACCTTTTGGGCCACCTCCGCGCCAGCCTCGTCATCGACGAAGGCCACGACTTCGGGCTTGAGCGGATCGGGTCCCGGCGTCAGCTTGCCGACGGCCTCCTTGCCCCACAAAAGCCCGCCCTGCTCGGTGAAGTCAATCTCGGGATCGGGGGCGTTGTAGAACCTGTCCGCCTTGAGATGGAAATGGGGGCTGAGCGCCTGCAGGCTGGCCTGTTGCAGCGTGCGCGCCTCTTGCGCGGCCGCCGTCTTGTCCCGCATGAAGCGGAAGCCTTCCAGACGCCCGACGAATTCGCCCTCGACGGTCACGTCGCCCTGATCACTTACCTCGGCCACCATGGCCTCCTTCTGCTTGAGCCGACGCAAGAGCACGGATGTGCGCCGGTCCACAAATCTTTGCGTCAGACGCTCGTGCAGCGCGTCCGACAGGCGGTCTTCTACCGCGCGCGTCTCGCCGCGCCAATGATTTTCGTCATCGACCCAGCCCTTTCGTTGCGCGACATAAGTCCAGGTGCGGATATAGGCCAGCCTTTTCGACAGCGTGTCGATGTCGCCATCGGTCCGGTCGATACGCTGGATCTGCTGCGCCAGCCAGTCATCGGGCACGCGGCCCAACTCGTGCAGGTCGCAAAAGATCCGCTCCAGCAGGCCGGCATGTTCGGCATGGCTGATGCCGCGGAAATCGGGGATGCGGCAGACATCCCACAACAATCGCACCGCGGGGGCGTCGGTGGCGCGCGCGGCGATGTCGGGCTGATCGGCCAGCGTCCGCAACGCGCCCAGGTCGTCGGATTCGCGGGCACGCACAAGCAGCTCGTGCTCGGGCCGCGCCTCGAGAGAGGCGATCAGCGCATCGGTCGAACCGAAGGTCAGCCGGGCATTGCGCCATTCCAGCTTGCGGATCGGGGCGAAGCGATGCTCGGTGATCGCCTGCGCGAGATCGGGATCGAGATCGGGGGCCTCGCCGGTGACACCGAAGGTTCCGTTGGTCATGCCCCGGCCCGCGCGCCCGGCGATCTGGCCCAGCTCGTTGGGGTGCAGATGCCGCATCCGTCGCCCGTCGAATTTCGACAGGGCCGAAAACGCGACATGGTTGATGTCGAGGTTCAGACCCATGCCGATGGCGTCGGTGGCCACGAGGTAATCAACATCGCCGTTCTGGTACAGTTCGACCTGCGCGTTACGGGTGCGCGGGGACAGCGCGCCCATCACCACCGCCGCTCCCCCTTTCTGGCGGCGCAGCAACTCGGCCATCGCATAGACGTTTTCCACCGAGAAGCCGACGATCGCGCTGCGCGGTGGCATCTTGGCGATCTTTTTCGGCCCGGCATAGGTCAGTTGCGACATGCGCTCGCGGCTGAGGAATTCGACCCCCGGCACGAGGTTTGCGATCACGCCGCGCATGGTGTGGCTGCCCAGGAACTGCGTCTCGTGCAGGCCGCGCAGGCGCAGCAGGCGGTCGGTAAAGACATGCCCGCGATCAGGGTCCGCGCAAAGCTGGATCTCGTCGATGGCGACGAAATCGGTGCCCATGCCTTCGGGCATCGCCTCGACGGTACAGACCCAGTACTGTGCGCGAGCCGGCACGATGCGTTCCTCGCCGGTGACCAGCGCCACCACCGACGGGCCGCGCACCGCGACGATCCGGTCATAGACCTCGCGTGCCAGAAGACGCAGGGGCAGACCGATCAATCCGGTGCGATAGCCCAGCATCCGCTCGATGGCGAAATGCGTCTTCCCGGTATTGGTCGGGCCCAGAACCGCAAGGGTTCTCGACTGCTCGGACATGGCCCGCGTTCCTTATGCCGTCAGAGTTCCGCGCCACCCAGCTTGCGGGCCACACGCTCTTGCGCCGTGGTTACGTTTTCATGATGCGGATGTATAGCGAGAACGCGCGTAAAGGCGTCGTGGGCAAGCGCCGGCTGCCCCATCTCGTCAAGCAACACACCAAGCCCGTAGATGACGTTGAAATGCCGCGGCTCAAGCACGAGGGCCCGCTGGATATCCGACAGCGCCAGCCCGTAACGCTCCTGCTTGAAGAAGGCCACGGATCGCAAATGCCACGCTTCGACAAAGCGGGGTGCGTGATCGATGAGCGCGCTGAGATGCTCGACTGCGGCGGCCTCGTTGCCCGCCTCGATCGCGTCCTCGCCACGCTGCAACAGAAGGTCCATCGCCGGCGAGCCGGATTTCGACCATTCCATCTCTATTTCCGCCGCGATCTTGCGGGCCTCTGGCGCGTCCGCCTCGGCCAGGCGTGACAGCAGCGCATCGACCCGGCCCTCGTCTGCTGCGGCAGGCAGGCAAAACGCGACCGCACAGACGAGTGCCGCGACGAGACCCTTGAGATTGAAGAATGCTGTACCCATGATGAGTGGAGTGTAATACAGATCGCCGGGATGCAAACCCCCGTGATCGCAATTGTGAAAGGACGCGCCGATGAGTGACGTGATCAAGGCGGCCGTGAAGGCCCTCAACGAGAAGATGGGCGATGAAGGCCTTGAAGGAACGGCGAAATTCGTGATCGAGGGCGAAGGCAGCATCGTGATCGATTCGAACGGGGCGCGCGCTGCGGACGAGGATGCAGAAGTGACCCTGACCGCGGATGCCGACACGTTCGAATCGATCCTTCAGGGCGACCTCGATCCGACGGCGGCGTTCATGTCGGGCCGCCTCAGCGTCGACGGCGACATGGCGCTCGCGATGAAACTTGGCAGCGTCCTGGGCTGATGGACGCGGCGCCGCTCTTTGCCGATGTGGCCGACGGGCCGGAGGGCGGGACCGCGTGCTGGATCACGGCGCAGGACAGCGTGCGCCTGCGCGTCGGTGTCTGGAACCGCGAGGGGCCGGCAGGCACCGTCCTGATCTTTCCGGGCCGCACCGAATATATCGAAAAATACGGTCGCGTCGCCGGGGCCTTGGCCGCGTGCGGCTATGCGAGCCTTGCGATGGACTGGCGCGGTCAAGGGCTGGCGGATCGGTTGCTTGACGATACGATGTCGGGTCATGTGCATCATTTCCCCGACTATCAGCTGGACGTTGCCGCGATGGTCGAGGCCGCGTCACGGCTGGATCTGCCGCGGCCGTGGCATCTTCTGGCGCATTCGATGGGCGGCTGTATCGGGCTGCGCGCCGTCATGCAGGGCCTCGGGGTGCAAAGCTGCATCTTTTCAAGCCCGATGTGGGGCATCCGGATGGCCGAGGCCCTGCGTCCGGTCGCGTGGTGGCTGTCATGGGGCAGCCACCATATCGGGCTAAGCCACCGCTACGCCCCCGGCACCACGGCCGATCACTATGTCCTGACGGAACCGTTCGAGACCAACAGGCTGACCAGCGATCCGGGGATGTGGACCTACATGCAGGATCAGATCCGGACGCATCCGGAGCTTGGCATCGGCGGGCCCAGCCTGCGCTGGCTGTATGAGGCCCTGCGCGAAACCCGCGCCTTGTCGCACCGTCCCTCCCCCGACCTGCCCTGCCTTACCATTCTTGGCGATGAAGAGGATATCGTCGATGTCGGGCGCGTGCGGGACCGCATGTCACGGTGGCCCGGCGGGCATCTCGAAATGGTCGCGGGCGGGCGACATGAAACGCTGATGGACACAGAGGCCCGGCGCGCGCATCTCTTCGCGATGATCTGCGACTTTTTCGAGAAGTCCGAGGATAGGCCGGGGCAGGCGGTGTCCTGACGTGTCCGGTCGCCCGACAGGTGGCCCGCATCAAACCGTCACGGTCATGCGTAGCGGACCCACCCACCGGCGATTGCACGGTTGCAAACGCCGTGCTGCCCGGCAGGGGCGGCATGGGCACATGCGACTGCCCCGGACTTTGAATGTGCCTGTTGCAACGCACCCCTAGGGTTCGGCCCGCACGGGTGTACGCTGTTCGCCCAGCCCCGAGATCCGCAGCACCATCTCGTCGCCATCCTTCAGGAACCGCGGCGGCGTGTGGCCGATGCCCACCCCCGACGGCGTGCCCGTGGCGATCACGTCGCCCGGCTCCAGCGTCATCAACTCGCTGAGATAGGAGACGATCCGCGACACCCCGAAGATCATCTTCGCGGTCGAGCCGCTTTGCATGCGATCGCCGTTCACATCGACCGAAAGATCGAGCGTCTGCACATCCGCCATCTCGTCGGGCGTCACCAGCCACGGCCCCAGCGGCGCGAAGGTGTCACAGCTCTTGCCCTTGGTCCACTGACCCGAGCGTTCCAGCTGAAGACTGCGTTCCGAGACGTCGTTGAAGATGGTGTAGCCCGCAACATGGCGCATTGCCTGTGCCTCGGTCACGTATTTCGCACGCCGCCCGATGACCACGCCCAACTCCACCTCCCAGTCGCCTTTTTCCGACCCGCGCGGCAGGATCACCGGATCGAACGGCCCGTTGATCGACGAGGTCGCCTTGAGAAACACCACCGGGTCCTCGGGGGGCGTCGCACCCAGCTCGGCGGCGTGATCCGAGTAGTTGAGCCCGATGCAGATCAGCTTGCCGACGCGCCCCACCGGCGGCCCGATGCGCGGATTGCCCGGCACACGCGGCAGGCTTTGTGGATTGATCCGTGGCAGATCCGCCAGAACGCCACCCGCCAGATCGGGGACAACCCCGCTCAGATCGCGCAACTGCCCGTCGGCATCCAGAACGGCGGGCTGTTCCCGCCCGACCTCGCCATACCTCAAAAACCGCATATCCTGTCCCTCTGTTTCATGATGTCGACGCGTCGGACCTTAACCGGACCATGTCCCGTCGCAAGAGGCTGGTCGCGCGACCCGCATGGTTTATCATTGTGTGCATGGCACTGACGTTCACCCCCGAGGGCATCTACTGCCCCGCCGGCGATTTCCATATCGACCCGTGGCGTGCGGTCGCGCGCGCGCTGATCACCCACGGCCATGCCGATCACGCCCGCGACGGGCACGGCGCCTATCTTGCGACCGAGCTTGCCGCCCCGGTGATGCGCCATCGCTTGGGCGAGATCACGCTCGACACCATCCGCTACGGCGAGACGCGCCGCATCGGCGGGGCGACCGTGTCGTTTCACCCCGCGGGGCACGTGCCCGGCTCGGCCCAGATCCGGGTCGAGGTGGGCGGCGAGGTCTGGGTGGTCTCGGGCGATTACAAGCTTGAAGCCGACGCGCTCTCGACCCCGTTCGAGCCGGTGCGCTGCCATCATTTCGTCACCGAATGCACGTTCGGCCTGCCGGTCTTCGACTGGCCGGCCGAGGCCGATGTCGCCGCCGAGATCAACGCGTGGTGGGCAGCCAACGCGGCAGAGGGACGGTTCAGCCTGCTGGGGGCCTACGCGCTCGGCAAGGCGCAGCGCGTGCTCAGCCTGCTCGATCCGGGGATCGCGCCGATCCTGACGCATGGCGCGATAGAGAACACCAACGCAGTGATGCGCGGTCAGGGGATCACCCTGCCGGATACCGAATACGTCACCCCCGACATCGACCCCAAGCAGCGGCGCGGCGCGCTGGTGCTGGCCCCGCCCGGGGCGCTGTCGGGGACATGGGCGCGGCGCTTTCGCCCCGCCTCGACCGGGTTTGCCAGCGGCTGGATGCGGCTGCGCGGGGTGCGACGGCGACGGGCGGCGGATCGCGGTTTCGTCATTTCCGATCATGCCGACTGGGCCGAGCTCAACCGTGCCATCGCCGAAACCGGGGCAAGCCACGTCCACGTCACCCATGGATACACGTCGATCTTCGCGCGCTGGCTGCGTGAGCAGGGCTATGATGCGGATATCGTCCAGACCGAGTTCACCGGTGAGACGCTGGATGCCGAGACGCTGGAGGAGCAGGCATGAAACGCTTTGCCGACCTCTTCACCACGCTCGACCAGACCACCCGTACCAACACCAAGGTGGCGGCACTGGCCGCCTATTTCCGCGACGCGCCCGAGGATGACCGGCTGTGGACGATCGCGCTGTTTTCCGGCCGCCGCCCAAAGCGCGCGGTCACCACGACGCGGCTGCGCGAATGGGCGGCCGAGCGGGCGGGCATACCGCTTTGGTTGTTCGAGGAAACCTATCCGATCGTCGGTGATCTGGCCGAAACCATCGCGCTGGTCCTGCCCGCGCCGAACACCACGCACGATGCCAGCCTTGCCACGTGGATCGACCGGCTGCGCGCGCTCGACACCGCCGATGAGGCGACCCGCAAAACCCGCATCCTCGCGGCCTGGGACGCGATGGCGCCGCTGGAACGGCTGGTGTTCAACAAGCTGCTGACAGGCGGCTTTCGCATCGGCATCAGCCGCAAGCTGATGACCCGCGCGCTGGCCCAGGCGACGGGCCGCGACGAGGCGGAACTGGCGCACCGGCTGATGGGCGACTGGACGCCCGACACGACGACATGGGCCGACCTGATCGAGGCGCGCGACCCGTCCGACGACCTGTCGCGCCCCTACCCCTTCTGCCTTGCCTACGGGATCGAGGACGGGCCCGAGGGCCTTGGCCCCCCTGAGGACTGGCTGGCGGAATGGAAATGGGACGGCATCCGCGGGCAGGTGATCGTGCGCGGCGGGCAATGCTTTGTCTGGTCGCGCGGCGAAGAGTTGATGACCGACCGCTTTCCGGAACTCGCCGGGCTGCACGATGTGCTGCCCGACGGCACGGTTCTGGATGGCGAGATTCTGGCGCATGATGGTGATGCCCCCCTGCCCTTTGCCGCGCTGCAAAAACGCATCACCCGCAAGACCGTGCCGAAAAAACTGCTGGCCGAGGCGCCGGTGATCCTGATGGCCTACGACCTGCTGGAAGAGGCCGGGCACGACCTGCGCGAAACGCCCTTCGCCGAACGCCGCGACCGCCTTGAGGCCCGGTTGCACGATCTGCCCGAGGGCGCACCGCTGCGCCCCTCGCCACTGGTGCCGTTCGTCGACTGGGCCGACCTTGCGACTACCCGCGCCACCGCGCGCCGCCGCCGCACCGAAGGCCTGATGCTCAAGCGCCGCAGCGGCCCCTACCATGCCGGGCGCAAGAAGGGCGACTGGTGGAAATGGAAGCTCGAACCGCTGACACTGGATGCCGTGATGATCTACGCGCAGCAAGGTCACGGGCGGCGCGCCAACCTGTTCACCGATTTCACATTCGCGGTCTGGGACGGCGACACGCTGGTCCCGTTCACCAAGGCCTATTCCGGGCTGACCGACGCGGAATTCCGCCAGATCACCGCCTGGGTGCGCCGCAACACGCAGGACCGGTTCGGCCCGGTGCGGCAGGTGCGCCCCGAGCACGTTTTCGAGATCGCTTTCGAGGGGATCCAGGCCAGTCCCCGGCACAAATCCGGGGTGGCGCTGCGGTTTCCGCGCATGGCCCGCTGGCGCCATGACAAGCCAACATCAGAGGCGAACACGCTGACCGACCTGCAGGCCATGCTGGCCCGGTTCGGCTAAGGCGGCGTCACGCGGGGTTGAGCGCCCGCGCGCGCGCGTCTATGTCTTTCAGGTGAAACAGAATGAGGTGACCCGATGCATGCCCAGCCCCGCCCCGTCCGCGATGCGAACGCCACCTCCGGCGACAAGGGCCTTGGCGGCCTTCCGGAATGGGATCTGAGCGATCTTTATACCGCCGAAGATGCGCCGGAACTGGTGCGCGATCTCGCGTGGCTGGAACAGGCGTGCAAACACTTCGCCGCCGATTACGAGGGTCAGCTGGAAACGCTGGATGCCAAGGGCCTGCTGGAGTGCCTGCACCGCGACGAGGCGATCAGCCGCTGCGCGGGGCGCATCATGTCCTATGCCGGGCTGCGCTATTACCAGCAGACGTCCGATAGCGGGCGGGCGAAGTTCCTGTCGGACTGCCAGGAAAAGATCACGACCTATACAACACCGCTTGTCTTCTTCTCGCTGGAATTGAACCGGCTGGACGAGGGCGCGCTGGAGGCGATGTATGCCGAGAACGCAGACTTGGCGCGCTACCAGCCCGTCATCCGCCGCATCCGCGCGATGAAGCCTTACCAGCTATCCGACGAGCTGGAGAAATTTCTGCACGACATGGGCGTCGTCGGCGACGCGTGGGAGCGGCTGTTCGACGAAACCATCTCTGGCTTGGTCTTCACCGTGGAGGGCGAGGATCTTGGCATCGAGGGCACGCTCAACCTGCTGACCGATCAGGACCGGGCCAAGCGGGAAACGGCGGCGCGCGAACTGGCGCGGGTCTTTGGCGAAAACATCCGTACCTTTGCCCGCGTGCACAACACCACGACCAAGGAGAAAGAGGTCATCGACCGCTGGCGCGAGATGCCGACGCCCCAGACCGGGCGGCACCTGTCCAACGATGTCGAGCCCGAGGTCGTCGAGGCGCTGCGCGACGCGGTGGTCGCGGCCTATCCGAAACTGTCGCACCGCTATTACGAGCTCAAGCGCAAGTGGCTGGGTGTCGACCGGATGCAGGTCTGGGATCGCAACGCGCCCCTGCCGATGGAGGAAACCCGCACCGTCGGCTGGGACGCGGCCCGCGACACCGTGATGAACGCCTATGCCGCGTTCGACCCGCGCATGGCCGACCTCGCTAAGCCGTTCTTCGAGAAGGGCTGGATCGACGCCGGCGTGAAACCGGGCAAGGCACCGGGGGCCTTCGCGCATCCGACCGTGACCGATGTGCACCCTTACGTGATGCTCAATTACCTGGGCAAACCGCGCGACGTGATGACGCTGGCGCATGAACTGGGCCACGGCGTGCACCAGGTTCTGGCCGCCGATCAGGGCGAATTGCTGTCCTCGACCCCGCTGACGCTTGCGGAAACGGCGAGCGTGTTCGGCGAGATGCTGACCTTCCGCCGCATGCTGGACGGGGCCGAAACCGCGGCAGAGCGCAAGGTCCTGCTGGCCGGCAAGGTCGAGGACATGATCAACACCGTGGTGCGCCAGATCGCCTTTTACGATTTCGAATGCAAACTGCATGCCGCCCGCCGCGAGGGCGAGTTGACCCCCGACGACATCAACGCGCTGTGGATGTCGGTGCAGGCCGAAAGCCTCGGCCCGGCCTTCGATTTCATGGACGGCTACGAGACGTTCTGGGCCTATATCCCGCATTTCGTGCATTCGCCCTTCTACGTCTACGCCTATGCCTTTGGCGACGGGCTGGTGAACGCGCTTTATGCGGTCTACGAGGAAAATCCCGACGGGTTCCAGGACAAGTACTTCGAAATGCTGAAGGCGGGCGGGTCGAAGCACCACACCGAGTTGCTGGCGCCCTTCGGTCTGGACGCGTCGGACCCGGCGTTCTGGGACAAGGGGCTATCGATGATCTCGCGTCTCATCGACGAGCTTGAGGCGATGGAGGACTGACCCGCCCGGCGCCTGCGCCCGGACGTGTCTGGGGAAGCCTCCGGCGGGAGTATTTGGAGAAAGATGAAACACGGGAGGGCGTGATGCCTGACCGTGATCTCGTCGTTTGGTGGCGCAATGACCGGCATCCCGGAAAGCCGCGCGCGCGGCGTCTTGCAACTTTCGGGCAAAAGAAAGGACCGCCGACATATCTTGCCGGCGGTCCTTTTTGTGTCAAGTGGACAGAGCGCCTGCCCTGTCGCCAGATGTCAGCCTTGCGCGGCCTTGGCGACCTCGGCGGCGAAATCTTCTTCCTTCTTCTCGATGCCCTCGCCGACCTCGAAACGCAGAAAGCCGGTGATCTCGGTGCCGGCATCCTTGGCGGCGGCCTCGACCGTCAGGTCGGGGTTCATCACGAAGGATTGTCCGAGCAGCGTGACCTCGGACATGAATTTCTTCATGCGGCCCTTGATCATGTTCTCGATGATGTTCTCGGGCTTGCCGGATTCGCGGGCGATGTCCATCTGAACCTGCTTTTCCTTCTCAACCACTGCCGGGTCCAGCCGGGCCTCGTTGAGGGCCGCGGGGTTGGTGGCGGCGACGTGCATCGCGACTTGCCGCGCGAATGCCTCGTCGCCCGAGAAGGCCACGAGAACACCGATCTTGCCCATGCCGTCACCGGCGGCATTGTGGACATAGGCCACCACGCCGTCGCCCTCGATCCGGCCCATCCGGCGCAGCGACATGTTTTCGCCGATCGTGGCGATCTTGTCGGTGATCGTGTCGGCCACGCTCTTGCCGCCCAGATCGGCGGCCATCAGCGCGTCGACATCGTCAGCCGCGAGCGCGGCCTCGGCGATCTGTGTCACCATGCCCTGAAAGTCGGCGTTCTTGGCGACGAAATCAGTCTCGGCATTGACCTCGACCGCGACGCCCGTGCCGTCCTTCACCTTGACGGCCACCAGCCCCTCGGCGGCGGTACGGCCGGATTTTTTGGCGGCCTTCGACAAGCCCTTTGTACGCAGCCAGTCGATGGCGGCATTCATGTCACCATCGGTTTCTGTCAGGGCCTTCTTCGCGTCCATCATGCCCGCGCCCGTGCTGTCGCGCAGTTCTTTCACCATTGCAGCAGTGATCGCCATCTTGGCTCTCCTCACATTCCATCAAGTCGCGGGGGCGGGATAACCCTGCCCCCATGTCGGTTTCGTGACGGCTCTCAGGCCTTCGCGGTGTCGGCGTCGGCGAGCGCTTCCTCGACCGGGGCCTCTTCCATCGCACCCAGATCGACACCGGCCGCACCCATCTGCGCCGTCATCCCGTCAAGCGCGGCCCGGCTGACCAAGTCGCAATAAAGTGCGATGGCGCGCGCCGCGTCGTCGTTGCCGGGAATGATGTAATCGATGCCGTCCGGCGGGCAGTTGGTATCGACCACCGCCACGACCGGGATGTTCAGCTTGCGCGCCTCGGCGACGGCCAGCGCCTCTTTCTTCACGTCGATGACGAACAGCATGTCCGGCACGCCGCCCATCTCGCGAATGCCACCGAGCGACGCCTGAAGCTTGGCCTGGTCGCGTTCGATTCCGAGACGCTCTTTCTTGGTCAGGCCTTCGCCGCCGGCCTCGAGGATCTCGTCAATCTCGTTGAGACGCTTGATCGATTTCGACACGGTCTGCCAGTTGGTCAGCGTGCCGCCCAGCCAGCGGTGGTTCATGTAGTATTGCGCACAGCGTTCGGCGGCATCGGCGATCGGCTGCGACGCCTGCCGCTTGGTGCCGACAAACAGGATCCGGCCATTTTTCGCGACCGTCTCGCGGATCGCGTTGAGCGCCGCGTCCAGCATCGGGACGGTCTGCGTCAGGTCCATGATGTGGATGCCGTTGCGCGCGCCGTAGATGAACTCGCCCATGCGGGGGTTCCAGCGCTGCGTCTGGTGGCCAAAATGCACGCCAGCTTCCAACAGCTGACGCAACGTGAACTCGGGAAGAGCCATGTCTTTTTTCCTTTCCGGTTTGCGCCTTGGCACGGGAAGAGAAGCGGGTCGCTTCAACCGGTGGACCGTGCGGGGATGTCTCTCCCGACGGCCCGCCCGTACCTGCGGATTTAAGTAGTGCGCACATAGCGCCCTTGCGTCGATGGCACAAGCCCTGCCGGTTATTTTCGCCCCCCGACGCCGCACGGGCATTGTGAGAGGACGTGAATATGCCTAGAACTTGCGGTGTCAAACCCGTGAAAGTGCCATGACCACCCCATTCGAAGAGCCGTTGATCGCCCCCCAGAAGCCGCGTCGTTTCGCGACGCTGCGCACAAGCTTTCTGACCGGGCTGATCGTGATCGCGCCGGTCGGCCTGACGATCTGGCTGATGTGGACGCTGATCGGCTGGGTCGATGGCTTCGTCCTGCCGCTGATCCCCGACCGATATCAGCCCGAAGAGTACCTGGGCGTGAATTTTCGCGGTGTGGGCGTGGTGATCTTTCTGGTCTTCACGGTCGTGGTGGGCTGGGTCGCTAAGGGGCTGATCGGACGGTCGCTGATCCGCTTCGCGGAATCGTTGGTCGATCGCATGCCGGTGGTGCGGTCGGTCTATTCCGGTGTGAAGCAGATCGCCGAAACGGTCTTTGCCCAATCCGAGCGCAGCTTCGAGAAGGCCTGCCTGATCCAGTACCCGCGCAAGGATATCTGGGCCATCGGCTTCATCTCGTCGGACACCAAGGGCGAGGTGAACGCCAAGGCGCATACCGCCAGCGACATGGTCAGCGTGTTCGTGCCCACCACGCCCAACCCGACTTCGGGGTTTCTGCTGTTCTTCCCGCGCGAGGACGTGATCGAGCTTGACATGACGATCGAGGATGCCGCGAAACTGGTGATCTCTGCGGGCCTCGTCTATCCCGGCGAGAAGAAACCCGGCCAGGTGACGGAACGCCGCGACTGACCGGGTCTCGCGCCTGTGGGCTGTCCGCGCCGCGTGACGCAAGGCGCCGAGCAGAAGCAGAGCCACCGCCCGGCGACGCGGCATGTCACAGCGCCGTCCAGCCGCCATCGACGCTGATCGTGGTTCCGGTGATCTGCGCCGCGGCGTCCGAACACAGGAACAGCGCGGTACCACCCAGTTGATCGGTCGTGGCGAACTCCTTGGAGGGCTGACGCTCCAGCATGACCTTTTCGATCACCTCGTCGCGGCCCATGCCGTATTTCTCCATCGTGTCGGGGATCTGCCCCTCGACCAGCGGGGTCAGCACATAGCCCGGACAGATCGCGTTCGCGGTGATCGGCTCGCGCGCCGTTTCGAGCGCGACGACCTTGGTCATCCCGACGATGCCGTGCTTGGCCGCGACATAGGCCGACTTGTAGGGGCTGGCGGTCAAGCCATGCGCCGACGAGATGTTGATCACCCGGCCCCAGCCGGCCTTGCGCATCACCGGCAGGGCCGCCGCGGTGGTGTGGAAGCCCGAACTCAGCATGATGGCGATGATCGCATCCCATTTCTCGGTCGGAAACTCGTCGATGGGGGCGACGTGCTGAATCCCGGCATTGTTGATGAGGATGTCGCAGGCGCCCGCCTTTTCGATCAGCGCGCGGCATTGCTCGGGCTTCGACATGTCGGCCTGCACGTAGCGCGCCTCGGTTCCGGTCTCGTCGGTGATCTGCTGTGCGATCGCGTGATCCTCATCCGAATCGCTGAAGGAATTGAGCACCACCTTGACGCCATTGCGGGCCATCTCCCACGCGATTCCCAACCCGATGCCCGAGGTGGATCCTGTGATGACGGCGGTCTTGCCTTGAACACTCATGCCCGTTCTCCCTTGATCATGTTGCAGGCGCAGCATATGCGCCACGCGGCGGGATTGCACGGGGATTGGCTTGCAGGTGATCGCTGCCGGATCAAAAAAAACGCCCGCACAAGGCGGGCGTCCAGTCATTGAGGCAGGTTTCATACAGGCAAGAAACCTATCGAGCAGTGACATCATTAATAAGCGATCTTGCGCCGCTGTCCAAGCTAAAAGTTTGAAAAGACGTGAATCCGATATTACCGTGACACGCGCTTCCCACCTTGACGCCGAGAGGTCCGACGCCGGAAATGAATGCCGCCCTGTTTCGCAAACTCCGCTGCGGCCTTGCCGCGATGGTTCTTCTGGGCGCGGGTCAGACCGCGTCGGCCGAGGCCACGCATGGCATAGCTATGTATGGCGACCCGGCACTGCCACCTGATTTTGTGTCCCTGCCCTATGCCAATGCGGACGCCCCCAAGGGTGGACGCGTGGTGACCGGCAATGTCGGCGGGTTCGATTCGCTCAACCCGTTCATCCTGCGCGGCAGCCCGCCATGGCAGCTGGCACATCTCACGCATGAAACACTTCTGGGCCGGTCCTGGGATGAGCCCTTCACACTGTACGGGCTTCTGGCCGAATCGGTCGAGACCGGCGCGGGCCGCAAATGGGTCGAGTTCACGCTGAACCCCGCCGCCCGGTTCTCGGATGGCAGCCCGGTGACGGTCGAGGACGTGATCTGGTCGTTCGAGACCCTCGGCACGCAAGGTCACCCGCGATATCGCAGCTTCTGGACCAAGGTGGACCGCATCGAGCAGACCGGCCCGCGCCGCGTGCGCCTGACGTTCAACGTCGAGGACCGAGAGCTTGCGCTGCTCGCCGGGCTGCGCCCGATCCTGCAAAAGGCGCAATGGCAGGGGCGCGACATCAGCGAGGCGGGCATCGACGACATCCCCGTCGGCAGTGGTCCCTACACGGTCGCCAATTACGAGGTGAACCGTCACGTCACCCTGACACGCAACCCCGACTACTGGGGCGCGGACCTGCCCTACCGGCGCGGCACGCATAATTTTGACGAGATCCGCATCGAATTCTACGGCGACACCACCGTGATGATGGAGGCATTCAAGGCGGGCCTCATCAGCTATGTGCGCGAATTCAACGCCGAGGCCTGGGAAGAGGAGTACGATTTTCCGGCCGTGCAGCGCGGCGAGATCGTCAAGTCGGAGATACCGCATCGCCAACCCTCGGGCATGACCGGCTTCGTGATGAACACACGGCATGAACCGCTGGATGACTGGCGGGTGCGCGAGGCGCTGATCACCGCGTTCAATTTCGACTACATCAACGACACGCTGACCGGCGGGCGGCAGCCGCGCATCACCTCGTATTTCTCAGGCTCGGAACTGGGCATGGATCACGGCCCCGCCACCGGCCGGGTGCGCGAGTTTCTTGCGCCCTTCAAGGACAGTCTGCTGCCCGGCACGCTGGACGGCTACGCCCTGCCCGAGGGCGACGGCACGGCGCGCAATCGCGGCGGTCTGCGCCGCGCCGTGCGACTGCTGAGCGACGCGGGCTGGCGCGTCGTCGAGGGGCGGCTGGTCGATGCCAATGGCGCACCGCTGAGCCTCACGGTGCTGTTGCAACAGGACGGGCTGATCGCGCAGGCAAGCGCCATGATGGATATCTATGCCCGTGCGCTGTCGCGTCTCGGCATCACGCTGAAGATCGAGAGCGTCGACAACGCCCAATATGCCGAGCGCGTGGCGCAATACGACTTCGACCTGACCATGATGCGCCGCTCGGTGTCGCTCAGCCCCGGCAACGAGCAGATGTTCTACTGGGGATCGGACGGCGTCAACGAGCCGGGCAGCCGCAACCTCATGGGGATGACCTCGCCCGCAGCCGAGGCCATGATCGAGACCATGGTACAGGCCCGCGAACGCGACGAATTCGTCGCAGCGACGCGCGCGCTGGACAGGATCCTAACGGCGGGGCGGTACGTGATCCCCATTCACCGCTACAGCGTGGGCCGTATTGCCCACAAGGCACAGTTGGCATATCCTCGCGACAGCTTGCCAATCTACGGGGACGGGATCGGATTCCTGCCCACGGTATGGTGGGTCGAGGCGGACAATCAAGAACAGGCAAACTGACATGGGCCGACGATCAAGACACCTGACAGCGCTTGTGCTGATCTCGCTGGTGGCCGGTTGCGCCACCGTGGACGGGGTCGGACGTGACATATCGGGCGCGGCACGCGGCGTTCAAAGCTGGTTCTGAGGCGGCGTTCCACCCCCTTTGACCGCGCGATCATCAGGCGCGCGCGCATGGGATGCTGCGACGCGGGATTGGCGCGGCTTTCCCCTTGACGCGCACGCCCATGCTGTCAGAACCGCGCGCATGAGCACAGCCACACTGACAATAGACCTGTCCGCGATCATCGCCAACTGGCGCGCGCTGGACGCTCGAACGCGCGGAGAAACGGCCGCCGTGGTCAAGGCCGATGCCTATGGTCTGGGCGCGGAACACGCCGCCCCGGCCCTCGCCCGCGCGGGTGCGCGCCAGTTCTTTGTCGCCATCGCCGAAGAGGGCGTTGCCCTGCGCCGCATCCTTGGACCGGGTCCGGCGATCCACGTCTTTTCCGGTCATATGGCAGGTGACGCAGAGATGATCGGCGCCGCCGAACTGACGCCGATGATCAATTCCATCGACCAGATGATCCGCCACGCCGAGGCGCTGCCCGGCCACCCGGCGGGCATCCAGCTTGATACCGGCATGAACCGTCTCGGGATGGAGCCCGCCGAGTGGCGGGGCGTCCGCGATATCGTTCTGGCACAGGGCCCGGCCCTGATCATGTCGCACCTTGCCTGCGCGGACACGCCCGATCATCCGATGAATGCCTCGCAACTTGCAAGCTTTCGCGAGATGGCCGATGACACTGGCGCACCACTCAGTCTTGCCAACACGGGTGCCATGCTGATGGGGCCGGACTACGACTTCGACCTCGCGCGGCCCGGCATCGGGCTATATGGCGGCCGACCGTTCGAGGATGCGCGCCCGGTCGTGACCCTCGACATTCCCGTCATCCAGTGCCGCGACCTGACCCCGGGCGAAACCGTCGGCTACGGCAACAGCTTCACCGCGACGCGGCCCACGCGCATCGCCACGGTTTCGGCGGGGTATGCCGACGGCATCCACCGCATCATGGGGCCGCAGACCTCGCTCTGGGCCGCGGATACCCCCTGCCCGGTCGCGGGCCGGATCTCGATGGATCTGATCGGTGTGGACATTACCGAGCTCGGTCAGGACCCGGATCATCTGCAACTTCTAGGCCCGTATCAGGGGATCGACGTGCTGGCCGACAATGCCGGTACCATCGGGTACGAGATTCTGACCTCTCTCGGGGCGCGCTACACGCGGCGCTATCTCGGCGGATGAGCTATGCCGTCCGCGTTCTGGCCGCCATCGGGCGCGCCGTTCTGGCGGGGCTGGCGGGGGTCGGCCGGATCACGCTTTTTGCAGGCGATACCGTCAGCCACCTCGCGCGCCCGCCCTTTTACTGGCGAGAGTTCGGTCATGCCCTGATGCAGATCGGCTGGCTGTCGCTGCCCGTCGTCGGCATGACGGCGCTGTTTACCGGCGGCGCGCTGGCGTTGCAGATCTACGCCGGCGGTGCGCGCTTCAATGCGGAAACCGTGGTGCCGTCGATCGTCGCCATCGGCCTGACCCGCGAACTGGGGCCGGTCCTTGGCGGGCTGATGGTGGCCGCGCGCGTGGCCTCGTCGATCGCCGCCGAGATCGGCACGATGAAGGTAACCGAACAGATCGACGCGCTGGTCACCTTGTCCACCAACCCGATGAAATACCTGACGCTTCCGCGGGTGTTGGCCGCCACCCTCGCGGTACCCTTGCTGGTGGGCGTGGGCGACGTGATCGGCATCATGGGCGGGTTTCTGGTGGGGGTTGGCCGCCTTGAATTCGGGGCCGCGACCTATCTGCACATCACGCTCGACTTTCTCGAACCCTGGGATGTCCTCTCGGGCCTGATCAAGGGGGCGGTGTTCGGATTTATCGTGGCGCTGATGGGCTGCTATCACGGCATGAATTCCAGCGGCGGCGCCCAGGGCGTGGGCCGCGCGACCAAGACGGCCGTAGTCGCCGCATCTGTGCTGATCCTCGCCGCGAACTACGCCCTGACAGAGGTGTTCTTTTCCGCATGATCGAACTGCGTGACGTCCACAAGGCCTTTGGCACACTGCACGTCCTGCGCGGTGTGACCCTGACGGTGGAGACGGGATCTTCGATGGTGATCATCGGTGGCTCGGGCACCGGCAAATCGGTGATCCTGAAATGCATCCTGGGGCTGTTGCGGCCCGAGAACGGGTCGATCCTGCTCGACGGCACCGACATGACCCGCACCAACCGCGACGCCTTCCTCGCGCGGTTCGGGATGCTGTTCCAGGGCGGCGCACTGTTTGATTCGCTGCCCGTCTGGCAGAACGTGGCCTTTCGCCTGATGCGCGGCGCGCTCAAGCGTCCCAAATCCGAAGCCCGCGAAATCGCCATCGACAAGCTGCGCCGTGTCGGCCTGCAGCCCGAGGTCGCCGACAAGTTCCCCGCCGAGCTGTCGGGCGGCATGCAAAAGCGCGTCGGCCTCGCCCGCGCCATCGCCGCCGACCCCGAGATCATCTTTTTTGACGAGCCGACGACAGGCCTCGACCCGATCATGTCGGGCGTCATCAACGAGCTGATCCGCGAGATCGTGACCGAGATGGGCGCGACCGCCATCACCATCACGCATGACATGACCAGCGTTCGCGCCATCTCGGATCACGTCGCGATGCTGCATGATGGACAGATCAAGTGGACCGGCCCGGTGGCCGACATGGACGCCTCGGGCAATCCCTATCTCGACCAGTTCATCCACGGCCGCGCGACCGGGCCGATCGAAGCGGTTCGCTGAAACCGGGCGCCCAAGAATTTTTCAAAAATTCTTGTCAAAAATCTTTGAAAGATTTTGCCCCGCGGCACCGGACCGCACATATGAACGCGGCGCGAGGTTGCCCCCGCGCCGCGTTCTCATGTCACCCGGCAGTCACGCTCAATGCGCGACCGCACCGCGGCCGGCCTCGGACTGCTTGAGGGTCGCCTCTGCGGCGGCGGCCTCTTCGGCCTCTTCATCCCAATCGACAGGCTCGGGCTCGCGGACCAAGGCGATTTTCAACACGTCGCGCACGTGATCGACGGGAATGATCTCGAGCCCCTCTTTCACGTTATCAGGGATCTCGGTCAGGTCCTTCTCGTTGTCGCGCGGGATCAGCACCGTCTTGATGCCGCCCCGCAACGCCGCGAGCAGCTTTTCCTTGAGCCCCCCGATGGGCAGCGCATTGCCGCGCAGCGTCACCTCGCCGGTCATGGCGATATCCTTGCGCACCGGGATGCCGGTCAGCACCGACACGATCGAGGTCACCATCGCAAGACCCGCGGACGGTCCGTCCTTGGGCGTGGCACCCTCGGGGACGTGCACGTGGATGTCCCATTTCTCGAACCGCGGCGGCTTTACCCCGATCTTGGGGGCCACCGACCGCACGTAGCTGGACGCGGCATCGATCGATTCCTTCATCACGTCGCCAAGCGTGCCGGTGGTCTTCATCCGGCCCTTGCCCGGCAGGCGCAGCGCCTCGATGTTCAGAAGCTCGCCACCCACGGATGTATAAGCAAGACCCGTGACGACACCGACCTGATCGCTGTCCTCGGCAAGGCCGAACTTGTATTTCCGCACGCCGAGGAAATCGGGCAGGTTGTCGGGCGTGACCTTTATCTTTTCATCCTCGCGCTTGATGATCCGCGTCACCGCCTTGCGGGCGATCTTGGCGATCTCACGCTCGAGGTTCCGCACCCCGGCCTCGCGGGTATAGTAGCGGATGATATCGGTCAGCGCCTCGTCGGTCAGCTCGAACTCGCCCTTCTTCAGGCCGCTGTTCTTGATCTGCTTGTCGAGCAGGTGCTGCTTGGCGATCTCCAGCTTTTCGTCCTCGGTGTAGCCCGCCAGCGGGATGATCTCCATCCGGTCCAGAAGTGGGCCGGGCATGGTGTAACTGTTGGCGGTCGTGAGGAACATCACGTTGCTGAGGTCATACTCCACCTCCAGATAGTGATCGACGAATGTGCCGTTCTGTTCCGGGTCCAGTACCTCGAGCATGGCCGACGCCGGATCACCGCGGAAATCCTGACCCATCTTGTCAATCTCGTCCAAGAGGATCAGCGGGTTGGTCGTCTTGGCCTTCTTCAGCGACTGGATGATCTTGCCGGGCATCGAGCCGATATAGGTCCGGCGGTGACCCCGGATCTCGGACTCGTCGCGCACGCCGCCCAAACTGATGCGGATAAACTCGCGCCCGGTGGCCCGCGCCACGGATTTGCCCAGAGATGTCTTGCCCACGCCCGGCGGGCCGACGAGGCACATGATCGGGCCTTTCAGCTTCTTCGAACGCTGCTGCACCGCAAGGTATTCGACGATCCGTTCCTTGACCTTTTCCAGACCGTAGTGATCGGCGTCCAGCACGTCTTGCGCCTTGCGCAGATCCTTCTTGACGCGGCTCTTGTTGTTCCACGGAATGCTCAGCATCCAGTCGAGATAGTTGCGCACGACCGTCGCCTCGGCGCTCATCGGGCTCATGTTCTTGAGCTTCTTGAGCTCCGCCTCGGCCTTGTCGCGGGCCTCCTTGCTGAGCTTGGTCTCTTCGATTCGCTGTTCGAGTTCGGCGACTTCACCTTCGCCGTCCTCGCCATCGCCGAGTTCCTTCTGAATCGCCTTCATCTGCTCATTCAGGTAGTACTCGCGTTGCGTCCGCTCCATCTGGCTTTTCACGCGGGTCTTGATCTTCTTCTCGACCTGCATGACGCTCATCTCGCCCTGCATCAGGCCGTAGACCTTTTCCAGACGCTCGCTGACGCTCAGCGTTTCCAGCAGATCCTGCTTGCGGTCCACCTCGATGCCGAGATGCCCCGCGACCAGATCGGCCAGCTTCGGCGCCTCGTCGGAATCGGTGACCGCCGTCAGCGCCTCGTCGGGGATGTTCTTCTTGACCTTGGCATAGCGCGCGAATTCGTCGCTGACGGTGCGCAGCAATGCCTCGATAGTGGTGGCATCACCGGGGGTTTCGGACACGTATTCCGCCCGTGCGGCGAAATAATCTTCGTTTTCAAGGTACTCGGTGATGCGCACACGCGACACGCCCTCGACCAGAACCTTGACGGTGCCGTCGGGCAGTTTCAGCAGTTGCAGCACGTTGGCCAGCACACCGACGCGATAGATATCCTCTTCGGCGGGGTCGTCCTCGGCCGGGTCGATCTGGCTCGACAGCAGGATCTGCTTGTCGTCCTGCATCACCTCTTCCAGCGCCCGCACGGACTTCTCGCGCCCCACGAAAAGCGGCACGATCATGTGCGGGAACACCACGATATCACGCAGCGGCAGCACCGGGTAAGAAGCATTGAGTTGGTCTTGCATGCTCGTTGTCCTCTTTGGCAAGAGGGCACCGGCCCCGTCATAGCGGCGGCCCCGGCCCTCTCCGTTTCACTTATCTAACAAGTGGGGCACGGCCCCTCGTTTTTCAACATTCGACGCGTACCATGACCCCCCGCGCTGCGTGGCACAAGCGCGCAATCGGGTCGTGATAAGCACGCGGTCGGGCGGATCATGTCAGACCCGCACTCCACGCCGCCCGGCCAGATCGGTGAAATACTGCCAGGCCACCCGGCCAGAGCGCGCCCCGCGCGTGGCCTGCCATTCGATCGCCTCAGCGCGCAGGGTGTCCTCATCGATCTCGACCCCGTAGACTTGGCAATAGCCGCGGATCATCGCGAGGTAGTCGTCCTGATCGCACGGGTGAAATCCCAGCCACAGGCCAAAACGATCCGACAGCGACACCTTTTCCTCGACCGCCTCGGAGGGGTTGATCGCCGAGGCGCGTTCATTCTCGATCATGTCGCGGGGCATGAGATGGCGGCGATTCGACGTGGCGTAGAACAGCACGTTTTCCGGCCGGCCCTCGATCCCGCCATCCAGAACGGCCTTCAGCGACTTGTAATGCTCGTCATTCTCGCCAAAGCTCAGGTCGTCGCAGAACAGCAGAAACCGCCCGCAGGCCCCGCGCAGCAGGTTCAACAGGCGCCCGACCGAGGGCAGATCCTCGCGGTGCAGCTCGATGATCTTCAGCGGCAAGCCCTCGGCGCGCACGGTGGCATGTGCGGCCTTCACGAGGCTCGACTTGCCCATGCCCCGCGCGCCCCACAACAGCGCGTTGTTGGCCGGCAGGCCGCGCGCGAACTGCCGGGTATTCGACAGCAGCGTGTCGCGCGACCTGTCAATGCCCACCAAAAGCTGCATGTCCACCCCGTTGACCGCTTCCACCGGCTCCAGCCGCTCGGGGGCGACATGCCAGACAAAGGCATCGGCGGCCTTCAGGTCGGGCGCCGTCATAGGCGCGGGCGCCATGCGTTCCAGCGCGTCGGCGATCCGGGTCATCGGGTCGGTGGTCATTCAGTCCCGGCCCTTGTCGTCATCGGTCCTGCCAAGCGGATCTTCGGCCTCGTCATCTGCGTCGAACCGGGCCTCGTCATCCTCGAACCCGTCCTCGTCATCGAACCACAATCCCTGCGCGCGCAGCTCGGCCTCGCGCTTTTTCTCGACGCGTGCGACAAGGTGAATGGAGATCTCGTAAAGACCGTAGACCGTGACGAACAGGATCACCTGCGTGATGACATCCGGCGGCGTCACGAGTGCGGCGAGCACGAGGATACCCACCATCGCGTATTTGCGCACGCGGCGCAGACCCTCGGCGCTGACCAGCCCGGCCTTGCCCATCAGGGTCAGCAGAACCGGCAGCTGAAAGCACAGCCCAAAGGCGACGATGAACTTGATCGTCAGGTTCAGATATTCCTGCGCCGAGCCTTGGAACACCACAGACAGCGGCGCGGCCCTCTGCGCACCCTCGACAACCTCTCCCTCGCCGCCGAATTGCTGGAAGCCGAGGAAAAAATCATAGGCCAGCGGCGTAACCACGTAGAACGCGAACGACGCGCCAAGGAAGAACATGAACGGTGATGCGACGAGGAAGGGCAGGAACGCACCCTTTTCGGACTTGTAAAGGCCCGGCGCCACGAAGCGCCACATCTGGTTGGCGATATAGGGAAAGGCCAGAAAGAACCCGCCCAGCAACGACACCTTGACGGCGACGAAGAAGCCTTCCTGCGGCGAGATGAAGATCAGGTCGCAATCCTGCCCGCGCTCGGCCAGCACCTGGCACAGCGGCGCTGTCAGGAAATTGAAGATCGGCGTCGCCACGGTAAAGCAGATCACCATGCCGATGATGAAAGCCACCACAGAGTGGATCAGCCGGTTGCGCAGTTCCGCCAGATGCTCGATCAGCGGCGCGCTGCTATCCTCGATCTCGTCGGGGGTGCTCATGCCTTGTCCTCGGCCTTGGGCGGGGACTCGGGCTCGGCGGGCGCGGCGCCTGTCTCAGGTGGCGTCTCTGCGGTCTTTTGCGCCTCGGCCTCTGCGGCCTTGCGCTTGGACGCCATCTCGCCGGATTTTTCGCGGATCTTGTCGGCCTGTGCCTGACGCTCTTTGCTGAGCGGCGACGTCTTGTCGGCGGTCGCGTCGCGCGTCGCGCTCTCGGTGGATTTCCTGACCTCGTCCATGGCCGATTTCATCGGATTGGACGCGGTCTTGAAACTTTTCTGGATATCGCTCACGCCCGACTGGTCGGCGGCGTCGTTCATGGCGCGGCTGAATTCGCGCGCCATGCCCTTTGCCTTGCCTACGAACTTGCCAACGGCCTGGAACATTCCGGGCAAGTCCTTGGGACCGACCACGATCAGCGCCACGATCCCTATGAGCAAAAGCTCCGTCCAGCCGAGGTCAAGCATTTATGGATCAGACCTTGTCTTTTTCGTCGGCGGGGGTGACATCGCGGGCGGTTTCGTTGCCCTCGTCGTCCTTGGACGCCTCGTCGAGTTCCTTGTTTCCCTCCGACACGCCTTTCTTGAAGGATGTGATCCCTTTGCCCACCTCGCCCATAAGCGAGGAGATCTTGCCGCGGCCGAAAAGCACCAGCACCACCACGGCGATGAGAAGAAGGCCGGGAAGGCCGATATTGTTCAGCATGTCTGTCTCTCCCTGTCTCGAGGACCCTGCTATGTCCTCGGAAATGCATGTCATGGATCTAATGGCTCACCACGACAGATGAAAGCACCAATCCGCCGGACCGTCGCGATTGACCATGATTTTCACGCCATCACCCTATGCGCGCCCTGCAATCGGGGTCAATCGTTACCCTGCGCCTCGGCCCGGCTCTTGCCGCTGACATTCTGCGCCAGCGTGGCCGCCATGAACGGATCGAGATCCCCGTCAAGCACGCCCTTGGTGTCGGACGTTTCCACCCCGGTGCGCAGATCCTTGACCATCTGGTAGGGTTGCAGGACGTAGGATCGGATCTGGTTGCCCCAGCCCGCATCCCCCTTGGCGTCATGCGCGTCGTTGATCGCCGCATTCCGCCGGTCCAGCTCTTGCTGGTAAAGCCGCGATTTCAGCGCCTTCATGGCGATATCGCGGTTCTGGTGCTGGGATTTCTGCGAGGATTGCGTGACGATCCCGGTGGGAATGTGCGTGATCCGCACCGCCGAATCGGTGGTGTTGACGTGCTGCCCGCCCGCCCCGGAACTGCGGAACGTGTCGACCCGTATATCGCTGGGATTGATGTCGATCTCGATATTGTCGTCCACCACGGGATAGACCCAGACCGAGGAAAACGAGGTGTGACGCTTGGCCGCCGAGTCGAACGGCGAGATCCGGACGAGGCGGTGCACGCCGGATTCCGATTTCAGCCAGCCATAGGCATTGCGCCCGCTGATCTTGTACGAGGCCGACTTTATCCCGGCACCGTCGCCATCGCTCTCGGATTGCAATTCGACCGTGTAACCGCGCTTTTCGGCCCAACGGACATACATCCGCGCCAGCATTGCGGCCCAGTCACAGCTTTCGGTGCCGCCGGCACCCGCGTTGATCTCGATGAAGGTGTCGTTCGCGTCCGCCTCACCATCCAGAAGCGCCTCCAGCTCGCGTGCGGCGGCCACCTTGGCCAGCGATTTCAGCTTCGCCTCGGCTTCGGCCACGATCTCGTCGTCGCCCTCGCTTTCGCCCATCTCGATCAGGTCCGTCTGATCGTCCAGTTCCTGCTTGATCTTGTCATGCGTCTCCAGCGCATCGACCAGCGCCTGCCGGTCGCGCATCAGCTTTTGCGCAACTGCGGGATCATCCCACAGCGTCGGGTCCTCGACGCGCGCGTCGAACTCTTCCAGCCGGTGATGCGCGGTTTCCCATCCCAGGCGCTGTCGTAACAGGTCCAGCGATTTTTCGATCTCGGCCACGAGGTTCTGGGTGTCGGCGCGCATGTAATTCATCCTGTTCGCTTGAGTGCGCGTGATAGCGCAGCACGCGAGCACGGGCAAGATCGCCCGTTACCATGTCCTGCGTCCACGCGCCTGTTCGGGAACTCGGGCCGGTCCGCGTGCTTATCGCGACGGTGCCGCGCCATTTCACGCGGCATCCCCAACGGCATGGGCCCGATCAGTACAGCCCGCCCGAACTCATCGATCCGAAGCTGGAATTGCCGCCGACCTGCCCACGCTGGCCGGACGAGGTGGTAACTTCCTTGATCTGCTCTTCCGTGCTGTACAGTTCCAGATCGTCGCCCATGGCAAAGCCGCCATCGAACATCACACCAAAGACAGGCTCTTCGCCGTCGCGGAAATATTCGGCCACGACATTGGCCCCCGATGCATCATCGGCCAGACGCGCCCCGGTGACCCGGTCGATCTTGATGAAGCGCCCGCCGGGCGGAACTTCGAACGGTCCGCCGCCGTATTTCTTGACCGCCTCGGTCATGAACTCCTGAAAGACCGGCCCGCACATCGACGAGCCATAGGCCGAGGACCCGAGGCCGCGCGGCTGGTCGTGGCCGATATAGCAGCCCGCGACGATGTTGCTGGTGAACCCGATGAACCACACGTCGCGCGCGTCGTTGGTCGTCCCTGTCTTGCCGGCCACTGGCACCGGCAGATCGATCGCCCCCGAGGCCGTGCCGCGATCGACCACGCCCTGCATCATCGAGGTCAGCTGATAGGCGGTGACGGCGTTGATCACGCGTTCCCGATCCGACACGATCCGCGGTCCGACATTGCGCGGGATGCCGGGGTCGTCACAATCCAGACAGGTCCGCTGATCCTGCCGGTAGATGGTCTCGCCGTAGCGGTTCTGCACACGGTCGACAAGGCTGGGGTGCACCCGTTCGCCGCCATTGGCGAACATCGCGTAGGCGGCCACCATGTCGAACAGCGTCGTCTCCTCGGACCCGAGCGCATTGGCAAGATACGTGCCCATTTTATCATAGACACCGAAGCGTTCGGCATAATCGGCGACCACGTTCATGCCGACTTCCTGCGCGAGACGGATGGTCATCAGGTTGCGCGACTGCTCGATCCCGGTGCGTAGCGGCGTGGGGCCATAGAACCTGTTCGACGAATTGCGCGGCCGCCACAGCCCCTGCGGCGTGTTGATCTCGATGGGGGCGTCGATCACGATGGTGGCGGGGCTGTAGCCGCTATCGAGGGCCGCCGCATAGACGAAGGGCTTGAAGCTCGATCCCGGCTGGCGCATCGCCTGCGTGGCACGATTGAACACCGAATGCTGGTAGGAGAATCCGCCCTGCATCGCCAGCACACGGCCCGAATTGACATCCATCGCCATGAAGCCGCCCTCGACCTCGGGCACTTGCCGCAGCGTCCAGCGAATGAATTCGCCGGACTCGTCCCCGGTCATGCGGCGCACATGCACCACGTCGCCGGCATCGAAGGTCTCGTGGAAATCGCCCGGCAGCCAGTCGATATCGCCGCGCGGCACCTCCTGGATGCCCTCGACACCCTCGACGCCGACGCGCATCACCTGGTCGCCGGTCTCCAGCACGACGGCCGGGTACCACGTGCCCTCCAGCGTGACATCGCGCGCCACGCGCGTGTCGTTCAATGCCGCGCGCCACGCCTCTTCCGAGGTCAGCGCCTCTTGCGGCAACTGCACACCGGTGCCACGCCACCGGCCCCGCGCGCGATCATAGCGTTCCAACTGGCGCTGCAGGGCCTGTGCGGCGTTGACCTGCATCTCGGGATCGATCGTGGCGCGCACCGAAAGACCGCCGGTAAAGAACTCTTCCTCGCCGAAATCGCCGCTCAGCTGCCGGCGGATCTCGTCGGTAAAATAGTCACGCGGCGGCAGATCGGCGCTGAACGGCTCGAAATCGCCGTTCTGAACCGTCCGCAAGGGCGCATCCCGCTCGGCGCGGTACGCGTCCTCGGTCAGATAGCCATTATCCCACATTTCCCGCAGCACGAACGCGCGCCGCGCCAGCAGGCGATCCTTTTCGCGGACGGGATGATAGTCGCTCGGCGCCTTCGGCATCGACGCCAGCATCGCGGCCTCATGCGGTTCCAGTTCGCGCAACGTCTTGTTGAAATAGGTCTGCGCCGCGGCGGTCACACCATAGCTGTTTTGCCCCAGAAAGATCTCGTTGAGGTAAAGTTCAAGGATCTTTTCCTTGCTCAGCGTCTCCTCGATACGGGTGGCAAGGATGATCTCCTTGACCTTGCGCTCGATCCGGCGATCGCCCGACAGCAGGAAATTCTTCATCACCTGCTGGGTGATGGTCGAGGCCCCGCGCAGGTTCTGCCCCCTCGATTCGATCGCATCCACGATAGCCGCGGCGATGCCGATCGCGTCGTATCCGCCATGGCTGTAGAAATTCTTGTCCTCGGCACTGATGAAGGCCTGCTTGACCAGATCGGGGATATCCTCGGCCGGGGTGAACAGGCGCCGTTCGCGGGCGAACTCGTCGATGATCCGCCCCTCTCCGGAATAGATGCGGCTGATCGTCGGCGGGGTGTAATTGGCCAGCGAGTCGTGACTGGGAAGATCCTCTCCATAAATGTGCAGGACAGCGCCGATGCTCAGCCCGATGATGACCACCGCAAGGGTGATCAGGCTGAAAACAGTGCCGAAAAAGCTGAAAATCGGTCGAAACACGCGCATACCTCTGCCTGATGTTCTGCATATAAGCATGCGGTCGGCACGGGTCAAAAGGATTGGTCCGGTTTTGCCACGATCAGCCAAGCCCCGCGCATGGCTACCGACATCCGGCCACCGGCTGTCGCGCATCGGCCCGCATATCGCGCCACGGGACCATTCACCTTTCCAAAAATACTCAAAAAAGCGTGCTCAGTCCCACCACGGCCCATGATGCCGTCCAGTCCGGTCCAAACGCTCGAATCCGTGATGACCGAACATGTCGCGCTGCGCCTGGATCAGGTTGGCGCTGCCATGCCCCAGGCGCATCGTGTCGAACCACGCCAGACCCGCCGACAGGGCCGGCACCGGATGCCCCGCCGCGATGGCGGCCCCCACGACCTGCCGCAGCGCGGGAATCGTTCGGTCCAGCGCCCGCGCCGGACCGGGCGCGAGAATCAGCTGACCATGTGGCAGGCCGCCGTCGACCGCCTCGGCGATCTCGTCCAGAAGCGCCGAGCGGATGATGCATCCCGCCCGCCAGATCCGCGCGATGGTGGCCGGTTCAAGCGCCCAGCCATGCGCCTGCGACGCCGCCGCGAGAAGCCGGAATCCTTGTGCATGCGCGAGCAGCCGCGCCGCGAGCAACGCATCGGCCAGCGTCGCATTGGACAGATCGATCGCGCCGACAGCCCCGCCAAGCACGGCCTCGGACGCCTGCCGTGTCGTCTTTTCCGACGACCACGCGCGGGCGCCGAGCGCGGCCTCGATCATGCTGGCCGACTGCCCCAGGTGCAGCGCCTCGATCACCGTCCAGCGCCCGGTGCCCTTCTGCCCCGCGGCATCGGTGATGACATCGATCATCGGATGCCCGGTCTCGGGGTCGAGATGGCGCAACAGTCGCGCGGTGATTTCGAGCAGGTAAGAACGCAGCGGCCCGTCGTTCCAGCGCGCAAAGAGCGCAGCAATCCCGTCGGGCGACATGGCGGCCCCGTTGCGCAACAGGCCGTAGATCTCGGCGATGATCTGCATGTCGGCATATTCGATGCCGTTATGCACAGTCTTGACGAAATGCCCGGCCCCGTCGGGCCCCAGGTGCGCCACGCATGGCGCACCGTCATGCCGCGCGGCGATCGCGGTCAGGATCGGCTCTACCTGTCGCCAGCCGTGATCGCTGCCCCCCACCATCAGCGAGGGGCCGTGCCGCGCGCCATCCTCGCCGCCCGACACGCCGAGACCGATGAAATGCAGGCCATGCCCGACGAGATCGGCGGCGCGCCGGCGGGTGTCGTTGAAATCGGCATTGCCGCCGTCGATCACGATATCGCCGGCGCCCAGCAACGGCGTGACCGCGTCAAGCATCGCATCCATCGGCGCGCCCGAGGGGATCATGAAAAGAAGGACACGCGGCGGCTCCAGCGCCGCCACCAAATCGCCGACCGTCTCGAAGGGATGGATGCAACGCGCCAGGGCCCCCGCCCCGGAGACGAACGGCGCGATCCAGTCAACCTCGCGGTTGCTCACGGCGACGTCGATGCCGTGCTCCGCCATGTTGAGCGCAAGCGCACTCCCCATGGTGCCAAGGCCGTAAACGCCGATCTGCGCGCTGGTCATGCGCCCCCTGCTACCGCTAACACCGCTTCAGCCACGGTATGCGGCAACGCGGGCAGATTGCAAGCGATCCGGCGCGTCACGCCCTTGTCGGCCAGCACCCCGAGCCCCCGGCATCACACCCCGAGGGCCCAGCACATGATCGCCTTCTGCACATGCAGGCGGTTCTCGGCCTCGTCAAAGATCACCGAGGACGGGCCGTCCATCACCGCCGATGTCACCTCTTCGCCGCGATGCGCCGGCAGGCAATGCATGAACAGCGCGTCGGGCTTGGCGCGCGCCATCAGCGCCTCGTCCACCTGGTAAGGACGCAGCATGTTGTGACGCCGCTCCTTGGTGGACTGGCTGTCATGCATGCTGACCCAGGTATCGGTGACCACCAGATCGGCGCCCTCGACGGCCTTTGCGGGATCACGCTCTATGGTGATCGCGCGGCCCGCCTTGCGCGCCAGCCCGACGAATTCCGGCTCGGGGTCGAGTTGCACCGGACCGGTAAAGGTCAGATCGAACCCGAACTGCGCCGCGGCATGCAGGAACGAGGCGCAGACATTGTTGCCGTCGCCCGACCACACCACCTTCTTGCCGGCGATCGGGCCGCGATGTTCCTCGAAGGTCAGGATATCTGCCATGATCTGGCACGGATGGGTGCGATCGGTCAGCCCGTTGATCACCGGCACATCCGCGTGATCGGCCATCTCCTGCAACACCGCCTCGTCGAAGGTCCGCAACATGATCAGGTCGACATAGCGGCTCATGACGCGGGCGGTGTCGGCGATCGTCTCGCCATGGCCAAGCTGCATGTCGGTCCCCGACAGCACCAGCGTCTGACCGCCCATCTGCCGGACGCCCACGTCGAATGACACGCGCGTGCGCGTCGAAGGTTTCTCGAAGATCAGCGCGACGACGCGCCCGGCCAGCGGCTGCGCGGCATCAGGCGTGCCGCGCGGGCTGTCGCCGCGCGCCATCTTCATGGCGCGCGCCCGGTCGATGATCGCCCGCAGATCGGCCTCGGGCGTGGTGTGGATGTCGAGGAAATGCATCATGTTGCGGTTCGCTTTCGTGAGACGATCAAGGGCGGGAACCAGCCCCCGAACGTTTGTTCGATTGGGGGCCAGCCCCCAAGCCCCCGGGGTATTTGGACCAAGAAGAAATCAGGCGGTCTCCAGGCTGGCGGCGGCCGTGTCGAGGCGGGTCAGGGCCTCGGCGATCTCATCCTCCGAGATGTTCAGTGGTGGCAGAAGGCGCAGCACATTACCGGCCGCGGGCACGGTGACGACCTGTGCATCGTAGCCCGCGCGCGCCACGTCCGTGTTGGGCACGCGGCACTCCAGGCCCAGCATGAGGCCCGCGCCGCGCACACCGGCGAAGATATCGGGATGAGTGGCCACCAACCCCTCCAGACGTTGACGCATCAATGCGGATTTGCGCGTGACCTCGTCCAGAAAGGCCGGGTCGGCGACATGATCCATCACCGCGCAGCCAACAGCGCAACCCAGCGGGTTGCCGCCATAGGTCGAGCCATGGGTGCCCGCGGTCATCGCGCGTGCCGCATCCTCGGTGGCCAGCACCGCACCCAGTGGAAAGCCGCCGCCGATGCCCTTGGCCACCATCATGATATCGGGGGTCACCCCGGCCCATTCATGTGCGAACAACCGCCCCGTGCGGCCCATGCCGCATTGCACCTCGTCGAGGATCAGCAGGATGCCCGCCTCGTCGCACAGCGCGCGCAGGCCCTTCAGGCACTGGTCGGGCAGCGGGCGGATGCCACCCTCGCCCTGCACGGGTTCTATCAGGATGGCCGCCGTGGTCTCATCGAGGGCGGCATGCAGCGCGTCGTGATCCCCCCACGGCACCTGGGTGAAACCGGGCATCAACGGACCGAAGCCGTCGGTCATCTTTTCCGAGCCGGCCGCGGCGATGGCGGCGGTGGAGCGGCCGTGAAACGCCCCCTCGAAGGCGATGATGCCGGTGCGCGCGGGCTGGCCCGCGTCATGGAAATGCTTGCGCGCCATCTTGATCGCCAGCTCGCAGGATTCGGTGCCGGAATTGGTGAAAAACACCGTGTCGGCAAAGGTCGCCTCGACCAGCCTGTCGGCCAGCTCCTGTTGCCGCGGGATCTGGTAGAGGTTCGATGTATGCCACAGCGCACCGGCCTGCCGGGTCAGCGCGGCGACCAGATCGGGATGCGCGTGGCCCAGGACGTTGACCGCGATTCCCGCGCCGAGATCCAGAAAGCGTCGCCCGTCCGCCTCGATCAGCCAGCTGCCCTCGCCCGTCACGAAGGACAGCGGCGCGCGGTTGTAGGTCGGCAGGATCGTCGGGATCATGGTCGTGTCCTCAAGGCTAAAAGCCCGTGACTGCCGCAAGGCCGCGCGCAAGTCAATGATCGGGCACGCGGCGCTAGCTGATGGGATGCGAGGTGTCGCCGTCGGCCTCGTCGCGGATCGTCCCCTTGGTGCCGGTCACCACGCCCAGCGATTTCAGCTTGCGGTGCAGCGCGCTGCGTTCCATGCCCACGAATTCCGCCGTGCGGCTGATATTGCCGCCGAAGCGGTTGATCTGGGTCAGCAGGTATTCACGCTCGAACGCCTCGCGGGCGTCGCGCAGCGGCATGGTGGCGATCATGCCCGACAGGATGACGCGGCCTTCCTCGCCGGATGATCCGCTCTGGCCCGGCAGTTCGGCGGCGGAGATCGGCGCATTGCCCTCGCCGAGGATCAGCACGCGCTCGATCATGTTGCGCAGCTGGCGCACGTTGCCCGGCCAGTACATCGTCTGCAAAAGCGCCGCCGCCTCGTCGCTCAGGGGGCGGTGCGGCAATCCCTGCGTGCGGTGGAACACGTCGATGAAATGGGCGGCAAGCGCGGGGATGTCCTCGCGCCGGTCTTCAAGGCTGGGCACCGCCACCGGCACCACGTTGAGCCTGTGGTAAAGCTCGCGGCGGAACCGCCCGGCGGCGATCTCGGCCTCGAGATCGCGGCTGGTCGAGGAGATCACCCGCAAGTCGACCTTTATCTTGGCGCTGCCGCCGACCCGCAGGAAGGTCTGGTCGACCAGCACGCGCAGGATCTTCGATTGCGTGCCGGGCGGCAGATCGGCGACCTCGTCGAAATAGATGACGCCGCCATCGGCCTCTTCCAGCAGGCCCGGCGTCACGCCCGTCTCGGGGCTTTCGCGCCCGAACAGAACCTCCTCCATCCGGTCGGCGGCGATCGTCGCGCAGGCGACACTGACGAACGGGCCGCGCGCCCGGCTGGAATTGCCGTGGATATAGCGCGCCGCCAGTTCCTTGCCCGATCCCGCGGGGCCCGACAGCAGCACCCGCCCGTTCGAGCGCGTGACCTTGTCGAGATTGCCCAGAAGCGTGCGGAACGGCGCGCTGTCGCCCAGCATGTCCGCAGGTGCCGTCTCGCGCCGGCGCAGCGCCTGGTTCTCGCGCCGCAGGCGGCTGGTCTCCATGCCGCGCCGGATCACCACCATCAGCTGGTCGATGTTGAACGGCTTTTCGATAAAGTCGTAGGCGCCCTGCTTGATCGCCGCGACCGCGATCTCGATATTGCCGTGCCCGGAGATGATCACCACCGGCACGTCCGGGTAGTCGCGTTTGACGGTCTTGAGGATGTCGATCCCGTCCATCTGACTGTCCTTGAGCCAGATATCGAGGATCAGCAGGCCCGGTGGTTCGGCCGCGATCTCGGACATGGCCGCGTCGGAATCGCCGGCGCGCCTTGTGACATATCCCTCGTCCTCGAGGATGTCCGAGATCAGCTCGCGGATATCGCGTTCGTCATCGACGATCAGAATATCGTTCATGGGTCCCTCATACGGCCTTGTCGGTCCTTGTCTCGGCGATCTGCACGGCCAGCAACGGCAGGCGCACCACCGCGCAGGCGCCACAATGCGCGCCCTCGGCGAAGGGGGCGGCCTGCTCGAGCATCAGCGTGCCCCCATGCTCTTCTATGATCTTCTTGACGATCGGCAGGCCAAGGCCGGTGCCCTTGTCGCGCGTCGTGACATACGGTTCGAACAACCGGCCGGGATCATCGGGCAGGCCGATGCCATTATCGCTGATGCGGATCACCGCCCAGTCGCCCGCATCGGCGCTCTCGATCCGAATGGTGGGCACGTGGCCCTCGGGCGCGCCGGACTCGCGCAGGCTTTCGATCGCCTCGCCGGCGTTCTTGATCAGGTTGGTCAGGGCCTGCCCGATCATCGCCGCGTCGATCTCGGCGCGCAGCGGGGCCCCGGTCAGATCCAGCTCGAAGCGCACCTCGGGCTGGCCGCTTTCCTGCAGCACGGCCGCCTCGCGCAACACGTCCGTCAGGCTCAGCGCGGCTGTCTGCGGCTCTGGCATACGGGCGAATTTCGAGAACTCGTCGACGATGCGGCGCAGGTCGGTGGTCTGGCGCACCACGACGTCGGTCAGCTGTTCCAGGCTTTCCGCCTGCTCGGGCGCCAGCTGCCGCGAGAACTTGCGCTTGATGCGTTCGGCGCTCAGCTGGATGGGGGTCAGCGGGTTCTTGATCTCGTGTGCGATGCGGCGGGCGACATCGCCCCAGGCGGCCATGCGCTGTGCGGTGACAAGGTCGGTGACATCGTCGAAGGCCACCACGTAGCCCTCGCGCTTGCGGCCCTCGCCCGCCCGCGTGGACATGCGCACCAGCAGATGCTCGGTCCGCGCCCCGCGGCTGACCTTGATCTCTTCCTGCACGAACCCGCCGGGCGAGGCGCGCAGCCGCTCGAACAGCGGCGCGAATTCCGGTACGGCCACGCTCAGCGACAACGATTGCTGATCCTCCTGCCAGTCGAGCAACCGTTCGGCGGCGCGGTTGACGAAGGCCACGCGGCCCTTGGCATCCAGCCCGACCACCCCGGACGACACGGAGCCCAGAACAGAATCGAACAGCCGGCGTCGACGTTCGATCTGCTGGGTATTGGACAAAAGCCGCTCGCGCTGACCCTTCAACTGGCGGGTCATCTGGTTGAAATAGGTGCCAAGCTGGGCGATCTCGTCATCGCCGTCCTCTTCGGGGACCTGCGTGTCGAGATCGCCCTCGCCCACGCGCTGCGCGGCGCTGGTCAGCCGCCCTACGGGCCGCGACAGCCGCTCGGCAAACCACATGCCTAGCCAGATCGCGGCCAGGATCAGGATCACCGCGAACCCCAGGTAAAGCAGCCCGAACTCGAACAGAAGCCGGCCGCGCTCGTTCTCGCGCTGCTTGTAAAAGCGCGCCGTCTCCTGCGTCTCGTCAAGCAGGCTGAGGATCGCGCCATCCACGTTGCGGCTGACGTAAAGCAGGCGGTCGGCGAACGCGTCGAGTGGCATGAGCGCGCGAAACTCGTCATTGTCCCAATCGCGGATGACCAATACGCCCTCGCGCTGCGCCTCGCGGATCTGCGCCCGCGTGGGTTCCTCGAAATCGAACAGGTACGAGCGTTCGCCCCGTGCCCGGATCTCGCCCGAGCCGTCGATGACGAAGGCCTCGCGCAGGCCGCGCTGGATCTCTCGCTGTCCCGAGGACAGGACCTGCCGGATTGTGCCGTCATCCATGAAGACCATGGCACGCTTGTTGGCGTTGATTACCCGCGCCAGCGCGCGCGCATCGGTCACCAGGTCGCGGCGGTGTTCCTCTTCATAGGCTTGCGCGGCGGCGACGGAATTGTCGACGACCCGCCCGACCCGGTCGGAAAACCACGCCTCGAGCCCCATGTTGACCGACAGTGTGGCGAAGACCGCCACCGTCACCGTCGGCAACAGTGCCATCAGCGCGAACACGCCCGTCAGCCGCAGGTGCAGCTTTGACCCCGCCGACTGGCTGCGCCGCGCCGCGATCATCCGCGCCACCCGCTGCATCACCAGCCCGGCGACCATCAGGACGTAGACAAGATCGGCCAGCAGCACGAGGCGCAGCGCATTCGACGCGCTGCCCTGATCGAGCGGCCCCATCAGAAGATAGGTCAGAAGCGCCAGCACCGGCCCGAGCACCACGAGACCGAGCGCCGCCCATGTCTGCAGGCGCCGCAGCCTCCGCAGGCGGGAAATCCCCTCCCATGACAGGCGCCTGCCGCGTATTCTGCGTGCTCGCGTTGCCACGCCTGCCCCTTGTTGCCTCGTGGGGCATTTCGCCTGCCCCGCAAAATCACGACCTGCACCTGCCCGACAGTGTCGGACCGGCCACATCCCTGTTGCAGTTTTACATCAATTTGCGGCGGCGTGTCACGTTAATATCAAGATCGGTTATTTTCTTGCGCAGCGTATTGCGGTTGATCCCCAGCAGATCGGCGCATTTCATCTGGTTGCCCCCCGTGGCATCCAGCGCGATTTCGATCAGCGGCGTCTCGACCTCTTTCAGGATGCGCCCGTACAGACCGGGCGGCGGCAGATCCGTGCCGTGCAGGTCGAAATAGCGTTGCAGATGCCCCGCCACCGAGGCCGACAGGCTTTCGGCCCCGCGTCCCTCGCGCATCACCGGCTCGGCGCGCGGCTGATTGCCCAGAACCGTCTCGACCTCGGCGCGGGTGATTTCCGCCGCATGCGCGGTCAGCCCGATTCGGCGCACGGCGTTTTCCAGCTGGCGCACATTGCCCGGCCAGCTATAGGCGCGCATCAGCTCGACCGCCTCGTCCGACATGTGCCGCGCGGGCTGGCCCTCGCGCTCGTCGCGGGCGAGGAAATGCGCGGCCAGCAGCGCGATATCCTCGATCCGGTCGCGCAAGGCCGGCACGTCGATGACCGCCCCGCTCATCCTGTAATAGAGATCCTCGCGCAGGCTGCCGTCCTCCATCGCCTGCGCGGGGGGCACGCGGCTGGTGGCCATGAACCGCGGCACGTGATCGCCCGGTGCGTCCATCATCCGCACCACCCGGCCCTGCGCCTCCAGCGGCAGGTCGCTGACCTCGTCGAGGACAAGCGTCCCGCCCTTGACCCGCGCCAGGATCTTGGCCGGGCCGTCGAGATCGCCCAGATCACCCGCCGTCATCGTCACCAGCGGCAGCGTCCGGCGGTCCGAGAAATCGTGCAACGCCTTGGCGATCAGCGACTTGCCGGTGCCAGACTCGCCGCAGATCATCACCGGAAGGTCGCTGTGCATGACGCGCGCCACCACGCGGTAGAGCGTCTGCATCGCCGGCGTGCGCCCGATCAGCGGCAACTCTTCGGGTCGATCATCCTCGGGCGCGGGGGCCGCACCGCGCTGCGCCCGCGATTCCAGCGCCCGCGCGGTACGCTTCATCAGGTCGGGCAGATCGAAGGGCTTGGGCAGGTAATCATAGGCCTCGGCCTCGGCGGCCTTGATCGCCGTCATGATGGTGTTCTGCGCCGAGATCACGATCACCGGCAGGCCGGGGCGATCCTGCGCGATCTTGGGCAGCATTTCCAGGCCGTTGCCATCGGGCATGACCACGTCCGAGATCACCACGTCGCCCTTGCCCTCGGCGACCCATCGCATCAGCGTCGTCAGGCTGGACGTGGCATGCACCCGGCACCCCGCCCGCGTCAGCGCCTGTGTCAGGACCGTTCTGATCGTGCGGTCGTCATCGGCGACCAATACCGTTCCGTCCATAGTGTAGCCCTTCCCTGACCGTATCCTAGTCTTGCCTAACGTCCGTCGTCTCCGCGCGCTGCAACGAGATGCGGAACACCGTGCGGCCCGGCCGCGAACTGACCGAGATCCAGCCATCGTGATCCGAGACGATCTTGGCCGCCAGCGCCAGCCCGAGGCCGGTGCCATTCTCGCGGCCCGACACGAACGGGTCGAACACCTGTTCGGCGATCTCGGACGGCAGGCCCGGCCCGTCGTCGATGACCTCGATCTGCAACGGCAGCATCCTGCCCTTGCCCCCGCGGGCGTCGTTGCGGCGCACCCGCAGCGACTGTTCATAATAGCTGTGCAACCGGATCGTGCCGGGCGCGCCGTCGGTGGCCTCGGCCGCGTTCTTGATCAGGTTCAGCACCACCTGCACAAGTTGATCGACATCGCCGAGCGCCAGCGGCAGCGACGGATCGTAATCCTCGACCAGCGTCATGTGCGCGGCAAAGCCCAGCATCGCCGAACGCCGCGCGCGGTCCAGCACGTCATGCAGGTTGATCGGGCGCAGATCCGGCGCCGTGACGTTGCCGAACTGCTCGACCCGCTCCAGCAGGCCGACGATGCGGCGGCTCTCGCTGACGATCAGATCGGTCAGCTCCAGATCCTCGGATGCGACGTTCATCGACAAGAGCTGCGCGGCGCCGGTGATGCCCGCCAGCGGGTTCTTGATCTCGTGGGCCAACATCTCGGCCATGCCGATCGCCGATTTCGCGGCCGATTTCACGTTGCTGTTCTGCACCATCCGTCCCGAAAACTCGCGCGGGCTGATCAGCATGATCATGTGCCCCGGCTGATCTGCCAGTGGCGCGATCTGCAGGTTGCACTGCATCGGCGCGCGCTCTCCGGTGCCGACATCGACATCATTGACGAACAGCGGTGCCCCGGACTGGCGCGCGCGCTCGAACGCATCATCGAGCGGGGCATTGACCGCAAGCCTGTCCCAGACCGGCTGGCCCAGAAGCGTGCGTTCGGAACTCAGCATGAAGCCTTCGGCGGCGGGGTTGATCCGCGCGATGCGGTCGCCCGCGTCGATCACCAGCGCCGGCACGGGCAAGGCAGCCCAGATCGCGTCATCCGCGCTCATGCCGCGATCCTCGCGGGGTCGTCGCACATCGCCTCGGGCAACAGGCCCAGAACCTCGGACGGGGGGGCCGTCAACACCTTGCGGCGCAGCCCGGCATCGGTTCCGACCCGGTCCATGTACCAGCCCAGATGCTTGCGCGCGGCGCGCCCCCCGAGGTCGATACCGTAAAAGGCCAGCATCGCCTCGAAATGCGCCGCCACCAGATCCACAAGGGCCGTGCCGCGTGGCACCTCCGGCGCGCGCGTGCCGTATATCGCGGCGGCCACCTGCGCCAGCAGCCAGGGCCGGCCCTGCGCGCCGCGCCCGATCATCAGGCCCGCCGCACCGGATTGCGCCTGCGCCGCCCGCGCCGTCGCTGCATCGACGATATCGCCATTGGCGAGCACCGGGATGTCCACCGCCTGCACGACCTCGCGGATCGCGCGCCAATCGGCGCAGCCCTTGTAGAACTGGCAGCGGGTGCGTCCGTGAATGGTGATCATCTGCACGCCCGCCGCCTCGGCCCGCCGGGCGATCAGCGGGGCATTCAGGCAGTCGTGATCCCAGCCCAGCCGGGTCTTCAGCGTCACCGGCACGTCAACCGCGCCCACCACCGCCTCGATCAGCCGCAGGGCATGATCGGGGTCGCGCATCAGTGCCGATCCCGACGCCCCCGCCCCGCTGGCGCTGGTCACCTTCTTGGCGGGGCAGCCCATGTTGATGTCGATGATCCGCGCCCCGCGATCCGCGACCATGCGCGCGGCCTCGGCGATCCAGCGCGGCTCGCACCCGGCAAGCTGCACCACGGTGTTGCCGGCGCCCAGCCCCAGCTCGGCCTTCTCGCGCGTGCCGGGCTTGGCCTGCACCATTTCCTGGCTGGCGACCATCTCGCTCACCACAAGGCCCGCGCCGAACTTCGACACGACCGTCCGAAACGGAAGATCGGTGATTCCCGCCATCGGAGCGAGCACCACGGGCGGCGTTAACCACCTATTGGCGAGTACCTGCATGTTCATGCCTAATCGATGTGCAATGAGGTCGTTGTACCCGCCGCCTTTCAGTTAGACAACGCCGCGATGATGCCTTCACAGGCTGCACCGGCCCCCGCGCCTAACTTTTAGGCAGTTGCGAAGCCATTGCGCTCAACCGGAACGCGGCTTACTCACACGCCATGTCATGCGCCGCACTCATCGTCGCCGCAGGCCGCGGCACCCGGGCCGGGGGCGACCTGCCCAAACAGTGGCAGCCGCTGCTGGGCCGTCGCGTCATCGACTGGACGCTCGACGCCTTTCTCGCCGTGCCGGATATCACGCGACTTACGGTGGTCGTGCATCCCGACGATATCGACCGCGTGGCCCCTCATCCCCGGATCACCGTTGTGCATGGTGGTGCGACACGCGCGGCCTCGGTGCGCGCCGGGCTCGAATCGATGGCCGACAGCCCGCCCGATCACGTGCTGATCCACGACGCCGCGCGCTGCTGTACGCACCCTGCCCACATCGCACACATCCTGCACAGCTTGCGGACGGGCGACACGCCCGCCGTCGCCCCCGCCCTGGCGGTCACCGACGCGCTGTGGACCGCCGCGGGCGGCCGTGTCACCGGCACCCGCGATCGCACGGGCCTGTTTCGCGCGCAGACCCCCCAAGCATTTGATTTCATGTCCATTCTTCAGGCACACCGCGCATATGACGGGGACGCGGCGGATGATGTCACCGTCGCCATGGCCGCCGGTCTTGACGTCGCGATTGCCAAAGGGGATGAGGATAACCTGAAGATCACCCACCCTGACGACTTTGTCCGCGCATCGCAACTGCTGGAACATCAAATGGATATACGCATCGGCACCGGCTATGATGTGCACCGTTTCGGACCCGGCGACCACTGCATGCTCTGCGGCGTCGCGGTGCCGCATGACCGCGGGCTTCAGGGTCATTCGGACGCGGATGTGGGCATGCACGCGCTGACCGACGCCATTTATGGTGCTATGGCAGAAGGGGATATCGGCCGCCACTTCCCCCCGTCAGAGCCGAAATGGAAAGGGGCGGAAAGCCACATCTTCCTGCGGCATGCGATAGAGATGGCGACCGCGAAAGGATTTACAGTCAACAACATGGACATCACGCTCATATGTGAACGACCCAAGGTCGGACCCCATGCCGTGGCGATGCAGCACGCCCTGTCGGTGATCACCGGCACCGCGTCGGATCGCATCTCGGTCAAGGCCACGACATCGGAACGGCTGGGCTTTACCGGGCGGGAAGAAGGCATTGCGGCACAGGCCGCCGTGACATTGGTGAAGAGATGCGTATAAGCCACTTGATAGCAACCGTTTTTCATGTCGGCCACCTGCGTCCGGCACCGGGAACGTGGGGATCACTGGTGGCGCTGCCAGCCGCATGGGTGCTGCATGTTGCAGGTGGCCCCTTGGCCCTTGCGATCGCGATCCTGTGCGCCTTTGGGGCAGGGCTTTGGGCCACATCTTTGGAAACGAGGGGGAAAGCCGATCACGACCCCTCCGAGATCGTGATCGACGAGGTTGCGGGTCAATGGCTCGCCGTCTTTCCGGTCTCGTTCGGGGCGGCCCATGTCGGGGCGAACCTGCTCAGCCTGTGGCCCGGATTGGTGTTGGCCTTCGCCGCCTTTCGCCTGTTCGACATCTGGAAACCCGGCCTCATCCGCTGGGCCGACCGCCGCGACGACGCGCTTGGCGTGATGCTGGACGATATTCTCGCCGGTCTCGCGGCTGCGTTCTGTGTGATACTGGCGGCGGTTCTGTATCACGGGGTCCTTGTGCTGTGAGGGCCAGCGATATCCTTGACCTTGCCCGCGCGCAGGGCGTCCTGATCGCCACCGCCGAAAGCTGCACCGGCGGGATGGTGGCCGTGGCGTTGACGGATATTCCCGGCTCGTCCGCGGTGGTCGAGCGCGGCTTTGTCACCTATTCCAACCAGGCGAAAATCGAGATGCTGGGCGTATCCCGCGACACTCTGTCCGAATACGGAGCCGTGTCCGAGGAGGTCGCCCGCGAAATGGCCGACGGCGCCCTGGCGCGCAGCCCCGCAGATATTGCCGTGTCCATCACCGGCATCGCCGGCCCCGGAGGATCAGAGCACAAACCAGAAGGTCGCGTGTGTTTCGGCCTCGCCCGCGCCGGACAGGTCACGCAGACGCAAACCTGCGATTTTGGCGCACAGGGGCGTCATCGTGTGCGCGAATTGTCGCGCGATCACGCGCTGTTTTTGCTTAAATACTCGCTTGAACAGTAGGTTACAAGGCGAGGCTCAACCATTGCCATACAGCGCATCCGCGCGTTTCTCGAAGGCTTTGACCACCCGCTTCATCGCCTCGTAGAAAAAAAGCTCGGCCGCCGATTGCAGGAACCGGTTCTTGAAGGCGAAGTCCACGTCGAACCCAACCTCGCAGCCGCCCTCGACATCGCGAAACGCCCAGTTCGAGCGCATGTGATGGAACGGCCCGTCGAGATATTCGGTCTCGATCCGCTTTTCGCGCGGCCAGAGCACGACGCGGCTGCCGAACCGTTCGCGGAACACCTTGAAACTGATCACCAGATCCGCCTCCATCACCTCGGACCCGTCGGGCTGGGGCGTCACCCGCCGCACCCGCGCCGCCGCAGTCCATGGCAGGAATTGCGGGTAGTTCGCGACATCGGCCACCAATGCATACATCTGGTCGGCCGTGTAGCGCAGCTTTCGTGTCTCGGAATGTGATGGCATGAAGACCCCGAATTGCGCGTGACAGTGGCGCGCCTTGTCCTGTAACCGGGCTGAAAGTTCAAGGGGGAACCATGCCGCAGCACGCTTATGTCATTGACACCCTGATCTCGGCCAAGACCATCGCGGCACGGATCGAGGCCCTCGCGCAAGAGATCGAGACCGAGTTCGCGACCACCGAAAAGCTCGTCGTGGTCGGGCTGTTGCGCGGCTCGTTCATCTTCATCGCGGATCTGGTGCGGGAACTGTCACTGCCCGTCGAGGTCGATTTCGTCGAGGTTTCATCTTACGGAAACGCCATGCAAAGCAGCCGGGAAATACGTGTTCTCAAGGATTTGCAGGGCGACGTGGCGGGCCGTGACGTGCTGGTTGTCGAGGATATCGTGGATACCGGCCATACGCTGGCACATGTGCTGCACCTGCTGCGGGCGCGGAATCCCGCGCGGCTTCGGACAATCGCGCTGCTGGACAAGCCGTCGCGGCGCGAGGCCGATATCAGCGCCGACTGGATCGGTTTTCACTGCCCCGACATATTCGTCGTCGGCTACGGGATCGACTACGCACAACGCGACCGCAACCTGCCATATATCGGTGCGGTGCGGTTTGTCGCGCCATGAACATCACGTGGCTTTTGCGCATGGCCAGATGGGCGCGCAATCCGCCCGGCCCGGCCCGTGTGCGGCTGATGCTGATCGTGATCGGACTGGTCGCGCTGATCGCCGGGATAGAATATGTCATCGGCTGGCCCGACGCCCTGAGTCTCGAACCGCGCCGGGGTTTGAACATGCCCTGACCGCCGGCTACTGCCCGGACCGTCAGGCACATGCCGCGGCGATGAAGGCGCGGATGCGATCAGCATCCTTGCACCCCGGGGATACTTCCACACCCGACGACACATCGACCTGCCGCGCGCCGGTGCGCCGCACGGCCTCGGTCACGTTTTCGGGCGTCAGGCCCCCGGCCAGCAGCCAGGGCCGCGGCCACTCGAACCCGTCGATCAGGGACCAGTCGAAGGCCGCGGCATTGCCACCGGGCCGGTCGGCCCCCTTGGGCGGTTTCGCGTCGATCAAAAGCTGATCCGCGACCTCGCCATATGAACCGATCTGCGCCAGATCCGCAGGCTCGGCAATGCCTAGGGCCTTCATCACCGGCAGCCCGTATCGTGCCCTGATCTCGGCCACGCGCCCCGGCGTCTCGCGCCCATGCAGTTGCAGCATATCCAGCGGCACTGTCCGTGTCAGCGCGTCCAGCGCCTCATCCCCGGCATCGACGACCAGCGCCACCTTGGCAATTCCGGGCGGAACCTCGATGGCAAGCGCGCGCGCAGCCTGTGGCGTCACATGGCGCGGCGAGTTTTCGTAGAACACGAAACCAACATAGGCCGCGCCGGCCTCTGACGCGGCCAGCACGTCCGGTACGGTGGTCAGACCGCAAATCTTGACGCGGGTATCCATGGGCATGGGCTGGATCTAGCCCGCCTCGTCCAGAAGCGCCAGCACGTCGTCCTTGCCCTTGTTCCGCTCGCCCTTGAGACGTTTGACCTCGGCACGCAGACTGGCCAGTTCACGCGCCTGACGCGCGGCGGCCTTGCGCTCGGCCGCCTCGCGGATCCATTCCCAGATGAACCCGACGATCAACCCCATGAGAATGCCCGCATAGATCACGAGGAACAGCGGAAGCTCATACGTCGGGTTGAGCGCGGCGAACCCCGCCAGTTCATCGGGCAGCACCCGAAGTGTCACCTCGCCACGATTGGCGAGCGCGATCAGCACGAGCGCCAGCGCGAAGATGGCAATGGAGGCATATCTGATATATCGCATGGTTACTTTCCGTTCAGCCGGTCACGCAAAAGCTTGCCGGTCTTGAAAAAAGGCACGTATTTCTGCTCTACCGCAACGCTTTCGCCGGTGCGCGGGTTGCGCCCGATACGCGCATCCCTCTTCTTGACGGAGAACGCGCCAAAACCCCGAAGTTCCACCCGGTTGCCGTTTGCAAGCGCCTCGGTGATTTCGCTGAAGATGGTATTCACGATCCGCGCGACATCCTGCTGCACAAGATGCGGGTTCTCTTCCGCGATCTTCTGGATCAATTCCGATCGTATCATCGGGTCGCCCCTCCAATCCTGTTCCACGCTGCATGAGCCAGACCGACTATAAGCTCAATGCCATAAAACGAAACCGGAAAGCCGGACTCAAGCGGTGGAAATCCATGAAATATTTCGCGGCGTCGCCGGAACACCCGCGCACGCGGCATCGGGCGCCTGCGATGCCGCGCCGTCGACAAGCCCGATCCGCAACCACGGGCCGTGATTCGCAGACGGTGAAATCATCGCGACAGGCCGCCCCGGACGGTGGACATTGGCGTGTATCCGTCTCATTGTCAGCGCGCCAAGCGCGGGGAGACAGACACGTGACAGCGTTACCGATCATCATCGACACGGACCCCGGACAGGACGACGCCGTGGCGATCCTTCTGGCTCTCGCCTGTCCCGAGGCCCTGGAGGTTCTGGGCCTGACCTGCGTGGCCGGCAACGTGACGCTGGATCTGACCACGCGCAACGCCCGCATCATCTGCGAGCTGGCGGGACGCGCGGACGTGCCGGTCTTTGCCGGGTGTGATCGTCCGCTTGGGGGCGAGCTGGTGACGGCCGCGCATCTGCACGGCGAGACCGGGCTGGACGGCCCCTACCTGCCAGAGCCGGAAATGCCCGTGCAATCGCGCCACGCTGTGGAGTTCATCATCGACACCGTGCGGGCGCATCCGGCGGGCACGGTGACCCTTGTGGCGCTCGGCCCGCTCACCAATCTCGCGACCGCGTTCGAGACCGCCCCGGACATCGCCGCGAAACTGCGCGAGATCGTTGTGATGGGGGGCGCGCAGCATGTCGGCGGCAACGTGACACCCCATGCGGAATTCAACATGCATGTCGATGCAAAGGCGGCAGACATCGTGATGCATGCCGGCGCACCGCTGACCCTCGTCCCGCTCGACGTGACGCACAGGGCGCTGGTCACGCCGCCGCGCAACGCCGCGATGCGTGCGATCGGCACGCCCGTCGGGCGCGCCGTGGCCGATCTGACCGGGTTCATCGAGCGCTACGATCCCGAGCGCTACGGCGAGGCCGGCGCCCCCCTGCACGACCCCTGCACGATCGGGTGGCTGTTGCGCCCCGATCTGTTTCGATCCTCCAAGGTCAACCTCACGGTCGAAACCGACGACGAGGACACCCGCGGCATGACCGAGATGGACTGGCCGGGCGCGCACGGTCGCGCACCGAACGCCACGATGCTGAATGACATCGACGCAAAGGAATTCTTCGACTTTCTGATTGAAAGGCTGGCACGGCTATGACGGCACTGACGCTGGCGCGGCCCGACGATCTGGATCGACTGGCGCAGCTTGTCGCGGCGTTCCACGCAGAGATCGGTATCGCGCAGGACGAGGCGACGCGCATTGCCGCGTTGACCCCTCTTCTGGACGGAAGCCCCCATGGTGTTGCCTATCTCATCGGTCCGGCGCGCGCGCCGATCGGGTACGTGATCCTCAGCTTCGGTTGGTCGGTCAGGTCCGCCGGGCTAGACGGGGTGGTCGATGAACTTTACATACGCCGTGCCGTGCGCGGCCGGGGCATCGGGTCGGAGGTGATGAGCGCGCTGCCCAAGGCGCTGGCCGGTGCGGGGCTTCGGTCCCTGCATCTTCAAGTGCAGCGTGACGACGTGAAGGCGCGCAAGCTGTACGAGAGATTACGCTTCACACCCTGCGAGGATCACGTTCTCATGACCCGCGAGATGTAGACACGCCGGGCATCGTGATTATGTTGATGACATGGACATGAACATACCCTTCGCGAACAGTTACGGCACATTGCCGCCTCGTTTCTTTACCCGGCAAACCGCCGTGCCGGTCCGGGCGCCTCGCCTTATCAGGTTCAACACCGATCTGGCCGCAGATCTGGGGATACCGGTCTCGGATGACGCGACGCTGGCCCAGGTGTTTGCCGGCAACGATGTGCCCGAGGGGGCCGATCCCCTGGCGCAGGTTTATGCCGGGCACCAGTTCGGCGGCTTCTCGCCGCAGCTTGGCGATGGCCGTGCGCTGCTTCTGGGCGAGGTGGTGGACAGGCACGGCCATCGCCGGGATATCCAGTTGAAGGGGTCCGGACCCACGCCCTACAGCCGAATGGGGGACGGGCGCGCGTGGCTTGGCCCGGTTTTGCGCGAATATGTCGTCTCCGAGGCGATGCATGCCCTTGGCATCCCGACCACCCGCGCGCTCGCCGCCGTCGCCACCGGAGAGCCGGTCTACCGCGAGGCGGGCGGCGTTCCCGGTGCCATCCTGACGCGCGTGGCGTCGAGCCACATCCGCGTGGGCACGTTCCAGTATTTCGCGGCACGTCGTGACATGGACGGATTGCGCGCGCTGTACGACTATACCGTCGCGCGGCACCACCCCCAGGCCGAAAGCCCCGCCGACCTGCTGTCAGAGGTCATCCGCAGGCAGGCGCGGCTTGTGGCGCAATGGATGTCGGTCGGGTTCATTCACGGCGTGATGAACACCGACAATACCGCGATATCTGGCGAAACGATCGACTATGGCCCATGCGCCTTCATGGATGCCTACGATCCGCAGACGGTCTACAGTTCCATCGACGCCCATGGGCGCTACGGGTATGACAATCAGGCACGGGTGATCGTCTGGAACATGGCGCAATTTGCCACCACGCTTGTGCCGCTGATGCCCGATCAGGATGACGCGATAGAGGATTTCACCGCGCGCGTTCACGCCATGCCCGAACTGATCGAGGCCGAGCGGCAGCGCCTGTTCGCGCGCAAGATCGGCATTGCCGAGGCCGGGACAGAGGATGCAGCGCTGGTGGACGCGCTTCTGGCGCTGATGGCCGAAGGGCGCGCCGATTTCACCAACACGTTCCGCGGCTTGATCGACGGAACGGCCCGTCGGGAGTTCACCGACCCCGCGGCGTTCGACACATGGGCCGAGAGATGGTCCGACCGGCTTGCGAAAGAGGTCGATCCCGACGCGACGATGCGGGCGGCGAACCCTAATGTTGTCCCGCGCAATCATCGGGTCGAGCAGATGATCGAGGCAGCCGTGGCTGGCGATTTCGCACCGTTCGAGCGGATGATCGCGGTCCTGTCCGACCCCTTTGCGGACAACCCTGATGCCGGTGATCTGCGCCGCCCGCCCGCGCCGGCCGAGGTGGTTCGGGCGACATTCTGCGGCACGTGAGCCTGGGTCCGGCGACCGATCGGGCGACGGGCCATCCATTATACCGGGCACCGAAACAGGGGCGTCGGGCGTTAACGCCTCAGGTGCGCCGATAGCGAAACACGCCGCTGCCCGTTGCGATCAGGGTGTCATGCGCGTCGCGCACCGTCGCGTCGGCGAAAAAGGTGCTTTGGCCGCCGCCCCTGCGGTGTGCATCGGCGATCAACAGGTCGCCGCGCGCTTGTGACAGATAGTTGACCGTCAGCGACAGGGTCAGCGCCATCTGTGCCCGCTCGGGATCGCCGGTATAGCAACCGCAAAATCCCATGGCGGTGTCGAGAAGCGTGGCATGCATCCCGCCATGCGGTAGCCCCTGCCGGTTCATGAGTTCCGCGGTCAGGGGCAATTCGACCCGGGCGTAATCCTCCGACCAGATCGTCAGGCGATACCCGAGATGCGTTTGCAGGGCCGAGGGGGCCTCGATCAGGGCGGGGTCGATCTTGTCTGTCATCTGGCGTCTCTTGTTGCGTCAAGCCCTGCGGCGGCAAATTCCGGCACGTACCGTCCCAGCCTCAACCCGCGCGCGGGATCCGAGGCGTTGCCGTCAAGCGCACGTTTCCGGACACCCTGCAGGATGGCGGCCATGCGAAAATAGCTGAAGGCGAGATAAAAGTGGAAATTCTCGATGGGGCCGATGCCCCGGCGCTCGCAATACCGGGTGATGAAATCCGCATCCGACCACAGGCCGAGGTCCGCGCGATCCACCCCGGCCAGCCCGCGCCCCTCGGACGTGGCGGGCATGGACCATTGCATGATGACCGCCGCAAGGTCGGCATAGGGATGACCGACGGTCGAAAGCTCCCAGTCGAGCACCGCGACGCAGTCGTGGCCATCGGGCGCGAATAGAAGGTTGTCCAGCCGGTAGTCGCCATGAACCAGCGTGCGCTGCCCGTCATCGGGCGGCACATGCGCGTCGAGCCACGTCATCAGCGTGGTCATGTGCGGCAGATCCTCGGTCGCCGTGACCTCGTATTGCGCCGTCCATCGCTCGATCTGGCGACGGTAATAGTTGCCGGTGGGCCCGTAATCCGACAGGCCCGACGCACTCAGATCCACGTCATGGATGGCCGCAAGGACGCGGTTCATCTCGCCCATGACGGCGTGGCGCGTCTCGGGGGTCATGCCCGGCATCGCGGGCGCATCGAACCCGCGTCCCGGCACCTCGTCCATGACGTAGAAAGGCGCGCCGATCACGCTGTCATCTTCGCACAGCACATGCATGCGCGCCACCGGGACATCCGTGGACCAGAGCGCGCGCTGTACGTGAAACTCGCGATCCACGGCATGGGCGGATTTCAGCAGCACGCCAAAAGGCTTGCGGCGCAGGACATAGGTATGTGCGGGTGTCGTCAGCCGGTAGGTGGGATTGGACTGCCCGCCACTGAATTTCTCCGCCGTGACCGGTCCCTCGAAGCCCGGCAAAGCCTCTGTCAGCCACGCCGTCACGCGTGCGATGTCCAGGTCCGTGCTCAAACGCCTGCCCCGGCCAGATCCGGCACCGCAACGGCAGCCATTTCAATGTCGGTCGGCATCCGCTCGTGTGGGGTCGGTTGACCGTCCGCATAGATGGATGCCATGCCACCGGCGCCGTGGCGGGCTGCCGCATCCCGCGTGGTTATGCCGACGCTGGCGGTCTCGAAATCGTCGATGGTCACTGCGTGTCCCTGTTTGTGAAATACCATTGGTTCTTCGCCATAATGCGGCATGCAGCGACCAACGTCACCCACGATCTTGAATGCGACGCCGCACCGGCGACAGGTTCCGCCGCCGCTGCACGCATCGATACCTTCCGCCGATCGGCGGAAAAATTGCGAGGCCCTCCCGGCGATCGAGAGTGCCAATTTGCCGAAACGGACAGGGGCCCGATCCGTATCGACGCCGAACAGGTCCGGTCATAATGCCGATCACCACGGGGCTTCGGGTGCATCATCCGGCAGGGCGTGGTGATCGTCTCTGCCACCCCGTGGTTCCTACGGCGGCACACGGCCCTCGATCGCCCCCCGAGGTCTTGACCTTGCGGCGCGCGGGGCGCATCTGCATCGCATCCAGTGCTGACAGGAGCCCGGCATGACCTTCGACCGTTCGATCAAGATCGCCCCGTCCATTCTTTCAGGGGATTTCGCCAATTTCGGGGCCGAGATCCGGGCAATCGAGGCCCAAGGCTGTGACTGGGTGCATGTGGACGTGATGGACGGGCATTTCGTGCCGAACCTGACCTTCGGGCCGCCGCTTTGCGCCGCGATCCGTCCGCATATCGGCACGGTGATGGACGTGCATCTGATGATCGCCCCGGTCGATCCCTATATCGACGCGTTCGCACAGGCCGGCGCCGACATCCTGACCGCGCATATCGAGGCCGGGCCGCATATCCACCGCACATTGCAGGCCATCCGCGGGGCAGGCTGCAAGGCGGGGCTCGCGCTCAATCCCGGTACCGGGCTCGACGGGGTGGAAAACCTGCTCGACATGGTGGACCTCGTCTGCGTGATGACGGTCAACCCCGGATTTGGCGGGCAGAAATTCATCCACAGCCAGATCGACAAGGTCCGGCGCTTGCGCACGATGATCGGCGACCGGCCAATCCATATCGAGATCGACGGCGGCATCACGCCCGAGACGGCGCCCCTCATGGCCGCTGCCGGGGCGGATGTGCTGGTGGCCGGATCGGCCGTGTTCAAGGGCGGCTCGGTCGACACTCCGGCACCCTATGGCGACAACATCCGCGCCATCCGCCGCGCCGCCGAGATCGAGACCGGCACGATGGCATGAGCCGGGCCGTCATCTTCGACCTTGACGGGACACTGATCGACAGTGCGCCCGATATCCATGCGGCAGCCAACCGGGTCATGCAACGCCACGGGTTCGCGCCGTTCTCGCCGCAGGAAACCCGCGGCTTCATCGGCAATGGTGTACCGCACTTCATCCGCTGCTGTCTGACCGCGCGGGGCCATGGGCAGGATGCGGCGCTGCACGCGCGTCTGGTCGAGGCGTTCATGGCGGATTACGAGACGGCCGTGACGCTGACGCGGGCATATGCCGGCGTGCCAGAGGCGCTTTCGATGCTGACATCTGACGGTCTGGCGCTTGGGGTCTGCACCAACAAACCCGAACGCCCGACACGCGCCGTGCTGACGCATCTGGGGCTTGCCGGACACTTCCACACCGTGATCGGCGGTGACAGCCTGCCCGTGCGCAAACCCGACCCGGCCCCGTTACAGGCGACAATCCGCGCTATCGGCGCGCGCGAGGTGCTTTACATCGGCGACAGCGAAATCGATGCCGAGACGGCAGAGCGCGCAGGGCAGCGTTTTGTGCTTTATACAGAAGGTTATCGCAAGACACTCGTGAACGAGATCTCGCATGCCTGCGCCTTTACGGATTTCGCGGATTTGCCGGGGCTGGTGGCACGGCTCATGCCATGAACACGCGTATCGGATCATGTGCGTCGGTGATCTGTCTCTACGCCGAAACAACAACGGATGTCATAATCAAAAGCTATCAATATCATCATCAAAGAGAACTTCCCCTAATTTCTCGGGCGGTTTATACAATACGCGAGCGGCGAAGCCTTTGATCATGGCACGCTGCAACAGCTTACAGACACCAACTGGATTGGAGGACATTATGGACGGCAACGATATGGCCAAATGCCCGGTCATGCATGGCGGCATGACCGAAAGCGGCAAGAGCGTCACGCAATGGTGGCCAAATTCGCTCAACCTCGACATTCTGCATCAGCACGACACCAAGACCAATCCGATGGGTCTGGATTTCGACTATTCGAAAGAAGTCGAGAAACTGGACGTCGAGGCGCTCAAGAAAGACATGGTCGCGCTGATGACCGACAGCCAGGAATGGTGGCCGGCGGACTGGGGCCATTATGGCGGCCTGATGATTCGGCTCGCATGGCACGCGGCGGGCTCCTACCGGCTGGGCGACGGGCGCGGCGGCGCCGGCACCGGCAACATTCGCTTCATGCCGCTGAATTCGTGGCCCGACAATGCCAGCCTCGACAAGGCGCGCCGTCTGCTTTGGCCGCTGAAGAAGAAATACGGCAACAAGGTATCCTGGGCGGACCTGATCGTGCTCTCGGGCACGATGGCTTATGAATCGATGGGTCTGAAGACATTCGGCTTCGGCTTCGGCCGCGAGGATATCTGGGGTCCGGAAATCGACATCAACTGGGGCAGTGACAGCGTGCTGCTGGCCGATTCCGAAGAGCGTACCGAGGATGTGAGCGACCCCAACACGATGTACAATCCGCTGGCCGCATCGCATATGGGCCTGATCTACGTGAACCCCGAGGGCGTGAACGGAAACCCGGACCCGGCCCTGACGGCCGAATACGTGCGCGTCACCTTTGCGCGCATGGCGATGAACGACGAGGAAACCGCGGCGCTGACCGTCGGCGGCCACACCGTCGGCAAGTGTCACGGTCTCGATGCCGAGATAGGCCCCGAACCGGCAAGTGCACCCCTCGAAGAAGCGGGTCTCGGCTGGCACAATTCCGGGTTTAAGAACACGGCTAACACCGCGCACACCTCTGGCCTCGAAGGGGCGTGGACCTCGAACCCGACGCAATGGGACAACGGCTATCTCGAATTGCTGCTTGGATATGAATGGCAAGCGGTCAAGTCCCGCGCGGGTGCCTGGCAATGGGAGCCGGTGGACATCGCCGAAGAGCACAAGGTGCCGGACGCGACCGATCCGTCGGTCAAGCACAACCCGATCATGACCGACGCCGACATGGCGATGAAGGTCGATCCGGTCTATCGCGAGATCGTCGAGCGGTTCTACAAGAATCCCGATTACCTCGCCGACACGTTCGCGCGCGCGTGGTTCAAGCTGACGCATCGCGACATGGGCCCCAAGGCCAACTACCACGGGCCGGACGTCCCCGAAGAGGATCTGATCTGGCAGGATCCGGTGCCCGCCGGCCCGACCGACTACCATGTGCAGACCGTGAAGAACCGGATCGCCGAAAGCGGCCTGTCGCTGAGCGACATGGTCAACACCGCCTGGGACAGTGCCCGCACCTTCCGCGGATCCGACAAGCGCGGCGGCGCCAATGGCGCACGCATCCGTCTTGCCCCGCAAAAGGACTGGGAAGGCAACGAACCCGAGCGTCTGACCCGCGTGCTGGGCGTGCTCGAGGGTATCTCGGCCGAGACCGGCGCGAGCCTTGCGGACGTGATCGTTCTCGCCGGCAATCTCGGGGTCGAGCAGGCGGCCAGGAAAGCCGGCTTTGACATCGACGTGCCGTTCTCGCCGGGCCGCGGTGACGCCACCGACGAGATGACCGATGCCGACAGTTTCGACGTGCTTGAGCCGCGCTCGGACGGTTTCCGCAACTGGCACGCCGATGACAATACGGTGGCCCCCGAAGAGGCGCTTCTGGACCGCGCGCAACTCATGGGCCTGACCGGTCCCGAGATGACGGTGCTGATCGGCGGCATGCGGGTGCTCGGAACCAACCACGCTGGCACCGCGCATGGCGTGTTCACCGATCGCGTCGGTGCGTTGACACCGGACTTCTTCGTGAACCTCACGGATATGGGCTATAACTGGGCACCGACCGGAGAGAACATGTACGAACTGCGGGATCGCAAGACCGGCACGCCCAAGTGGACGGCGACAAGCGCCGATCTCGTGTTCGGCTCCAACTCGATCCTGCGGGCCTATTCCGAGGTCTACGCCCAGGACGACAATGCCGAGAAGTTCGTGCACGACTTCGTCGCCGCATGGACCAAGGTGATGGACGCCGACCGCTTCGATCTGAAGTGATGGATCGCCACACCCACGCATGACCACCTGCCGCGCGGCCCGGATACGGGCCGCGCGGTTTTCGTTCGCGGGATCGGAATTTCGCGTAACGGGCGGGTCATGGCCTGTCGCGGATCTTCACAGCTCAGGAGGAAAGCCGCGCGGGGAAAAAGTCGAAGGTCGGGAACGAACCACCGACGTCAATCAGGTCCAACCGTCCACATGCTGCCCCTCAAGACTCGAAATGAGAACAAAACAGGAATATACTCCCGATGTGCTGCCACACATGCCGAGTCGCCCTGCCCTCATGTCCTTTGCCGAACTGTCCGCCACGTCGAACTTCACCTTCCTCACCGGGGCCGCCCACCCCGAGGAGTACATGGAGCGTGCCGCAGAGCTGGGCCTGTCGGCGGTGGCGATCGCCGATGTCAATTCCGTGGCGGGCATCGTGCGTGCGCACAGCCGCGCGCGCGAAATCGCGCGGCAGGTGGCCGCACGGCAGACGCTTGAGGCGCGCGATGGCCCGATCGGCCCGCCCGCACCGTGGCCGACAGAACCGCGTTGGACCTGCACCCCGCGCCTGATTCCCGCGGCAAAACTGATGCTGCGCGAGGGGCTGGAAATCACCGCCCTGCCCGAGGACCGGCGGGGATGGGCCAGCCTTTGCCGTCTGCTGACCCTCGGGCGGCGGCGCGCGCCCAAGGGCGACTGCGACCTGCGCCTCGCGGACCTTCTGGACGGGGCCGCGGGGCTGCATCTTTTGCTGCATCCGGGGCGCGGGCGGGACTGGACGGCGCAGGCCAAACGGCTGGCCGCACGCCACGGCGACCGCATGCACCTGGTGCTGCGCCCGCATTACGACGGGCGCGATCCGGGGCGCTTCGACCGGCTGACGCGGCGCGCGGACCGGCTCGGGCTGCCGACGCTGGCCGCCGCCTGCCCGATCCTGCACCGCGCGCAGCGCCGCCGACTTGCCGATGTCCTCAGCGCGATCCGGTTGGGCGTGACGGTCGAGACCCTTGGCCGCCACGCCCTGCCCAATGCCGAACAGCGCCTGCGCTCGGGGTCCGAGATGCGCCGCCTTTTTGCAGGGCACGAGGCGGCGATCACGCGCGCCGAAACCCTCGCTGGGCGGCTGAACTTTTCGCTGGACGAGCTGCGCCATGAATATCCCAGCGAGGTTGCCGGTGACGAGACCCCGACCCACCGGCTCCGGCGGCTGGCGCTTGCCGGGCTCGACTGGCGCTATCCGGGGGGTGCGTCGCAGCGGGTGCGCGACATGCTGGCCCACGAATTGGCCCTTATCGCCAAGCTGCGCTATGAGCCCTATTTCCTGACCGTGCATGACGTTGTGGACTTTGCCCGGTCGCGCGGCATCCTGTGTCAGGGGCGCGGCTCGGCGGCCAATTCGGTGGTGTGCTATTGCCTTGGCGTGACCTCGGTCAGTCCCGAACTGGGCACCATGGTGTTCGAGCGGTTCGTGTCCGAGGCCCGCGACGAGCCGCCCGATATCGACGTCGATTTCGAACATGAACGCCGCGAAGAGGTGATCCAGTGGATCTACGACCGCTACGGCCGGCACCGCGCCGGGCTTTGCGCCACGGTGATCCATTACCGCACAAGACGCGCGATCCGAGAGGTCGGCCGCGCCATGGGATTGTCCGAGGATATCCTCGGCGCGATGACCTCGCAGATCTGGGGGCATGGCGGCGAGGGGCGGATCGACACCGCGCGTCTGCGCGAACTGGGGATTGAGGCGGGCGACCCGCGCCTTGCGCTGACGCTTGATCTGGTGGCCGAGATCACCGGCTTTCCCCGCCATCTCAGCCAGCATGTCGGCGGCTTCGTCATCACCGAAGGCCGGCTTGACGAGCTGGTGCCGATCGAAAATGCCAGCATGGCCGACCGCACCGTCATATGCTGGGACAAGGACGATATCGACGCGCTTGGCATCCTCAAGGTCGATGTGCTTGCGCTTGGCATGCTGACCTGCATCCGCAAGGCCTTCGACCTGCTGCACCAGCATCGCGGACAGCGCCACACGCTGGCCACCCTGCCGTCCGGGGACCCGAAAGTCTATGCCATGCTGGCCCGCGCCGACAGCCTTGGGGTGTTTCAGGTGGAAAGCCGCGCGCAGATGAACTTCTTGCCGCGCATGCGCCCCAAGACCTTCTACGACCTCGTGATTCAGGTGGCGATCATCCGCCCCGGCCCCATTCAGGGCGACATGGTGCATCCCTTCATCCGCCGCCGCAACGGCGAGGAAGCGGTGCATTTCCCGTCAAACGAACTGGGCCGGGTGCTGGCCAAGACCCTTGGCGTGCCGCTGTTCCAGGAACAGGCGATGCAGATCGCGATCATCGGCGCGGGATTTACCCCTGATGAGGCCGACCGCCTGCGCCGGGCACTGGCCACCTTCAAGCGCCACGGCAATGTCAGCGAGTTCCGCACCCGCTTCCTGAAGGGCATGCGCGCCAACAACTACGACATGGACTTCGCCGAGCGCTGTTTTTCGCAGATCGAGGGGTTCGGCAGCTACGGCTTTCCCGAAAGCCACGCGGCCAGCTTCGCGCATCTCGTCTATGCAAGCGCGTGGATCAAGCATCACCACCCAGGCGTCTTCGCCTGCGCGCTGCTCAACGCGCAGCCCATGGGCTTCTACGCACCCGCGCAGATCGTGCGGGACGCGCGCGCGCACGGGGTGACGGTGCGGCCGGTCTGCATCAACGCCTCGTACTGGGACAACACGCTGGAGCCGGACGCACAGGGCGGGCTCGCGCTGCGACTGGGGTTTCGCCAGATCAGGGGCCTCGCCCGGGACGAGGCCGACTGGATCGCGGCGGCGCGCGGCAACGGCTATACCGGCCCCGAAGATGTCTGGCGGCGCGCCGGGCTCGACCCGACGCTGCTGGCCCGGCTGGCCGAGGCCGATTGCTTTGCCGCCCTCGGTCTGTCGCGGCGCGACGCGCTCTGGCAGGCCAAGGCGATCCGGTCGCCCCATCCTCTGCCGCTATTCGCGCATGACATCGACGGCGAGGCAATGGACGAGCCGGCGGCGCATCTGCCCCGGATGACCCTTGGCGAAGAGATGGTCGAGGATTACGCGGCGCTGCAACTGTCGCTGCGGGCGCATCCCCTCGCCCTCTTGCGGCCGATCCTCACGCCCCCCGACGGGCAGCAGCGCGTGTGACATCAGGCCCGCCGGCGCCGGCGTCGTCCGCCTTCTGCACCGCCATCGCCGCCGGTGTTGAAGTGAGGCTGCGGAAGCGTCACGATTCGGGCCAGTTCCGGGAAAGGATCGGTCTTGTGCGGGATCGCGTTGGCGGCGACGAAATGTTCCTGGAATTTCGGCTCTATCGCGGTCTCGACCTTGGTGATCTCGCCCACCACGCGCTCGATCTCGCGCCGGGCGGCGACGTTGCACAGCGCGATGCGCGCGCCGGTGCCTGCGGCATTGCCCGCCGACGTGACCTTTTCCAGCGGCACGTCCGGAATCATCCCCAGCACCATCGCGTGCAGCGGCGAGATATGCGCGCCGAACGCGCCGGCCAGCACCACGCGGTCTACCTTGTCCACGCCGCGCTCGTCCATCAGCAGCCGCGCGCCCGCGTAAAGCGCGGATTTCGCAAGCTGGATGGCGCGGATGTCGCCCTGGGTCACGGTCACGCGCGGCCCGCCATCGTCCGTCCCGTCATGGATCACGTAGGCATGGGTGCGTCCCTCGGCCTGCATGCGGTGCGTGCCCGTCGCCTCGGCCGAGCCCAGAAGCCCGCTATCGTCCAGCAGCCCGGCGATGCGCAATTCCGCCACCGCCTCGATGATGCCCGATCCGCAGATGCCGGTGATGCCGCCCGCGCCGACCTCGCCCGCGAAGCCGTCCTCATCGGACCATTTCTCGCAGCCGATGACACGAAAGCGCGGTTCCTTGGTGTCGGGGTCGATGCGGATCGCCTCGATGGCGCCGGGCGCGGCGCGCTGCCCGGACGATATCTGCGCGCCTTCGAAGGCCGGTCCGGTGGGCGAGGAACAGGCCAGAACGCGCGTGCGGTCGCCCAGCAGGATCTCGGCATTGGTGCCCACATCGACGATCAGCGCCAGATCCTCGGACTTGCCCGGCTCTTCGGACAGGGCCACGGCGGCACAATCGGCGCCCACATGGCCCGCGATGCAGGGCAGGATATAGACCTGCGCGCGCGGATTGATCGCGGCAAGATCGAGATCCCTGGCATCCAGCGCGAGGCTGTTCGACGTGGCCAAGGCGAAGGGCGCCTGCCCCAGCTCCACCGGGTCGATCCCAAGAAGCAGGTGATGCATAACCGGGTTGCATACGAACACCGTCTCGACGATCAGATGGGCGTCGATCCCGGCCTCGCCGGCGATATCCTGCGCCAGCGTGTTGATCGCGTCGCGCACCGCCGTCGTCATTTCCGTGTCGCCGCCGGGGTTCATCATCGCGTAGCTGACCCGGCTCATCAGGTCCTCGCCGAAGCGGATCTGCGGGTTCATGATGCCGGCCGACGCCTTGACCTCTCCGGTCACGAGGTCGGTCAGATGCGCGGCGATGGTGGTGCTGCCCAGATCGATCGCCAGCCCGTAAAGCCCGTCCTCGTGCAGCCCCGGCCAGATCTCCAGCACCTGCGCGGGATCGCCCGAATGCGCGCGGTGCAGCGCGACCGTCACCCCGAACTTGCCCTTGCGCAGCACCGGCTGCAGCTTCGACAGCAGCGACAGGTCGGCGCGGATGGCATCGATGCCCCATTCGCGCCTCAGTGCGCGGGCCAGCCGTTCCAGATCGCCGGTCGGCTCGTGCATGTCAGGCGCGTCCACCTCGACGAAATACAGCTTGGTCGCGGGGTCCATGGCGATCACGCGGCTCGACGCGGCCTTGCGCACCACCTGCTTGTGCACTTGGGACTCCGCCGGCACGTCGATCACCACGTCGCCCCGGATCTGCGCCTGGCATCCCAGCCGCCGCCCGGGTTTCAGCCCGCGCTTGGCGTCATAGCGCGCCTCGACGCTGTTCCAGTCCGACAGCGCGTCCGCGTGCACGGTGACGCCGTGCTTGGAGAAGTCTCCATAGCCCGGCGTGATCTGGCATTTCGAGCAGATCCCCCGCCCGCCGCAGACCGAATCGAGATCGACCCCGAGCTGCCGCGCCGCGGTCAGAACCGGTGTACCCGCGGGAAAGCGGCCGCGCTTGCCCGAAGGTGTGAAAACGACGAGAGGATCCTGCATGTCGGCTATCCTGACTGTGACGCGCTGCGTTTGGCGAACCATACGCGCCCCCGCATCGTTCGACGGCCTGCAAGCGTCGGAAAATGTCCGTGGCGCGGCATGGTCGGTTTTTTGGCGGGGCCGGTAAGGTTGCAAGACGCCGGTCATGTGACCTTGGACCCCGCGCGGCCGGCACGCAGGCGAGATACCGCATGCCCGTCCGATGATGCCCGATTGCCCCGCAATCGAAAAACTGCCTATACTCGGGCATATTCCCGCGATCCTGTCTGTGCGGTGTAGGCGTTGTGCGACGACCCACGGAACACGGATCTTTCTTGCCACGGGGCCGCCTGATTGCGCCGGCCCAAACCTGATGGAGCCCCGCCATGGACGGCAAACTTCGCGAAAACGATATCAGCCACGTGGTCGAGGCCGATCGCGCGCATGTCTGGCATCACCTGATCCAGCACGCCGGCTGGACCGGCCCGGACGCGAAAAGCGACCCGCGCATCATCGTCGAGGGGCGCGGGATGCGCGTCTGGGACCAGAAGGGACGCGAACATATCGACGCCGTTTCCGGCGGTGTCTGGACGGTGAACGTGGGCTACGGGCGCGAACGCATCGCCAACGCGGTGCGCGACCAGCTGATCCAGCTGCCCTATTTCGCGGGCTCGGCCGGGTCGATTCCGGGCGCGATGTTTTCCGAAAAGCTGATCTCGAAAATGCCGGGGATGAGCCGGGTCTATTACACAAACTCCGGTTCCGAGGCGAACGAGAAGGCCTTCAAGATGGTGCGCCAGATCGCGCACAAGCGCCATGGTGGGAAGAAACACAAGATCCTCTACCGCGAGCGCGACTATCACGGAACGACCATCGCCTGCCTTTCGGCGGGGGGCCAGGACGAACGCAACGCGCATTACGGTCCCTTCACACCGGGTTTCGTGCGCGTGCCGCATTGCCTGGAATACCGCGCGCAATGGGATCTGACGGGCGAGGCGTATGGCGAAGCCGCCGCCAACGCCATCGAGGAGGTGATCCTCGCCGAAGGCCCTGATACCGTGGGCGCGCTGTGTCTGGAACCGGTGACCGCCGGCGGCGGTGTGATCGTCCCGCCAGAGGGCTACTGGCCCCGCGTGCAGGAGATCTGCCGCAAGTATGACATCCTGCTGCATATCGACGAGGTGGTCTGCGGTGTCGGGCGCACCGGCACATGGTTCGGCTACCAGCATTACGGGGTCGAGCCCGATTTCGTGACAATGGCCAAGGGCGTGGCATCGGGCTATGCCGCGATCGCCTGCTGCGTGACCAACGAGAGGGTATTCGACCTCTTCAAGGACGACGCGAGCGATCCGATGAACTATTTCCGCGACATCTCGACCTTCGGCGGCTGCACGGCCGGGCCGGCCGCGGCGCTGGAAAACATGGCCATCATCGAGGATGAAGATCTGCTCGAAAACACCAACGCCATGGGCGACTACATGCTCGATCAGTTGCGTGCGCTGCAGGACAAGCACGCCGTCATCGGCGATGTGCGCGGCAAGGGCCTGTTTCTGGGCGCCGAGCTGGTGGCGGATCGCACCACCAAGGATCCGGCACCGGAAAAGATGGTGCAGGCCGTGGTCGCCGACTGCATGGCCCAAGGTGTGGTGATCGGCGCGACGAATCGGTCGGTTCCGGGCTTCAACAACACGCTGTGCTATTCGCCCGCGCTGATCGCGACCCGCGACGATATCGACCAGATCGTCTCGGCAACCGACGCGGCGCTCACCCGCGTTTTCGGCTGAGACAACGCCGGGCCAGACGGTGACGACCGACCGGCCCGGCATCGCACCTAGCGCTTGTCGGTATCGTCCTCGTCATCCTCGTCGGATGTGTCCGGCAGGTTGAAGAAGCTGTCCGCATCGTAATCCTGTTGCGGCGCGTCTTCCTCGGCCTCGGCCTTTTGTGCCAGCGTGAAGGTTTCCAGCCCTTCGATCGCCGACGGCATGCGCGGTTCCGTGTCCGCGTCCAGGCTCTGTTCGGTGCTCAGCAGCTTGCGACGCTCGTTGTCGGTCAGCGCTTCGCCTTCCCGCGCCTTCTTTGCCGCCGCCTTCTGCACCGCCGTGTCCAGCTCGGACTGCTTGCACAACCCAAGCGCCACGGGGTCGATGGGCTGCATATTCGAAATATTCCAGTGCGTGCGTTCGCGAATCGACGTGATGGTCGGTTTGGTCGTGCCCACCAGCTTCGAGATCTGGCTGTCGGCCAGTTCGGGATGGAACTTCACCAGCCACAGGATCGCGTTCGGCCGGTCCTGCCGCTTTGACAGCGGCGTGTAACGCGGGCCGCGCCGCTTCTCCTCGCCCTGCGCCGCGGCATAGTGCTTGAGCCTGAGCGCGTGCAGCGGATCAGCCTGCGCGCGGTCGATTTCCTCTTGGGTCAACTGGTTGTTGGCAATGGGGTCGAACCCCTTGACACCTGCGGCCACGTCGCCATCGGCAATGCCCTGCACCTCCAGTTCGTGCAGGCCGCAGAAATCGGCAATCTGCTTGAAGCTGATCGTCGTGTTGTCCACCAGCCAGACGGCGGTGGCCTTGGTCATGATCGGCTTTGACATGTCTCAGGTCTCCTTCACCCAAATCTTCTCCGGCGCCTGAAAGGCGGTTCCGGACGGGCCGGAACGGGTTTCCATTGTAGGGGAACTTAAGATGCATATACTTACCTCGTCGAAAAAATGAAAGACCAAAGAATGCGTCATGCGCTGTTGATGGTGTTGGGTCTGTTGCCGCTGACGCTTTCGGCGTCAGAGCCGCGCGCGGGGGCGTTCGACTACTACATCCTCGCCCTGAGCTGGTCCCCCACGTGGTGCGCGCTGGACGGCGCGGCCCGCGATGCGGCGCAATGTGACGCTGCGTCGGATCACGGCTGGATCCTTCACGGTCTCTGGCCGCAATATCATCGCGGTTGGCCCGAATATTGCCGCAGCCCGCACCGCCCCCCGACGCGGGCGATGACCGATGCCATGGCCGATATCATGGGCAGCGCCGGTCTGGCGCGGTATCAATGGGACAAGCACGGCACCTGTTCGGGGCTTTCGGGTGCTGCCTACCATGCGGCGGCCCGCGCCGCCTATGCGCGCGTCACACGTCCAGAGACATTTCGCGCGCTTTCCGGGCCGACGCGGATGTCGGCGGCAACGGTCGAGCGGGCCTTTCTCGATGCCAACCCCGGGTGGTCTGCCGACATGTTGACCATCACCTGCCGCGCAGGGCGCATACAGGAGGCGCGCCTTTGCCTTACCCGTGATCTCGACCCGACGCCCTGCGGCCGCGACGTGGTCCGGGATTGCAGCCTGACCGACGCCCTGGTCGCGCCCATCCCCTGAGCGTTTGTTCTTGCCGGGAACAGATCACACCAGTCGCAGGATCAGCACGACGACAACGACCGGCACAAGCAGCGCGTGTGACACGTGATCGAACCAGTTGCTGCTGCCCAGGCGCGTCATCCACAGCGCCTGCCCGATCACCACGACGAGCGGAAGAAACAGGGTGCCGGTGATCATGCCGTAGGCGCAGACCGCCAGAACCATCAGCGCAACGGGGACCGGCGCATAGCCGGTCCGGTAGAGATCGACGGGCACCGCCCCCATGGCCGAGGCAAGCAGCATCAGATGCGCGGCCAGAAACGCGATCAGCGCCGAGGTTTCGAACATCGCGACCGGCATTCCCCAATCGCCCGCAACATCGCGCACCGCAAGCGCCGGCAGCACCACGCCGACGGGCGACAAAAGCGCCATAAGGCCCGAAACGGGCAAGGTCGCGCGGGCGCCGATCACAAACGCACCGACGATCCCCGCCACCCCAAGCGCCACGGTCGGCCCGGCCCAACCCACTGTCAGTGCATGGGCCACCCATCCCGATACGATGGCCAGCCAGAGCCACTCCAGACGCCCGGTCATTGCACCGATATCCAGGCTGCATTGAACACGTGCGCCGTGATGCCGCGCTTGCCACCGGTCGAGTAGGCCAGAACCAGGTCATCGCCGACCTGGCGCAGCATGGGATAGCGCAGCGCACCGTCCCCGGTGAACCGGTGCAAGGCGCGCCATGTCTCGCCCGAATCCCGTGACAGGGAAAGCACCAGGTCGTTCGGCGCGGCCGGATCGTCATTGGCCGCCATCAACAGCCGCCCATCCCCCAGCGACAGCGCCGCGACCGGCGCGCCGGGATTGGGCCGGTCGGTGCGCGTCGCGGTCGACCATGTGCGTCCGCCATCTTCCGTCCGGCTGAGCCAGAGCACACCGCTGTGATCGAAATCGCGCAGCAGCGCCACCGCCCGCGTCGCGTCGAGCGGCACGATCATCGGCTGTATGACCTTGGCCCCCAGGCCGCGCATGCGCCGCTGATCGCGGACGCGCCCCTGCGTGTCAAAGCGCACGAGCGCGCCATAGGTCGGCCCCATTTCGAAATAGGCAGGCAGGCCATGGCTGCCATCGGCATAGGCGATCATCGGCGATTTCACCAGGAACGACCGGTTGAGCAACGGCGACAGGTTGAGCTTGCGGGCATGATGCGGCCCCCCCTGGCCCCCCATGGTCACATCGGCGATCGCGGCCATCGCCCATCCGCCGACAGAAACCGCCGTGACATAAAGCCCCCCGGACCGACCCTGGTTCTCGATCGTGTTGCCGAGGGTGACGACGAGTTGCCGCGGCGCGAACGCGCGGGCAAGATCACGGCAGGTCACGACAGGCGCGGGATCGGTGACATCCCAGCCATCCGCCTGCCGTGTCACGTCCACACCGTGGATATCGACGCCCGGCTGGGCCTCGGCAGAGCCCGTGAACCAGACCAGTCCAAAGCCATTTTCCCGCAGCACGATGGCCGGGGCATGTGCCTGCCCGGTGTCGACCGTATGGTCGAACACCGTTTCGAAGCGCGGCTGCGCCCCGGTGGGCAAAGGCGCGATCGCGGCGAACCGCCAGTCCAGAGGCGCATCCCGACGAATCGCCACGGCGCTTATCACCACGCTCGACAGTGCGAGGCCGAGGATCGCCAGCTGCACCAATCCGGGATCAGGCAATCTTGAGCACGATCTTGCCGATGTGGCCGCTCGATTCCAACCGTTCATGCGCCGCCGAGGCGTCGACCAGCGGGAATTCCGAATCCATCACCGGCGCGACCTTGCCCGCCTCCAGCAACGGCCAGACATTGGCGCGCAGGCTTTCCGCGATGCGCGTTTTGGCGAGAACACCTTGCGGGCGCAGCGTGCTGCCCGTGATCGTCAGCCGGCGCACCATCACCTGCGCGAAGTTCAGCTCGACCTTCGGGCCCTGCAGAAACGCGATCTGGACGAGCCGCCCGTCATCTGCCAGCGCCTTCACGTTGCGCGGCAGGTAATCACCGCCCACCATGTCGAGGATCAGGTCCGCGCCACCCTCGGCGCGGATGACCTCGACGAAATCCTCTTCGCGGTAGTTTATCGCCCGCTCGGCCCCGAGACGCGTGCAGGCGTTGCATTTCTCGGCCGATCCGGCGGTCGTGAACACCCGTGCCCCGAATTCCCGGGCAAGCTGGATCGCCGTCGTCCCGATTCCGGACGAGCCGCCGTGAACCAGAAAACGCTCGCCGCCCGTGAGGCTCCCACGCATGAACACGTTGGACCAGACGGTGAAATACGTCTCGGGCAGGCAGGCGGCCTCCTTGAGACCGAGACCGGCGGGGATGGGCAGGCAATGCGTGGCGGGCGTGGCCACATATTCCGCGTACCCCCCGCCCGGCAGCAGCGCACAGACCTGATCGCCGGGCGCCCATTCGCTGACCCCTTCACCGATCGCCGCGACCTCGCCCGCGCCCTCCAGCCCGGGCAGATCGCTGGCGGTCGGCGGCGGGGTATACATGCCGGTCCGTTGCAGCGCGTCGGGGCGATTGACCCCGGCATAGGCCAGCCGGATCACGACCTCGCCCGCACGGGGTACGGGACGTTCCCGCGTTGTCGGTTTCAACACGTCTGGACCACCGGCCTCGGTGATCTCGACCGCCTGCATCGTCTCGCTCATCATCTATCCTTTGCGTCAGTTCGAGTCGCGCCACCGCCCCGGCATGCCCGTCTGTTGCCGCGCCTGCGGGGCGCGTACATGGCTCAGGACCTTCAATGGCCCGGCCAAGAGGCCGGATACAAGGCGATTGTCGCGCGCCTTGGACTTGAGTTTCTCGATTTGCATCACACCGTCGATCCGACGGTCGAGGAACGCCCAGGTGCGGGTGCTGTCTTCGCTTTCGTCGCCCAGCCAGTACAGCACGGTGGACGCGTAAACGCCCGCGAGCGTGGCGCGCTTGGTGTACCAGTTCACATCGTCCGAGGTGTCGCCAAGCGCCGTCCAGATGTGGTCGCAGGTCCGCCAGATAGCCTTGGCCCCGTCCGCGGCATGTTGCGGCAAGGCAAACAGCGTCGTGCCCCGGCGCACCAGTTCAGGATCCTCGACCACGTCCAGCCGCACGCGCACGGCATGGGCGATGCGATCACGAAAGCGCATGCCTGTCAGATCGGCCTCTTCGAGGCGGCGCAGCATCTCGCGGTCCCCCTCGGCGTGGTACGCCAGCGCCAGATCGACCGCGCCACGCGGACAGATCGCCGGGATCAGGCCGGGATCGATGTCGGCATCCATCGCCGCCATCCGCAAGGTCGTCTCGCTCCACCCATCGAAGGGCACATGCGGTTTCGCGGCCTCCAGCAAACGGGAGATCAGCACGGTCTCGGACATCGGCTTTCCTTTCTGCCGGGCGCTCTGGACAAGCCAGAGATACGTTGTTATACAAACGCTTCCTGCAATCTATTGCAACTTCAACTTGGGAAGGTGGTGACACCACATGCAGGTTAGTGTTCGTGACAACAATGTCGATCAGGCGCTTCGTGCCCTGAAGAAGAAACTGCAGCGCGAAGGCGTGTTTCGTGAAATGAAGCTCAAGCAACATTTCGAGAAACCGTCCGAGAAGAAAGCGCGCGAGAAGGCCGAGGCGATTCGCCGTGCCCGGAAACTGGCGCGGAAGAAAGCGCAGCGCGAAGGACTTCTCTGAAGTCGCTTGCCGCAGATATTCGCGACACGATGTGACGACCCCCGGGCAGATGCCTCGGGGGTTTGTCTTTTTCAGGGCCATGTCGAAGGCGCGCGCAGAGCCGCCGGTCAATCCGCGGACGCGTCGACACCGGCCAGTTGCGCCGTATGCGCATGTCGCGCCGCCGCCGCGGCGATCAGGGCACGAAAAATCCCAATCTGCCGATGCGCGTAGAATAGATGCTCGGGGTGCCATTGCACCCCCAGGGCGAACGGATCCTCGACCCGCTCGATCGCCTGGATCATTCCCCCCTGATCCCGTGCCGCAACCCGCAGCCCGTCGCCCAGCCGGTTCACCGCCTGGGTGTGCAGGGCGTTGACCTTCATCGGCTCTGCGCCGGACACGGCGGCAAGACGTGTGTCCGGTTCGGGAACGACGGTCTTGCGCGGCAGCACGGTACGGATGTGATCGCTTGCCTGATAGGTGGCATAGGCATCCTGATGCAGCGTGCCGCCAAGTGCGATGTTAAGCATCTGACTGCCGCGGCAGATGCCGAGGACGGGCTTGCACTGAACGAAAGCCGCCAGCAGCACGCCGCGTTCCAAGGCGTCGCGATCCGGGTCGAGGCGGGCCGAGGTGACGATCTCTCCGCCGTAAAGGTCCGGGGATATGTCGTCACCCCCGCCGATCACGACCCCGTCGACGCTGTCGATATCCGCCGTTCGGTCGGCCTGCCACCGCCGGGCGCATCCACCCGCGAGCCAGATGTTGAGCGCGATGAGCGGATAGATACGCCAGCCCGACCGCCGCGAGACTGTGACCCCGATCACGGGGCGGTGGCGTGTCATGCGTGGTCCAGCCCCGCAGTTCGAAGAATACGCCCCGCCCGCGCGGCCCAGCTTTGCCGCGAGAGGGTCAGAAGGCCGTGATCGTCCTCCCAGGCCTGCGCCAGCCTGTGCAACAGGGCGCTGTCGCCTGCCACGCGTTCGACCAGACGCCAGCGGCCCCATTCCTCGGCAAGGGACCAGTCGCGGTCGTCGATCCGGCAATCGGGCAGACGGAAATGGAAGGTCGGGCGCGCAGAGGTCTTGTCGGAAATCGCCGCGGCGATCCGATCAGCGTCGAAATGCGCGAAGATCGGCAGCATGTCCAATCCGCGGTTCCGGCTGGGGGTCAATTCAAGGTAGAGGCCCGTGACCTGATCGCGCGTCGCCTCGGGCCCGGCCTTGATCAGCGCCCGCACGAAATCCGTCGGATAGGGATCGGTAAAGGGCAGAAGCCTGCGCGAGTCGTCGATGGGATTGTCGGCGCGCAACCAATCCTCGATCAGCGCGTAGGCCAGAAGCGGGCAAACGATATCCGCGTCGGCCTCGCTGGCGATCTCGATGTTGAGATGCACGCCGAACCCGTAAAACCAGCCCGCCCCGCTGCCCAGTGCGCCCGCCACGCGCAGTTTCTCGCGCAGCGCGTCAAGCCGCGCCAGCCCGTCCAGGTCCAGAGGCTCCGTCACGATCTCGACCGGCACCACCTCGCGCCCCAGGTCGAGCGCCTGGTCGCGCAGCCGGCTTTGCTGCGCCTTGCGCAGGAAAATGTCGAGATAGATGTCGAGCGTTCCGATATCGCTATCCTCGACTCGCCAGATGTGGCTGTCTATCTGCTTGGCCCGTCCGTTCAGGAATTCGGCACAAATGCGGGCCGCATCTGCTTCGGGCAGTCCGCCGAACTCTATCTCGACGCCCACGAGGCGCGAAACACCGTCCGCGTTGAGGGGCTGCGGCAGGGGCGCGAAACTCGCCACCGGTCAGAGGCCCGCATCCGCGGCGATCTGCGCCCGGCTCTTGCGGACGCGCTCTGTATCGGACTTGAGCTGTCCGCAGGCGGCCATGATATCCTCCCCGCGCGGCGTGCGGATCGGGCTGGCATACCCCGCCTTGTAGAGGATGTCGGCAAAACGCTCGATCCGGTCCCAGTCGCTGCGCTGATGCGGCGCGCCGGGCCATTCGTTGAAGGGGATCAGGTTGATCTTGGCCGGGATGCCCTTGATCAGCTGGACCAGCCGCCGCGCATCGGCCTCGCTGTCATTGACGTCCTTCAGCATCACATATTCGAACGTGATCCGCTCGGAATTGGACAGGCGCGGATACTCGCGCAAGGCACCGAGCAGCGTCTCGATGTTCCACTTCTTGTTGATCGGCACCAGCCGGTCGCGCACCTCGTCAGTGGTGGCGTGAAAGGACACCGCCAGCAGACACCCGATCTCTTCGGCGGTCCGGGTGATCTCGGGCACCACGCCGCTTGTCGACAGCGTGATCCGGCGGCGCGACAGCGAAATGCCCTCGCCATCCATCGCGATCTTCATGGCATCGCGTACGTTCTCGAAATTATAAAGCGGCTCTCCCATGCCCATCAGCACGATGTTGCTCAGCAGGCGCGGATGCTCGCCCGCGCCCTCGCCGGGGCGCGGCCATTCGTCCAGATCGTCGCGCGCCAGCATGACTTGGCCGATGATCTCGCCCGCGGTTAGGTTGCGCACCAGTTTCTGCGTGCCGGTATGACAGAAGGAACAGGTCAGCGTGCAGCCCACCTGGCTGGAAATGCACAGCGTGCCCCGATCGGTCTCGGGGATATAGACCACCTCGACCTCGTGCCCGCCCGCGATCCGCACGAGGTACTTTCGCGTGCCGTCCGCGCTGACCTGACGGCTGACCATTTCGGGAATCTCGATCACGAATTTCTCGGCAAGATCAGCACGATACGCCTTGGCAAGATTGGTCATCGCGTGGAAATCGCGCACCCCCCACTGGTAGATCCACTGCCAGATCTGGTTCACGCGCATCTTCGCCTGCTTTTCCGGCGTGCCATGCGCGATCAGCACCTCGCGCATCCGGTCGCGCGTCAGGCCGACCAGGTTGATCTGCCCCTCGGGCAGCTTGCGGGGAATGGTCATCACGTCCTGCGTGATCGGGGCGGTCTGGGTCATGGCTCTTTCGCGCGTTCCTGAAGATCAGGTTTTTATATAGCGATGATCGCGGCGTTTCGAAACCTCTACCTGTCAGGCGCAAGGGCCCCGCCCATGCGCGCCACCGGGGCGTGACGAGGACAGGTCACCAGGTGATCGTTGACCATGCCCACGGCCTGCATGAAGGCATAGACGATGGTCGGCCCGCAGAACGTGAATCCGCGCCGCTTCAGATCCGTCGACAACCGCACTGAAAGCTCGGTCTGCGCCGGCACCTCGGCCAGCGTACGCCAGTGATTCTGGATGGGCGATCCGCCGACATGATCCCACAGATACCGATCGAATCCCTGCTCGGCCTCGATCCGCTGCCACGCTTTCGCGTTTCCGATGGTCGCCGCGATCTTGCCCCGATGCCGGATGATGCCCGGATCGGCCAGCAATCGGGCGATTTCGGTCTCGCCCCATGTCGCGATGACATGCGGGTCGAACCCCTCGAAGGCCGCGCGAAAATTGTCCCGCTTGCGCAGGATGGTGATCCAGCTCAGCCCGGCCTGAAACCCGTCGAGGACGAGTTTTTCCCAAAGCGCACGGCTGTCACGTTCCGGCACCCCCCATTCGGTGTCGTGATATGCCTCGTAGATCGGGTCAGCGCCGACCCATCCGCATCGTTCCATGCCCGTGGTCCCATCGCTCGGTACGTTTTGCGGATCGCGTAACTTAAACGATCCTTAAGGGAAATGCGCCACCCTGCAAACACACCACTTGCGGAGGGCCGTATGGCACGAGAACGGGAATGGGACACCGATATCGACGGGCTTGATAGCCCGGTCTCGTACGCGGTTGCCGCGCGGGATCGATCGACCGTCGAGATGGTCGATCAGGCCGTGAGGCACAAGCAGGTGATGCTCGCCTATCAGCCGGTCGTGACCGCCGGCCAGCCGGACAGACCCGCCTTCTACGAGGGGCTGATCCGCGTTCTGGACGCGACGGGCCGTGTCATCCCCGCGCGCGACTTCATCGAACAGATCGAGGTGATGGAAACCGGCCGGGTCATCGATTGTCTCGCGCTGGAAACCGGGCTGCGCATGCTGGCGGACCATCCCGACCTGCGCCTGTCCATCAACATGTCGGCACGTTCCATCGGCTATGCGCGATGGATGCGCGTGCTGGACACCGGCCTTGAAATCGATCCGACCATCGCCGAGCGGCTGATCCTCGAAATCACCGAAAGTTCCGCCATGCAGGTTCCCGAACTCGTGACCGGCTTCATGACCGGCCTGCAAAGAAAGGGCGTGGGATTCGCCCTCGACAATTTCGGTGCGGCGTTCACGTCGTTCAAGTTTCTCAAGACCTTCTATTTCGACATCCTCAAGATCGATGGCGCGTTCATCCGCGACATCGCCAGCGACATCGACAACCAGGTGCTGACCGGCGCGCTGGTGACGATCGGGCGGCAATTCGACATAGTCACGGTCGCACAAAGCGTCGAAAAGGCCGCGGACGCCGCATACCTCACCGCGCTCGGGATCGATTGCATGCAAGGCTACAGGTTCGGTGCGCCGTCCGTTCATCCGCCCTGGCTCGACACCGGTGACGCCCGGGCGCGGGCGTAGCGCCGGCCGTGGCTATCGACCGTCGGGTTTGATCTCGGCCGTTGCCCAAGGCACAGGCATGCGGTATCAAGCCACTGAGCGTCGAAGCGTCGCACGACACCTTCAGGGCGTCCAGCGGGCCTCGACAGGATACAGCTTGGTGGAGGGCAAACATGACCAATGTAGTAATCGCATCCGCGGCGCGCACTGCCGTAGGATCATTCGGCGGCGCGTTCGCCACCACACCGGCCCATGACCTGGGCGCGGCCGTTCTGGAAGAGGTCGTTTCACGCGCCGGCGTGGACAAGGCCGAAATCAGCGAAACCATCCTCGGTCAGGTTCTGACCGCGGCACAGGGGCAGAACCCGGCGCGTCAGGCGCATGTCAATGCCGGCCTGCCGATCGAGTCCGCCGCATGGGGGATCAACCAGGTCTGCGGCTCGGGGTTGCGGGCGGTCGCCCTTGGCGCGCAGCACATCCAGCTTGGCGATGCCGCCATCGTCTGTGCGGGTGGTCAGGAAAGCATGACGCTCAGCCCGCATGCGGCGCATCTGCGCGCGGGTCACAAGATGGGTGACATGAAATATATCGACACGATGATCCGCGACGGCCTCTGGGATGCGTTCAACGGCTATCACATGGGCCAGACCGCCGAAAACGTCGCCGATCAGTGGCAGATCACCCGCGACGCCCAGGACGAATTCGCCGTCGCCAGCCAGAACAAGGCCGAGGCGGCGCAGAAGGCCGGCAAGTTCGACGACGAGGTCGTCGCGTTCACCGTCAAGACGCGCAAGGGCGACATCGTGGTCGACAAGGATGAGTACATCCGCCACGGGGCAACCATCGAGGGCATGCAGAAGATGCGCCCGGCCTTCACCAAGGATGGCTCGGTCACCGCCGCGAACGCCTCGGGTCTCAACGACGGGGCTGCCGCCACCCTGCTGATGAGCGCGGACGAGGCCGAGCGCCGCGGCATCGAGCCGCTGGCACGAATCGCGTCCTACGCCACGGCGGGCCTCGATCCGTCGATCATGGGGGTCGGACCAATTAGCGCCAGCCGCAAGGCGCTGGAAAAGGCCGGATGGTCCGTCGCCGACCTCGACCTTGTCGAGGCGAACGAGGCCTTCGCCGCGCAGGCCTGCGCCGTGAACAAGGACATGGGGTGGGACCCGTCGATCGTGAACGTCAACGGCGGCGCCATCGCCATCGGGCACCCGATCGGCGCGTCGGGCTGCCGGGTTCTCAACACCCTGCTGTTCGAGATGAAGCGCCGCGGCGCGAAGAAGGGCCTCGCCACGCTCTGCATCGGCGGCGGCATGGGCGTCGCGATGTGCGTCGAGCGTCCCTGACGTCTTGACGGGGTCGTGCCGACCTTCTGCACTAGAAAGGGTGCCTTGTCCGGCACCCTTTTTCATGCCGGCACCCGGAAGGCCGTGCAAAACCGGCACACCTTTGCGCAACATTATTGCGAATTGTACTGCGACACGATAACCAACTTGATGAAACCCAGCCATATTGGAGGATATCATGGCAAGAACCGCACTCGTCACCGGTGGAACACGCGGGATCGGCGCCGCAATTTCAAAGGCGCTCAAGGAAGAGGGCTATACCGTCGCCGCGAGTTATGCCGGCAACGATGACGCCGCGTCGAAATTCACGGATGAGACAGGTATCAAGACCTACAAGTGGAATGTCGCGGACTACGACAGCTCCAAGGCCGGCATCGAAAAGGTCGAGGCGGAGCTCGGACCCATCGACATCGTCGTGGCCAATGCCGGTATCACCCGTGACGCGCCGTTCCACAAGATGACCCCCGAGCAGTGGAAAGAGGTGATCGACACCAACCTCACCGGCGTGTTCAACACCATCCATCCGATCTGGCCCGGCATGCGCGAGCGTGGCTTTGGCCGGGTTGTCGTCATCTCTTCGGTCAATGGCCAGAAGGGCCAGTTCGCGCAGACGAACTACGCCGCCACGAAAGCGGGCGATCTCGGCATCATCCGCAGTCTTGCGCAGGAAGGCGCCGGCAAGGGCATCACGGCGAACGCGGTCTGCCCAGGCTACATCGCCACGGAAATGGTCATGGCGGTTCCGGAAAAGGTGCGCGAGGCAATCATCGGGATGATCCCCACCGGTCGCCTGGGCGAGCCGGAGGAAATCGCGCGCTGCGTGCGGTTCCTCGTGTCCGACGATGCAAGCTTTATCAACGGGTCGACGATTTCCGCCAACGGCGGTCAGTTCTTCTCGTAAGTCACAGTCAAAAAGGGCCGGTCCATCGGGCCGGCCCCTCGTGCCAAAGGGCGCGTGTCAGACGTTTTCCGACAGGCGTTCAATCTCTTCCTTGATCTTCAATTTCTGCTTCTTGAGTTCCGCGATTTCCAAGGTGTTGGTGCCAGGCGCGCGTTGCGCCTCTTCCACCTTGTCAGAGAGCGCGTGATGTTTCTTCTTCAGTTCCTCGATATGCGAACTCAAGCTCATGGGCAGTCTCCTTTGCAATAGGCGTCTGTCAGACAGACTTGAGAAGTCCAGCACATTTTTACAATACTGTCACGCCGCACATGCGAAATGCACGCATGTTTTCCGCGGGGATCCGCTCACCTTTGGACGGGAAACGGAAGCGCCGCCGCATCCCTGAGCACGGATGCGGTCGCTTGCGTGTAATCCTCGCCATCCCGGCAATGCGCGGTGCCCGCATGCAGGCACCAGCCGTGATGAAGGCGCATGGGCGCCCGACCGCCCTTGCGCCCGCGCATCAGGACCAGCCGCGCCGCCCTGCCCTGCCGCGGTGACAGCGGCAGAACCTCGAGCGAGCCGAGATGCGCCGCCATTGCGGCCATCAGATCGGGCAGACGCTCGGCACGCTGGATCACGGTGACATAGCCTTTGGGAACGACGCGGCGCGCAGCCGCCGCGACCCAGTCCGACAACGGCACGGTCTCGCCAAGACCGTGTTCGCGGCCCGGATCGCGTGCGGGCGTTCCGGCGTCCCTGTCGAAAAACGGGGGATTGGCCATGACGTGGTCGAATTGCCGCTGCCGCAAGGCACGCGGAAGATCCGCGACATCGCCGGTGAACACCGTAAAGTCAATGTCGTTGGATACCGCGTTGCGTCGGGCCAGATCGGCATAGCCGGGCTGACATTCCAGCCCCGCAAGGCTTAGCCCCGGCACCCGCGCCCCGAGACACAGCGCAGCAATACCCGAGCCACAGCCGAGATCGAGAACGCACTGGCCAGACCGGGCCGGGACACTGGCCGCCAGGATGACGGGATCAATCCCCGAGCGGTAGCCGTCGAGAGGTTGCGCGACAACAACGCGCCCCCCGAGGAACGCGTCATGGCCCAGCTCATCGGCCGAGAATGGTTCACTCCTCAAGCCAGAACCCGTTATCGACAAGCGCCTCCCGCGCATCCGCGTAATCGTCATCCGTCACCATCAGGCGACGCGGGAAAATTCCGATGGACCCTTCGAGGATGCTCATATTTACGTCCATTTCAAAGCAGTCTATACCCTCGCCTTGAAGCAGCGCCTGAGCGAAGGCCATCGAGGCGGGATCGTTTGTACGCAAAAGCAGTTTCATGAAGCTGACATAAGGGCACAGCAGGCTATTTGTCGAGCCGTGTTGGTGGGAGATCGATGGGATTGGACGATGCCGTAACGAAACCGCATGACGCCTTGTCCGCGCATCTCGCGGACAAGATGGCCGCGGTCAACACGCTGATCCGGGAGCGCATGGCGTCCCGGCACGCGCCGCGCATCCCCGAGGTGACCGCGCATCTCGTCGAGGCCGGTGGCAAGCGCCTGCGCCCCCTGCTGACGCTGGCAAGTGCGGACCTGTGCGGCTATACGGGGACGCATGACGTGAACCTTGCCGCGACGGTGGAATTCATACATACCGCGACGCTTCTGCATGACGATGTGGTCGACAAGAGCGCACAGCGGCGCGGACGCCCGACGGCAAACCTGCTTTACGACAACAAGTCGAGCGTGCTGGTGGGCGATTACCTTTTTGCGCGCGCGTTCCAGTTGATGGTCGAACCCGGATCGCTGCGGGTGCTTGACATCCTGTCGAATGCGTCGGCCACGATCGCCGAGGGCGAGGTTCTGCAACTGACCGCGGCCCGCGACCTGCGCACCGACGAAAGCGTCTACTTGCAGGTGGTGCGCGGCAAGACGGCCGCGCTGTTCTCGGCGGCGACCGAGGTCGGCGGCGTCATCGCGGGGGCCAGCGAAGAGCAGATCAAGGCCTTGTTCAGATATGGTGACGCGCTCGGGATCGCATTCCAGATCGTTGACGATCTGCTGGATTACGAAGGCGATACGCGGGCGACCGGCAAGAATGTCGGTGACGATTTCCGCGAACGCAAGCTGACACTGCCCGTCATCAAGGCCGTGGCGGCCGCAACCCCCGAAGAGCACGCCTTCTGGAAGCGCACCATCGAGCGTGGTGATCAACGCGATGGCGACCTCGACCACGCACTTGGGCTGCTGCACGCGCATGGCGCCCTCGATCTGACGCGTGCGGACGCGACAGGCTGGATCGACGCGGCGCGTGATGCCCTGCAAGCCATGCCCGAGCATCCCGTACGCGACATGCTGGACAGCCTCGCGGATTACGTGGTCGCGCGTATCAACTGAGCCGACAGGGCATGACCCACCAGTCCGGACGCGCGCGTGTCAGCGTCGCGGCAGCCTCACGGGCGCTCTGCGGGTCGGGATAAAGACCGAAACAGGTCGCCCCCGACCCAGACATGCGGGCGAGACGGCAGGCCCGCGTTACCGCAAGATGCTGCAACACATCCGCGATCACGGGGGCCTCGGCCATCGCAGGGGCCTCGAGGTCGTTGCGCTGTGTGGCAAGCCAGCGCATCAGGTCTTCGGGCGTGTCGAAATCGGGCAACGGATCCGGCATCGGGGGGTTCCGATGGTGTTGCAGCCGTTTGAAGATGGCTGGTGTCGGCACACTGACACCGGGATTGACCAGAACCGCATCCAGCGTCGGCATGCCGCCAAGCGGCGTCACACGTTCGCCGATGCCCTGCATCCGCGCAGCCTTGGCCACCACGCAAACCGGCACATCAGCCCCGAGCGTCAAACTGTCGTCGGGCACGTCCCGACCCGTCATCCGCGCGAGGGCGCGCAGGCACGCGGCCGCATCGCTGGAGCCGCCGCCGATCCCGGCAGAGGCGGGCAGGTTCTTTTCCAGCGTGATCGCGGCCTCCACCCCGATCAGCGACGCCGCCCGCATCACCAGATTGCAGGGGCCCGTCGGGACACCGTCCGCCATGGGGCCGTGCACGTCCAGCCGTGATGCGCCGGAACTGACCGTCAGACGATCCCCGACATCAGCGAACATCACGATCGAGTCGAGCAGATGATAGCCGTCGTCCCGACGCCCCGTGACATGCAGCGTCAGGTTGACCTTGGCCGGGGCCGTCTCAACGGTCGCTGGATGTCGCATCCACGGCTTTCAGCGGTGCTGCGCCTTCCGCTTCGAGAACCTCGTCCAGCCCGACATCCAGCTTGCGACGCACACGGTCGGGATCGAGATCCGGTGACGGGTCGCTTTCATGCAGCGACAGCGCACGTTTCCACTGGAACCGCGCCTCGGCCTTGCGATCCACGGCCCATAGCACATCGCCCAGATGATCGTTCACAACCGGGTCTGTGGGCATCAGTTCGGCCGCGCGCTCCATGTGGACGATAGCCTCGTCATAGCGGCCCAGACGGTAAAGCGCCCAGCCGAGGCTGTCCACGATGTAGCCGCTTTCGGGCCGCTCCGCGACGGCGCGCTCGATCATGTCAAGCGCCTCGTCCAGATTGATGCCCTCTTCCACCATCGAATAGCCGAGGTAGTTGAGCACTTGCGGATGACCAGGATTGAGGTCGAGGGCCCGCCGGAAATCGGCCTCTGCCCTCTCCCAGTTGTCCTGTCGCTCATGGCTGATGGCGCGCGCATAAAAGACGAACCATTGCGGATTGTCACGCGCGTCCAGCAGGGTGATCGCGCGATCATAAGACGCGACGGCGTCGGCATATTGTTCCTGCGACCGATACAGGTCGCCCGCCGCGACATGCACGTCGGCAAGATCGGGATACGCCTGCACCAACTGGTCCACCACCTCGATCGCGGCGTCCGGTCTGCCGTCACGCCGCAGGACTTCGGCCCGGCCAAGCTCGGCGGCGTGGTAAGACGGATGATCGCGCGGCACCTTCTTGTAGGCCGCAATGGCAAGGTCGTACTGCCCCATGTTTTCCAGCAGTTCGGCGACGGTCAGTATGGCGTCCGTGTGGTCGGGCCTGATCGCCTCTGCGATGCGGGCATAGAGCAGCACAAGCTCGTCATTCGCATCCTGTCGCAGCGCCTGGGCGAGAGAAAAGAAGACTTCGGCCACGCCGTCCCGCGGGTTCCGGATAAGGTCGAAGGGCACCGTGTCGTTCGACGCGATCCGCGCACGCAGCGCGGCGACCTGCGGATCGGGATCGCTTCCGAAGGTTTCGTCGATGAGGTCGAGTGCGCGGTCTTGTTCGTCAAGCTGGCTGAGGACCTGCGCCCATGCCATCACGCCGCGTCGCGTCTGTTGCACCGGACCGTCCGCATCGCCGGAAAACACCTGATCGGCACCTTCGAAATCCCCGACAGAGGCCAGGGCGAGCGCCTTTTGAAAAAGCGCGAAACTGCGCAACCCGCGTTCTTCGGCCACGGCATCGAATCCTGCAAGGGCTTCGGTCACGTCGCCCCTGCCAAGATGGGCCCAGGCGGTGATCAGACCATCGGCCAGTTCCCCCGCACCGCGCGCGTCCTGCATCCGCTCGATCAGCGCGGTCCAGTCTTCGGTCCGGGTCTCTTCGGCGATCAGGGTGATCTGGGCAACCTGACTGCGCAGATCGTCCGACGCCATCTTGCCGGCGATGGCAGTGGCGCGGTCGATCTGTCCAAGCGCGATATACGCAACGGTCGCGTTTTCCAGCATCTCCGGATTGGACGGGTCAAGCGTCAGCACCTGTGAATAATACCTGGCGGCTGCCGCGAAGTCCCCCGTGACGCGCGCCTGTCGTGCGGCGAGATACGGCCCGGACGGGTCCTGGGCCACAGCGGGCATGGGCACCGCCTGCAAAAGCGCGGCGAGCGCGAGGGCGGACATGGTTCTGAGTGTCAAGCTGACCTGCCTTTTTTCACGCGATATCCCATCGGTCTAATACGCGAACCCCCATGACGCAATGCGGCACATCTGACGTGACCGGCCAACAGCCGCATCCGCGCCGGCTACATGTTGGGGTAGTTCGGCCCGTCGCCCCCCTGCGGAACGGTCCAGTCGATGTTCTGACTGGGGTCCTTGATATCACAGGTCTTGCAGTGAACGCAGTTCTGGAAGTTGATGACGAAACGCGCATCCTTGCCGTCCCCCTGCACCACCTCGTAGACACCGGCAGGACAATAGCGCTGCGCGGGCTCGGCATAGTCCGGCAGGTTGACCGCGATCGGCACGCTGGCATCCTTCAGACGCAGATGCACGGGCTGGTTTTCCTCGTGATTGGTCATCGCGAAGCTGACATTGGTCAGCCGGTCGAAACTCAGCTTGCCGTCGGGCTTGGGGTAGTCGATCTTGGCATGGTCTTTGGCGTGGCCGGTCGCGGCCGCGTCCGACTTGCCGTGACCGATCGTGCCGAGAACACTGAAACCGGCGGTGTTCGTCCACATGTCCAGCCCGCCAAGCGTCAGCGACGCCGCAAGCCCGTATTTCGACCACAGCGGCTTGACGTTACGGACCTTTTTCAGGTCGGCGCCGATCGCGCCCTCGCGCACCTCGGTCTCGTAGGCGGTCAGTTCGTCGTGTTCGCGGCCCTCTGACAGCGCGGCATGCGCCGCTTCGCCCGCCGCCTTGCCCGACAGCATGGCGTTGTGGTTGCCCTTGATGCGCGGCACGTTGACCATGCCCGCCGAACATCCCAGCAGCGCCATGCCGGGCGCCACCAACTTGGGCAGCGATTGCCAGCCGCCTTCGGAAATGGCCCGCGCGCCGTAGGCCACGCGCTTGCCACCTTCCAGAAGCTCGGCGACCATCGGGTGATGCTTGAAGCGCTGAAATTCCATGTAGGGATACAGATACGGGTTCTCGTAGTTCAAATGCACCACGAACCCGACATAGACCTGATTGTTTTCAAGGTGGTATATGAACGATCCGCCCCCCGCTTCCTTGCCGAGCGGCCAGCCCATCGTGTGGGTCACCGATCCCTCGCGGTGCTTGGCGGGGTCCACTTCCCAGATTTCCTTCATGCCGAGGCCGTATTTCTGCGGCTCTTTCCCGGCTGCCAGATCATATTTTCCAATGACTTCCTTGGACAGCGACCCGTGCACGCCCTCGGACAGGAAGACGTACTTGCCCAGCAATTCCATCCCCGGCTCGTAACTGGGGCCGGGCGTGCCGTCGGGGTTGCGGCCGAATTCGCCCGCGACCACGCCTCGCACCTCGCCGTTTTCGCCGTAAACCATTTCCGAGCACGACATGCCCGGAAAGATCTCGACGCCCAGCTCTTCGGCCTGTTCGGCCATCCAGCGGCAGACATTGCCCATCGACACGATATAGTTGCCGTGATTACTCATCAGCGGCGGCATCGGCCAGTTGGGCACGCGCACCTGGCCGCCCTCGCCCAGCAGGTAGAAATTGTCGTCGGTGACCGGGGTGTTCAGCGGCGCGCTCTTCTCCTTCCAGTCCGGGATCAGTGCGTCCAGCCCGCACGGATCGAGCACGGCGCCCGACAGGATATGCGCACCCACCTCGGAGCCCTTTTCGAGCACGACGACCTCGCGGTCCGCATCCAGCTGCTTGAGCCGGATCGCGGCCGACAGGCCGGCGGGCCCCGCCCCGACGATCACGACATCGTATTCCATGGCTTCGCGCGTCACATCCGTCATCAGCATTTCCCTTTCCTTGCGGCGCGTCATTGGACATAGCCGCCGCATGTCAATTGGCGAGGATCATTAGCCACGCCGCATCTTTGACGTCAAACGAAACACGACGTCAGACCGGCCCGGATACCGGGATTTTCATCCGGGTGCGCCCGAATCCGCCCGCCCATCCGATCCGCTATTGCAATCGTGTCCCACCTTCGTGCAGTCTTCGACCAACTGCAAAACAATAGCGGCGGGGCCAGCGGAGACGCGGCCCCTCTTTAACAACGGACACGCAAAATGGAAAAGATCCCGATGACCGCCGGCGGCCACGCGGCGCTTGAGAAAGAGCTCAAACAGCTCAAATCGGTCGAGCGTCCCGCCATAATTCGCGCCATCTCCGAGGCGCGAGAGCACGGCGACCTCAGCGAGAATGCGGAATATCATTCGGCCAAGGAAAAGCAGTCCTTCATCGAGGGGCGCATCAAGGAGGTCGAGGGGATCCTCAGCCTTGCCGAGGTGATCGACCCGAAGAAGCTGTCGGGAACGATCAAGTTCGGCGCGACGGTGACGCTTGTCGATGAGGATTCCGACCAGGAAAAGACCTACCAGATCGTGGGCGAGCACGAGGCCAATATCGAGAAGGGTCTGCTGAACATGAAATCGCCGATTGCCCGCGCGCTGATCGGCAAGGAAGAGGGCGACAGCGTCGAGGTGCACACCCCCGGAGGCGATCGCGCCTACGAGATCCTCAAGGTCGCATACGTTTGACGGGCCACGCGCGGCGCACGAAGGCAGGCTGAAGTGACATCACTCGAACGGCTCGGATTTGGGGCATCGGCCTTGTGGGGGGCCGGTGTCGTCGTCCTTTTCATCTGGGGGGCGCCGTCGTCCCCGCTTGGCACGGGCCCCCATATCGTCATCGGACTGGTCGGCACGGTGCTGCCCGCGGCGATGGTTTGGCTGGGGATGACCCTGCGGCGCATCCGCGACGTCATCCAAGAGGAAAGCGCCCATCTCGAAGAGATGATCGAGGCGCTTCGATCCGCGCCACGGGATGCGGCGGCCGGCGGACGGGCACTTGGGGATGGCGTGATCGAGACCCTCGACGAGATCGCCGCAAGACAACGCGGGATCGAGGCCGCTCTCGATGCTGTCCGCGCCACGCCGCAGCCCGCGGCCACGACACCGCAGCCCGCCCCGGCCCCTGCACCGCCCGAGGATCACGATCAGGTCACCCTGCCGCTCGACATTCCAGCCGAAGACGCGCAGCCGGGACTGTCGCGGGCCGACTTCATCGGGGCGTTGAATTTCCCGCAGAACATGGATGACACGGCCGGCTTTACGGCGTTGCGCCGGGCGATGCGCGACAGGTCCGCCGCGCAAATGATCCGTGCCGCACAGGACATTCTGACGCTGATGTCGCAGGATGGCGTTTACATGGACGACCTGCATCCCGAGATGGCGCACCCGGATGTCTGGCGGCGCTTTGCCCGTGGCGAGCGTGGTCACGCGATCGCGACCCTGGGCGGCGTGAGGGATCAATCGGCCCTCGACGTGACCGCGGCCCGGATGAAGCAGGACGCGATCTTTCGGGATGTGACACACCATTTCCTGCGCCTGTTCGACCGGATGTTCGCGGAATTCGCCGAAACCGCGTCGGATGCAGAGATATCAGAGATGGCGAACACCCGCACCGCGCGGGCCTTCATGCTTCTGGGTCGTGTCGCGGGCACGTTCGACTGATCGCGGTTGCGCGCGTCAAACAACCGGTCCGGCCGGACGACCCTTGCTGTGCGCACGGTGCCTTGTGCCCCGCTCCTGTCTCTCTTGCTCTGGATGAATTTCCGGGTCATGATACCGCGCTGAAAGGGTGATGTGATGCGCAAGTTTCTCGTGGTACTGGACGACAGTCGCGAATGCCTGAACGCCATGCGCTTTGCAGCCATGCGCGCGGCGAAAACCAAGGGCGGTGTCGAGATCCTCGCCATCATATCGCCGGAAGAGTTCAATCACTGGATCGGCGTCGGCGACATCATGCGCGAGGAACAGCGCGACAGGATCGAGGCCCATTTCGAGGTGTTCGCGAAATGGATGCGCGACAAGCAGGGGATCAACCCCGAACTGGTCATCCGCGAGGGCGAGCCGGTCGCGGAGATCATGGCGCAGGTCAACGACGACGACCAGATCGGTGTGCTGGTGCTCGGGGCCGGGTCCGGCAAGAAGGGCCCCGGACCGCTGGTCACCCAGCTGACCAAGAATGCCGGAACGCTGCCGATGCCCATCACCATCGTCCCCGGCGATCTCAGCAAGGAACGGCTGGAAGCGATCACCTGAGCCGGGACAGCCGGGCATGACTGCCGCCAGTTTGGAATCGTTCCAAACTCTTGACTCGCGCATCCGGCAGGCGCATATCTGTGACCAATACCGAAAGGACGCGCGCATGTTTATCCAGACCGAATCCACGCCCAACCCCGCCACGTTGAAATTTCTCCCCGGCCAAGCCGTGCTTGAAACCGGCACCGCCGATTTCCCGACCGCCGAGGGCGCGGAGGCCTCGCCGCTGGTGGCGCGCATTTTCAAGGTGCCCGGCGTGTCGGGTGTGTTTCTGGGCAACGATTTCGTGACTGTCACCAAAGCGGCCGAAACGGAATGGGATCACATCAAGCCTGCGATCCTCGGTGCCATCATGGAGCATTTCCAATCCGGCCAGCCGGTGATGACGACCGGGGGCAGCGGCGCCTCGGGCCATGCCGAGCATAGCGGCGAAGACGCGGAAATCGTCGGACAGATCAAGGATCTGCTGGATACCCGTGTCCGACCTGCCGTGGCGCAGGACGGCGGCGATATCACCTTTCACGGGTTCGAGCGTGGCGTCGTCTATCTGCACATGCAGGGCGCCTGCGCGGGCTGCCCGTCCTCGACCATCACGCTGAAAATGGGGATCGAGAACCTGCTGCGCCACTACATCCCCGAGGTGACAGAGGTGCGCCCGATTGGCATGTGAGCCGCTGACACTTGGCTTTGATACATCGGCCGCACATTGTGCGGCCGCTTTGCTTTCGGGCGACCGGATTATCGCGGTGCAGGCCGAGGACATGACCCGCGGACAGGCCGAACGACTGGTCCCGATGATACAGGAAATGCTCGCCTCGCAAGGGGTCGACTGGCGCGATCTGGCACGGATCGGCGTCGGCGTGGGTCCCGGTAATTTCACCGGCATCCGCATTTCGGTGTCGCTGGCGCGCGGACTGGCGCTGAGCCTCGGGATACCGGCGATCGGCGTGAGCACGCTTGAGGCGATCCGCGCCACCTGCCAGCAGGGCACTGCCTGCGTCCCGGCGCCGCGCGGGCAGGTCTATATCCAGCCGGATTTCGGCACACCGCGCCTTGTCCCGATGTCTGACATGGATGACGCGGCTTTGCCGCCCCCACCTGCCGAGCTTGCCCGGGCCATTGCGCGCCTCGCGGCCCACGCCCCTGACAACGGCCCGCATCCAACACCGCTTTATATACGGCCAGCGGACGCGGCACCTGCGCGCGATGCCCCGCCCCGTATCCTTGATGACGCCTGAGATGATGGCCGCCGCCCACGCTCGGGCCTTTTCCGGGCATGGGCAGGCGTGGTCGGCCGAAGACTTTCGCACGCTGTTGCAAAGCACTCACGTGTTTCACCTGGGCGGGGCCCGCGCCTTTGCCGTGGGCCGGGCAATCGCGGACGAGGCGGAACTATTGACGCTGGCGACCGATCCCGTGCATCGTCGGACGGGACTGGCACGCGCCTGTCTGCACGCCTTCGAGGTACAGGCAGCGGCACGCGGTGCCGCCTCGGCCTTTCTGGAGGTCTCTGAAGACAACGCAGCCGCCCGCGCGCTCTACGAGGGCGCACACTATACAGAGGTGGGACGGCGCAAGAATTATTATACCACCGGTAATGGAACCCACGTCGATGCGCTCGTGCTGTCCAAGAGGCTGATCTGAGGCAACCGGTCAGCCAAGCGCGGCGGTGATCCTCTGCCAATGCTCGACCGGACCGGCAAGACCAAGTCGCAGCCAGTGACGCGAATACGGAAACACCCGTGACCAGATACAATGCCGCGCGAGCTGCTCTTGTGCGGTGGCGGCATCGGGCGTGGCGTAGGTCCGGAACAACGGCGTGCCGCCCACCAGCGACCAGCCCGCCCCGAAAGCCAGTGCATCAAGCCGGGCCGCATCGCGTGTCAGACGCGCGCAGGTCTGTCTGTGCCAGTCATGATCGCCGAGCGCCTGACACGCCACCTCGATCGCCGGGCCCGACACGGGCCACGGCCCCGCCAGATCGGCCAGTCGCGCGGCGATCTCCGCCCCGCTCAGCGCAAAGCCAAGACGCAGACCGGCCAGCCCGTAGAACTTGCCGAAGGACCGCATCACGATCACGTTTTCCGGGCCGCGATGCAGCACGGGGGCCAGCGACAGGTCGGGATCAGGGTCGGCAAAGCTTTCATCGACCACCAGCAGCCCTACCCGACCGGCCAGCGCGGCCAATTCGGCGGGGCAGTGCCGTGCCCCATCGGGATTGTTGGGGTTGACCACGATCGCGCAATCGGCGCCGGCAAGCGCCTCGGGCGTGGACACCTCTTCGACGGTCCAGCCGCAGGCGCGCAAGGCCGCCGCATGCTCGTTGTAGGTCGGGGTCAGAACCCGTGCGACGCCCGGACGTGCCACGTGCGGCACCGCCTGGATCACCGCCTGCGCCCCGGCCATCGGCGTGACACTTGCGCGGGTGTCATAACACGCCGCCGCCGCCGCGCGCAGGGCGTGCATGTCGCCTTGAGTGGGCAGCGCCGAAAAGGCGCGCGCACTCAGATCAGGGACCGGATAGGGCACCGGGTTGATCCCCGTCGACAGGTCGATCCACCGCGCCATGTCGCCGCCATGGCGGCGCATCGCGGCATCTAGATTACCGCCGTGATCACGTGCTCCGGTCTGCATGCCGCCTTAGAACAGGCAAAGCGCCACAAGCGCAAGCGCCAGCAGCGCCAGCAGCGCCATCGCGCGCGCGTAAAGCGACAGCGCACGGTGCAGGTCGCGCGGCCCCGGATCCGGCGCGCCCGCGTTCAGCCACGGCTCGTCACTCAAGCGTGTGCCATAGGCGCGCGGCCCCGACAGCCGCAGCCCGAGCGCACCGGCCATCGCCGCCTCGGGCCAGCCGGCATTGGGCGACCGGTGCCGCCGCGCATCGCGCAGCATCACGCGGCAGGCCCGGACAGCGTGCCGCGGCAGTGCCAGCGCGAACAGCCCCCCCGTCAGCCGCGCGGGGATCAGGTTCACCACGTCGTCCAGCCGGGCGGCCACCTTGCCGAACGCCTCGAACCGCGCGTCACGATGGCCGATCATCGAATCCAGCGTGTTGATCGCCTTGTAGACCGCGATCCCCGGCAGGCCCGCGACGACGCCCCAGAAGATCGGCGCGCCGATGCCGTCGCTGGTATTTTCCGCAAGGCTTTCGATCCCCGCGCGGGCCACGCCAGCGGGATCGAGTGTCGCGGGATCGCGCCCGACGATCATCGCCACCGCCGCGCGCGCGCCGTCCAGGTCGCCTTGCGCCAGCGGTTGCGCGACCGCCGCCACGTGGTCGTGCATCGACCGCAGCGCGATCAACGGCCAGGCCAGCACCCCGCCGATCAGCCAGCCCGCGGGGCCTGCGGGCAACAGCATCTGCACCGCCACCGCCGGCACCAACGCCAGCGCAACGACAATCCCGGTGGTCGCAGCCCCCATACGCAGACGCGCACCGCGCGGGCCACGGTTCCACCGCGCCTCGAGCGCGGAGATGATGCGCCCCAGCCATGTTACCGGATGTCCGATCCGCGCGTGAAGGCGCGCCGGCCAGCCAAGCACGAAGTCGATCGCCAGCCCGATCAGCATCATCGCCGCAAAGCTCATGCAACGCCGCCCGTGCAAAACCGCAAAACCCGGTCGAGCCCGGCCTCGCGCAACGTGGCCTCGGCCCCGTCAGGTGCCCGTCCCGGCGCAAAGATCAGCGCCCGTGCCGACCCGGTGTGCGCGCGCGCGACCCCAAGCGCGCCAAGTTCGCGCGCCAGATCCGCCATCGGATCGCCCGGCCCGCGCAGCGCGGTGCACCGCCGCGCCGATTCGGTGGCGATCCCGGCAACCGCCGCCAGATCGCTGCACCCGACGGCCTGCACCCACATGTCCACCAGGTCGGCGATGTCGGGGAACGTCGCGTCGGTCGGATCCGTCCGTTCGGCCGCGCCCCACAGCCCGCCGACGATCTCGGCCTCGGGCGGGGGGGGCAGCGTCCGGACCACCTCCGCCCGGCGAGACGCCCACAGCAGGCTGTCGGGGACGTCATACATCAACGGGTCGCTTGCGCCCTCGAAGGCAAGACAGGCGCGCGCCAGTATCTTGGGCGTGCCGCGAAACCCAAGGGCCCTGGCCGCTGCGACAAGACAGGCGGTCGAGGCCCCGGCCCCCGCCCCAAGCGGCATATCGCAGTCAAGATCGGGAAAATCCCGCCGTTCGATCCCGAGGGCCGCCGCGAACGCATCCAGTCGGGCCGGTCCGACAAGGTCGCGCGGCCTCAACCGCGTTCCCGGTGCACGCGCACACAAAGCCGCACAGGCCAGTGTCACCAGAACGACCGGCCCATCGGGGCCGAGCCGCCCCTGGATCCACTCTCCGAAATGGCCCGGCACGATCACGGGAAGACTGGGCATGTTTCGGGCGGCCTCGTCGGTTTGAGATCGGATCGATCTGTTGCACGCAGAACGGCGAAAGTCGAGCGGTCCTGTGCGCCCGGCACCGTCCATCCTGCGGCGATGCGTTCCGGCACGAAAACCGCGTGAGCCGTCAGCCCGACGCAAAGCGGTTCGAGGCCACTAAAAGAGTTGGAATGGTGGGTGATGAAGTTACTTGACCTGCCCGACGGTACCGAAAAGGTTCGACCGACGGCTGTGGCTATCGCAAAGGGCATGCACCTTGGTGTTCATGCCGCCCTTGGTGCGACCGGTCAGGCGGCCGCGCGCCCCTTTTCACGCCCATGCTGGTCGCGGTGCGGTGGGCCTTCAGGTGGGTTGCATCGATCATGGCGGTCTTCTTTTTGCGGTGTTCGGCGGCCCGGCCGGCCATGATCTGTGCGAAGATGCCCTTGTCACTCCATCGCTTCCAACGGGTGTAGAGCGTCTTGTGCGGCCCATATTCCTTGGGTGAGTCGCGCCAGCATAACCCGTTGCGACTTAGAAAGATAATCCCACTCAAAGCCCGACGGTCGCCGACCCTCGGCTTGCCGTGGAACGTTGGAAAATCGGGCACCAAACGCGCCATCTGCGCGTCGCTCAGCCAGAAGGGATCAGACATGTCACCGCTCCGTGCTCGGTGCCGTGAATGACGCAGCCCATCTGAAATCAATGGGTCCACAGCCGACAGGATCGGCTGCACCCGGCTCATGGACGAAGCTGCCCCGGGGGCGTCGTCGCATTCGGGTAATCGGTCGAACCACCCGTAAAGGCGCATATCATGCCTCTGGCTGACCTGCCTGGTGATCGAGGACATGCGCCTTCGTGGAATGGTGCCAACGCGATGCGGTCTCACGTGCGGGCGATCACGGATTGCGCCACCTGTTCAGGGTAATCGCCCTTGCCCGTTCTGCGCAGCAACGCGCATGTTGAATGCCTGCGTGACGCAACGGTGCCACGCAAGACTGACGGATTTGACACCACCCCTTACCCGGAACGGGGTGGCTCTGTCGGTGAAACCGCGCGCCTCAGGTGGCGAGAGCCCGCGCTTCTGAAAAGGACAGCAGCCTGCGGCGGTTCTCGTCCCAAAGGTGCAGCCTCGCGCAGCGAAAGCTTTCAAGAAGCGTGATCCGCTTGGACCTTGCCAGCAGGTCGTGATCCCGGATCGCCTCGGGCAGGCGATAGAACGGGATGCGGCTGGCCAGATGGTGCACGTGGTGCACCCCGATATTGCCGGTTATCCAGCGCAGGATGGCAGGCAGCGCATAATGCGAGCTGCCATGCAGCGCCGCTTCCTGGATGTTCCAGTCGTCCTCGTGCTCCCAGCTTGTTTCCTCGAACTGGTGCTGCACGTAGAAGAACCACATGCCCGCCATCGCGGCCAATAGCATCGTTGGCAGGAATACGAACAGCAGCACGTTCCAGCCGCCCAGCCAGACGATTGTCGCCAGGATGGCGCCTATGGCGGCGTTGGTCGCCATCGCGCTCAGCCAGTAGCGCCAGCCGGCGCGCATCAGGTGAACGGGCAGCCTTTGTTGCAGGAAGAACGTGTAGAACGGCACCACCCCGAACAGGAATACCGGGTTGCGCACGAGGCGGTACAGCGCCCGGCCGAGCCAGTCCTTCTCCTGGTATTCCCGCACCGTCAGCGTCGGCAGGTCCCCGACCCCCCGCCGGTCGAGATTGCCGGTCGTGGCATGATGGATCGCGTGCGTCTTGCGCCAGACGTCGTAGGGGGTCAGCGTCAGCACGCCGATCCCGCGGCCGATCCAGTCGCACAGGCGCCGGTCGCGGAACAGCGATCCGTGCCCGCAATCGTGCTGGATCATGAACAGCCGCACAAGGAACCCCGCGTTCACCACCGCGAGGGCCAGCGCCAACACCGCACTGATCGACACCATCCACCAGGCCACCGCCCATATCGCGACGAACGGCACGAGCGTGACGGCCAGTTCAAACACGCTGCGCGCGGGGATCGGCTGGCGGTAACTCGTCAGCGTTCGGGTCCAGTCCGAGGCGCTCGGGCTGACACCCGGCCTGTCGGCTTGCTCCGTGTCGCCCCGACCGTCAGGGCCATGCGAGATGCCTTGGTCATCGGGCGATTCGGCCCGCGGGTCAGGTGTCGATATTGATCGTGTCATGGAAGCTCGTGTTTCCTTTGTTGTCGATTGTGTCAGTCTTGCGGCCTTCGAACGAAATTCCCGCCGGCAATGATCTGATTGATGGCGTTCGCCACAGCGCGGTGTGTGCGCTCTTCGGCCTCCGAGCCGGAGGCATTCTACTGCGTCGCCGCGGCATCCTCCAGAATGCCGACAATCTCGACCTATGGCAGTACCTTGTGATTGTTCATGGCGCGCATGCGTGACGCGCAGATGGACAGGGCGGCCATGCCGGGATGATCGGTCGGTGGGGGCATCCCGGGGGTTTCCTTGCGATCCGGGTGGTAATCAGCGTGCAGGAAGGCCCGATTGATGCGCCCCTTGTCGCAGGCAATGCGGTATGATGGGCTAACCTAAAGCAGTCCTCGCCGCCAAATTCTCGGGCGCCGCCGGAACCGGGGTTCGCAAATGCCGGGAAACTGCACAAATGATCAGTAACAGACACGCCGCTCACGCGCAAGCTTTCGAGCTTCGTCTCCTTGATCAATGCCCGTGGTCTGAGTGCCATCAATGTCAATCGCGTCTTGCGACAGCTTCGCGAAGACGGCTTCGTGACCGTGAAGGATGGTCGGGTCACGTTTCACGACCACAAGAGGCTCGCCGAGCTTGCCGAGTTCGACGAGTCATATCTTGATCAGAGCGGACCACTGCTGACCTGCAGGACGCCGTCCATCTCCCTTTCGAAATCGTGACCGAAATCACGATTCCACTGGTCGGGCTATGCGTATCGAGAGCCGCGATCACCGGATGGATTCGGCAAATTCAGACCTGACTTGCACAGCGAGGTCCGGATAGTCGGTGAACACCGCGTCCATCCCCATGGCGAAATACTGGGTGAACCGGGCTCTCGCCTCTGCGATGCTGTTCGGGCGGAAGGTCCAGCCATGCACCTCCAGCCCGTGCGCATGGGCGCTCTTGATGAAATCTTCGGTCAGGGACGGGCTGTCCAGCGAGACGCCGACACCGCCGGCGAACTGCGACAGCGCCTCAAGGCTGCTGGTCCTGTCCGTGGTATAGTCGAGCACGCCGAACGCCCCCTTGTCCCCGACAGCGGCGCCGAGTGCGACAACTGCCAGGTCCATGCCGAGCGTGCTCTGATAGTGCGCCATTTCCTGCGCGCCGGCGTGGCTGAAGCTTTGCAGATAGGTGCGCTGTTCGGCGGTCGTGAACCCGGCGTCGTTCAGGGCGTCCACGATCTTGCGCGACAGTTCCGGCCGGTTCGGGGTCTTGGATTCGGGATAGACGCCGATCGCGTCACCCGAGGTCGCGTTATGCGCCGTCACGAGGTCGAGGACTTCGCTCAGCGTGGGCACCTTGAACGCATCGGGATTGCTGGGCGTGAAGCCGGGATAGCTGGTCGAGGCGGGGCCCGTGGGCGTGACGGTCAGGGTCTTGATCTCTGCAAGCGTGAAATCCGAGACGTTGTAGCCGCCATTGCGCGGCGCGAAGATCGAGGCGACATCGGTGCTGCGCGTCAGTTCCGTGTCATGCATCGCGACAAGCGCGCCGTCGGCGGTCAGCTGCACATCCGGCTCCACGATGTCCGCCCGCATCCGGATGGCCAGTTCATAGCCGGCGAGGGTGTGTTCGGGCAGGTACGCACTCGCCCCGCGATGTGCGATCGCCAAGGGCGCATCACCGCTTAGCGTGCCGAAACTCTGGGCCGAAACCGGAACGGCCCCGATAACAAAGGCGGCGGCCAGAAGGATGTGATGAAACATGGCGTCACTCATTCGCGTTGATCCCGGACAGGCCGGGTTGGGTGATCCTCTGCCGTGACGCCTCCAGCCCATCTCCAAAGCCTTCGGCATCGCCGTAATCGACGAATTGCGCATAATAGGCGTGATGCGCGCCAATGCGAGCGGCGTGTTTGATCGGGCACCAGAACGCCTCTGTTCGTCCCGCCACCTCCTGCACATAGCCGATCAGCCCGTTGCAATAGCCACAATAGACGCAGTTCAGCTTTTGCACCCAGTTGAGATAAGCCAGATGATGCCGATCCACCCGGATGAAATCCGCGCGGCGCACCTTCTCGATCCCGTAAACCGGAAAGCACACCGCCTGGTAGATCGTGACGAGCAGATCCAGCAGCGCGAATGGCAGAATGAGGCTATAGATCACCGGCGCGGTGATCACGGTCATCGGCCTTGTCCGGCGCAAGAAGGTCAGAAATCTGACGCGCATCTCGCGATGGTGTCGCCGCATCTCGGCCTCGAACACGACCCTGCCGTTCTCAAAGCCATAGCGAAACGCCTGACGGCGCGCGTCGAACTCCTGTTCCAGGTCTTCCTGTAACTCGCGGATCCGCTTCAGCAGAGTATCGGGGGCTGTCATCTCGGAATTCTCCTGCCGGGTCACGAGCGACCAGCCTACGCCGCATGTCATGAAAAGCAAACACGCCGGGACAATCTCTGAAATCCGGTTGCGCAGGACAGGGGGGCGGTCGACATCAGCAAAGGCGGCCTGCAACGCCATCGTCACCGGGGCCTTGGCGATGACGCATCGTGGCGTGATGTGACAAAAATCCTCGCTAGCTGCCCGTTTCTGGTCATATGAGGGGCCGAGAGGAGATTGCATGACCGATGACTGGACCACCCGCCGCGCGCCAAGCCTGGCGGATATCGCCGTGATGGCGCGCGCTGCCCGTACCACCCTGCCGGACGCCTACCGCCCGGCGGCGGCAGCGGTGTCGCTGCGCGTCGAGGATTTCGCCCCCGACGCAATCCTCGATGAGATGGCGATCCGCGATCCCTTCGGCCTCACAGGGCTTTACGATGGCATCCCGCTGACCGAGAAATCGGTAATGGATCAGCCCCACGGTCCCGACACGATCTGGCTTTTTCGCCGTCCGATCCTCGACGAATGGGCCGATCGCGGCAATGTCGCCCTCGGCAACCTCGTCGCACATGTCTACGTGCATGAGCTCGCGCACCATTTCGGCTGGTCCGATGCCGATATCGCCGATATCGATCCGTGGTGGGAGTGAGCGGAGGCGGCGCGGGCCTTTCTGTGCTCGGACCCGACACGCGAAAGGCGTCATCCCCTAAGCCAGTCCGCTTTCGCGATCATCGGAAGGCACATTGGATGCGCGGACCTCAGGTCTGTGCAATCCAGTGGCCGGTGAACCTTTGAATGATGCCGTGCCCGTCCACCACAAGATGCGATGTCTTGCCCGTATCGGCATTCAGGCATTCGTATTCCTTATCCGCGGTGCGCCGAAGGACGAGATTCAAGGGCGTCAGCCGGTCGTTTTCGAGATCCAGCCTTGCCACCATGATCTCGGCGTCGTCGCCAATGCTTAGCTTCAGGCGGCGGATCGGCAAGGTCAGCGTCGCGGGCGTGAAGCCAAGATCGATATCCTCGGCCCCTTCGACGGCCGTGGCCGGTGTGCCATTCAGCAGCCACGTGTTATCAGGCGCACGGCTCACGAAGATGCGGGATTTCGCACCGATCCGGGCACGTCTTGTCGTGCCATCTTCTCGGGCACGGATGCGGTATGGCAGGATGCTGCCTTTCGAATCCGTCGACGACCCGTCGATCAGATATCCGCCCTCTGCGTCGGCGAAGCGGCAGGCGTCATTCCCGGATTCGTCCTGCCTGACCCATACGACGGCATGTGCCCCTGCGATCATGGTATGTGCTCCTTGTATGAGTATACGTTACCATGTCGAGAGTCCCGGTGGCCATGGAATGCTGCACACGACACGCATGACAGAAGTGAGCGTGTGGGATGAGACTGCGCGCGCCCTGACCGGCCTTTTGCTCGGCAAGGGCGATCTGGCGTTGACGCTGTGCGACAGCGCCCGGCAGCAACTTGAGCGCCTACCGGCAATCTGCACCCAGAGGGCTACGCGGCGCGGTCTTGCCGACGATTCTGCGCAGGTCTTTCGGCACCGCCAGCCGGGCATGGCAACGCCCTGTGCGGTTCATCAGGCAACTGATCTTGCCCGGCACGCCGATGAGCCTTTGCAACCAAATCCGCAACCTTTCAAAAGGCCACGCGACCTTGTTTGGGGCAGGTTTGTTTGATTCCAACAGGCTGGTATGGTGGGTGATGAAGGATTTGAACCTCCGACATCTTCGATGTGAACGAAGCGCTCTACCACTGAGCTAATCACCCGTTAATGGCGCTTTTAGCGACACTCCAAACCGTCTGCAACCGGATCTTTCCCCTCTGGATGCAATCAACCGTGCGCGCCACGGGCACAGCGATGGCACAGGGATCAACCGGCGCGCATACGCCGCGGCGCGCGCGCCTGTCAGGCCTCTGCATCCGCGAATTGCGTTCCGGCATTGGCATCCGGTTTCGACCAGTCGCGTTTCACGCCAAACCACATGAGCATGGTCGTAGCCACGAAGATCGACGAATAGGTGCCCACCAGAACCCCCCAGATCATCGCGAAGACAAAGCCCCGGATCACGTCGCCGCCCAGAACATACAGCGCCAGAAGCGCCAGAAGGGTCGTGACGGATGTCATCACCGTGCGGCTGAGCGTTTCGTTGATCGACAGGTTCAGCACCTCGCGCAGCGGTCTCTTCTTGTACTTGCGCAGGTTCTCGCGGACCCGGTCGAACACCACAACCGTGTCATTCAGGGAGTACCCCACGATGGTCAGAAGCGCCGCGATGATCGCGAGGTCGAACTGTATCTGAAGCTCGGAGAAGACGCCGACGGTCAGCGCCACATCGTGCAGAAGGGCGATCACCGCGCCAACGGCGAACTGCCATTCGAACCGCAGCCAGATGTAGATCAGCACAGCCCCGATGGCGAGCGCGATGGCAATGATCGCGGCCTGTATGAGTTCGCCGGAGACCTTGGGCCCGACGCTTTCGACCGAGGTGAACTCGATGTCCGGCACCACCGATTGCAGCGCGCCCCTGACCTCTTCGATGACCTCGGGCGAGACGCTTTCGCTGTCGTCCTGCGCCTGGATACGGATCATCGCGACATTTTCGTCAGGGCCGAATGTGGGGTCGAAGACTTCGGTGATGGTGACATCGCCAAGGCCGAGAGTGTCGATGGCGTCGCGATACTCGGCGACATCGACCGGTTGGGCGCTTTGGGTGCGGATGGTGGTACCGCCCTTGAAATCAATTCCGAAATTCAGCCCCTGCACCCCGAAAGAGCCGATTGCCACGAGGATCATCACGCCGGAAATACCCAACCACAGCTTCCAGCGGCTGAAGAAATCGATGGCCGTGTCCTGGGGCACGAGACGCAAGCCACGGCCCTGCAGCACAGATTTGGGGCGCTTGCGCTCGAACCACATGACCGCGACGAGCCGGGTGACGAAAAGCGCGGTGAAGACCGACGTGATGATCCCCAGACCAAGCGTGATGGCAAAGCCGCGCACCGGCCCGGACCCCATCGTGTAGAGGATCATCGCGGTGATGAAGGTGGTTATATTGGCATCCACGATGGCGCTCATCGCCTTTTCGTAGCCAAGTTCGATGGCCCGCGCAGGCCCTTTCGCGGTCTTCATCTCTTCCTTGATCCGCTCGAAGACCAGGACGTTCGCGTCAACCGCCATGCCGATGGTCAACACGATGCCGGCAATGCCGGGCAGTGTCAGCGTGGCCCCGATCAGGCTGAGCAGCCCGAAGATCAGACCGACATTGACGACCAGTGCGATATTCGCAAACAGCCCGAACCGGCCATAGGATGCAATCATGTAGCTCAGCACGAGGACGAAGGCGACGATGCAGGCGATCTTGCCCGCCTCGATGCTGTCGGCCCCCAATTCGGGACCGATGGTGCGCTCTTCGAGGAATTCCAGACCCGCCGGCAAGGCCCCGGCGCGCAGCAGCACGGCCAGTTGCGTGCTTTCCTCGACGGTGAAATCGCCGGTGATGATCCCGGACCCGCCGGGTATGTGACTTTGGATCACCGGCGCGCTGATCACCTCGCCATCCAGCACGATGGCAAAGGGATTGCCGATGTTTTCGGCCGTGTAGTCTCCGAATGACCGCGCCCCCGACGGGTTGAAGCGGAACGACACGGCGGGCCGGCCATTCTGGTCGAAATCGGGTTGCGCATCGACCAGCTCATCGCCCGTCACGACAGGCGCGCGTTCGAGGATGTAGAACACCCCCTCGTCGTCAAGCGACGGCAGAACCTCGTTGCCGGGTCCGGGGTTTTCGTTCCCGTCGGACGTGCGGCTGACGACGGGCTGAAAGGTCAGCTGTGCGGTGGTGCCGATCAGCTCCTTAAGCTCACCCGCAGAGCCGATGCCTGGCACCTGGATCAGGATGCGGTCCGCGCCCTGACGCTGGATCGTCGGCTCGCGCGTGCCGACCTCGTCGATGCGGCGGCGGATGATTTCGAGGGCCTGGCGCACCGTGCGTTCGTCGGTGGCGCGCTGTTCGGCCTCGCTCAGCCGCACGATCACGTCGGGGCCGTCCGTGCTGACGGCGATGTCGCTGGCCCCTGCCCCGCTGATACCGGCGACCGGCCGCGCAAGGCCACGCACGAGGCTCGCGGCCTCTTCGGCCATCTCGGGCTGGTTCACGAGACGCACGCGCAGCTCCGGGTCGTCCGTCTCTTGCAACCGGATGGGACCGACGCGATCACGCTCTTCGCGCAGCAGGTCGCGCACCTCGGGCCACATCGCCTCGATGCGCGTCTCGTACACGTCCTCGACCTGCACCTCGGCCAGCAGATGCGCCCCCCCCCGCAGATCGAGGCCCAGATTCACCAGCCCCGAGGGCATCCAGTCAGGCCATAGGGCAAGGTCCTCTTCGACGCTGGCAGGGTCTGCACCGGCCTCGACCGCGGTCACTGCGTCATTATGCGTCTCGACCCGGTTGTAGAACGCATTGGGCAGCGCAAGCAGCAAACCAAGCCCGACAATGCCCCAGATCACAAGGCGTTTCCACAGGTCGATTTGCAACATGATCAGGCCTTTTCAATGGCTTGGGGCGTGTCTGCGGTTGGCAGATCAGCTTTCGGCGGGTTCGGTCTTGGACAGGACCTGCGCGATCGTGCTGCGCACAACACGCACCTTGACGCCCTCGGCCAGTTCAACCTCGATCTCGTCGTTATCCTTGACCTTGGCGACCTTGCCGATCAGCCCGCCTTGCGTGACCACCTGGTCACCGCGCCGCAATGCCTCGACCATCGCCTTGTGTTCCTTGAGTTTTTTCTGCTGCGGACGGATCAGAAGGAAATACATGATCACGAAGATCAGGATTAGCGGGATGAACTGGGCGAAAGCTTCCATTGGGGATGTCCTTGTCTGAGGGCTTGCGGTGGAACACCGCGAATTACGGCGGAACGTAAAGTCGGCACCCGGTATTTGCAAGGCGCGAAAACCCGGCAAAAGGCGACATGCCGTACCCCGTCCCCGCGAGAGGCGGATGCAATTGGCGGACGGGTTTGCCACGACGGCACGCGCCGCATATCCTGGCGAAAGAACGTCAAGGCGGGACCCTGCGAGTGAGCGACGATCACGTAATCATCATGCTGCCGGTCCCGGTGCTGGGGGCTGTCGCGCTGATCGTGGCGGTGGCCGTGCTGTCTGGGCTGGTCCGCGCCATGATCCGCCGGGACGACCCGCCGTCCGACTGGCTGCACCGGCTGCAGGACCGGACCGGTCTGGGATCATGGCACCCGGTGGCGTTCGGGATCGTGTCGCTGACATGGGCGATCGTCGCTGTCACGCTGTTTTTCGGGATCTACCTTGTCCTGTGGCAGATCATCCTCCACGCGCCACCGACTGCCACCGAAGCCGTCTGGACTTGGCGTTTCGCGATTGCGCAGCTCGCGGCGCTGACGACGGTGCTGGGCGGCGTGATCGCCCTGCCGATCACCCTGAACCGGCTGATCCTCGCCCGGCGGCAGACCGAAACCACCGAACAGGGCCACATCACCGACCGGATCAACAAGGCCATCGAACAGCTCGGGAACGCCGAACCGGCGGTCAGGATGGGCGCGATCCTCAGCCTCGACAGGATCATGGCGGACTCGGCGCATGACAGGTTGATGGTATTGAACATGCTCAATGCCTATATTTCTCACCATCAGCCTGCCAGGTCGGGCGGGGCAGAGGACCCCGTGATGAACACCGGGATTGATGTGCAGGCGGCACTTGATGTAATGTTGAAATGGAATGCATGAGGATCACAGATGCTGGTCACACGTGGCACTGAAACCTTCCGGCCGGATTTCGGCGGTACCCGCCTGAGCCGTGCGAATCTCGAACGCGCCAATCTGCGCGGCGCAAAAGCGCAGTTCGTGGATTTCCGCGAAGCCAATCTCGGCCGGGCATCGCTTGTCGGCACGTTGCTTCAGGGTGCGGACCTGTCGCGGGCCAATCTTCAGAGCGCGGATCTTTCGAAAGCCGAGCTGAAGGCCGTCCGGCTCGATGGCAGCAATCTGTGCGGTGCCCATCTGCACGACGCCCGGGACCTGTCGCAATCGCAACTGCAGGGTGCCTTCGGCGATGCCGCGACCACCCTTCCCGACGGGCTGGAGCGGCCCGGCCACTGGATGAACACGCATCTCGACGAGGTCGGAAGCGTTCTGGAATGGCGCAAATGGCTATCGGACCCGGACGGCTACACGCCGCTTGACCCGATCGACGACGCGCAGGCCGCGCGCATGTCATCGCGGGCATGACCCCGCGACCGCAGCGCCGGACGGCCTGACGACCCCATCAGGCGCGCAAGCCGCGATGCGGCAATCTCGCGGAACCTGCCCCGAACGCCCCGCCGCAGCATGGCATGCCCTACACCTGACGCGCAAACTGGGATATCCACGTCGCGACTCAGGCAGCCCGAGGACAGAAGCCATGCACGATATCCGCGCGATCCGCGATGATCCTGACACGTTCGACGCCGCGATGGCGCGGCGCGGGTTTCAAGGGGCCTCGGGCCCCGTGCTGGAACTCGACGCGGCGCGGCGCGCGCGCATCAATGCCGCCGAAACCGCGCAGGCCGAACAGAACCGCGCCTCCAAGGACGTGGGTGCCGCCAAGGCGCGCGGCGACGAGGGCGAGTTTGCCCGGCTGCGCGTGCTGGTGGGCGAGAAGAAAGCCGAGGTCGCCGCGATGCAGGCCGAGGCCAAGGATCTCGACGCGCAGCTGACCGAGATGCTGATGGGCCTGCCCAACCTGCCGCATGACGACGTGCCCGAAGGCACGGACGAGGCCGACAACGTGGAATTGCGCCGTTGGGGCACGCCCGCCGTGCTCGATTTCGGCGCGAAAGAGCATTACGATCTCGCCGGTGTCGCGCCGGGCATGGATTTCGAGGCCGCCGCGACCCTGTCGGGCAGCCGTTTCGTGGTGCTGAAGGGCGCCGTGGCGCGCATCCACCGCGCATTGGCGCAATTCATGCTCGACGTGCATGTCGAAGAGAACGACCTATCCGAGACATGGACGCCCGTGCTGGTGCGCGACGAGATGATGCGCGGCACCGGGCAGTTGCCCAAATTCGGCGAGGACAGCTACCGCACGACCGATGGCTGGTGGCTGGTGCCGACCGCCGAGGTGACGCTGACCAACCTCGTGCACGGCCTGACCGTCGAGGCGGCCAGCCTGCCGCGCCGGATGGTGGCGCACACGCAGTGCTTTCGCTCCGAGGCCGGGTCGGCGGGGCGCGACACCGCCGGCATGCTGCGCCAGCACCAGTTCGAGAAGGTCGAGATGGTCTCGATCACCCATCCCGACAGCAGCCGCGAGGAACTCGACCGCATGACGGGCTGTGCCGAAGGTATCCTGCAGCGGCTTGGCCTGCCCTACCGGACCGTCGTGCTGTGCACCGGCGACACGGGATTCGGCGCGCGGCGCACGCATGATATCGAGGTCTGGCTGCCCGGACAGGCCATGTATCGCGAAATCTCCTCGGTCTCGGTCTGTGGCGATTTCCAGGCCCGCCGCATGAACGCACGGTTCCGGCCCGAGGACGGTGGCAAGCCCGAATTCGTGCATACGCTCAACGGCTCGGGCCTTGCCGTGGGGCGCGCGCTGATCGCCGTGCTCGAGAACGGCCAGCAGGCCGATGGCTCGGTGCGCCTGCCCGAGGTGCTGCACCCGTATCTGCGCGGCCGCACGGTGTTGGGTGCCGACGGCGTGCTGCGCTGAGGCGCCGGGTCTTGCCGTTTCTTGGCATGAAAGAGACCCTGGAAGAGTTCCCTTGCGCGGCTCGCTCAGGCATCCGCCTCAGGCCAGTTGCGTCGGGCATCGCGGGCGCAGTACAGTGACGAGGTGTCGCATTTCAAGGTTCCTCGCATGACAGATCCCCTGCCCTTCCTGCGCGCCCTGTTCGACCGCGCGGTGGCGGTCGCCGACCCGATGCAAAGCTTGGCGGCCTGTCTGCCCGCGCGCCCCGAGGGTCGGCTTGTGGTCGTGGGCGCGGGAAAGGCCAGTGCGCGCATGGCCGAGGCGGTCGAGGCCGTCTACGGCCCCTGTGAAGGCCTTGTGATCACCCGCTACGGCCATGCGCGCCCGTGTCGTGGCATAGAGATCGTCGAGGCGGCGCATCCCGTGCCCGATCAGGCCGGGCTGCGCGCAACCGCGCGCATGCTTGACCTGCTGCGCGGTCTGGATGAGGACGACATGGTGCTGGCGTTGATCTCGGGCGGGGCATCGGCATTGCTGGTGCAGCCGGCGGGCGACATGACGCTGGCCGAGAAACAGGCGGTCAATGACAGCCTGTTGTCATCAGGCGCGCCGATCGGCCAGATGAACGTGTTGCGCAAGCATCTCAGCCGCGTCAAGGGCGGGCAACTGGCGGCGGCGGCGTGGCCCGCGCGCATGCTGGCGCTGATGATCTCGGATGTGCCCGGCGACGATCCGGCAATGATCGGGTCCGGCCCCACCGTGGGCGAGGCAAGCCCGCCCGCAGAGGCGCGGCGCATCGCACAGACCCACGGCATCGACCTGCCTGCATCGGCGCGCGCGGTTCTTGAGGCACCGACCGGCGTGATCGCCCCGGACGACCCGCGGCTTGGCCGTGTCGAGAACGTGATCTACGCCGCGCCCGGACAATCGCTTGATGCTGCCGCGGAATTGGCGCGTGCGCAGGGCGTCACGGTGCAAATCCTCGGCGAGGCGATCGAGGGCGAGGCCCGCGAGATCGCGCAGCATCACGCGCAGCTTGCGCGCGCGGCACAGGCCCGCCTCGCACCCGGCGCGGCCCCGCTGCTGCTTTTGTCGGGGGGCGAGTTGACAGTCACCCGGCGCGGCGACGGCGTGGGCGGGCCGAATGCCGAATACGCGCTGGCACTGGCGCTTGCCTTCGACGGCGCGCCGGGAATCCACGCCATCGCCTGTGACACGGACGGGGTGGACGGCGCCGCCGAGGTGGCCGGCGCGACAATCGACCCCGAGACCCTGAGGCGCGCAAGCGCGTGCGGTGTCGATGCGGCGCAGGCACTGGACCGGAACGACGCCCACACGGTCTTTGCCGCGCTTGGCGACCAGGTCATCACCGGCCCGACCCTGACCAATGTCAACGACTTCCGCGCCATTCTCGTCGCGCCGTGCTAAGGCATGGCATGCAGGATCGGGCCCGGTGGCGCGCGTCCTTGAGGCGACATCACGCGGCGACACCACATCATGGTCGTGCCGCAGGCTGAGCCGCATGGCGGACGGGGGTCAGACACCCGATCCCGCCCTTGGGATCGAAATTACGCCGAATCAAGCGGTTATAGCCTTACGGCACTTCGACGCGAACCCCGAACTCCCTTATAAGCGCCTGTGATCGTTGGATCTTATTGGATTCGCCATTTTTCCGACAATTTGCCATACTTAGCGTCCACTGAAAGGGAGATCACACATGAAACGGCGTGTCCTGTTCACCACCCTCATGGCCGTGATGCTGGTGCCGCTATTCATCGGATCGGCCGGCGCGCAGCATATCAGCGCGTCCGAGATCGAAGACGTGCTGACCGGCAACACCATCGACGGCGTATGGTCCGGCAGTCACTATCGCCAATACTACGCCGAGGACGGCACGACCATCTATGTCCCCGACGAGGGGCAGCGCCGCGAAGGCCGCTGGCGCGTCAATCCCGAGGACGGAACCTACGAAAGCTGGTGGCGCAGCACCGGCTGGACCCCCTATGTGATGGTCGATCTTCCCGACTCTGGGTATGCTTGGATCAACGGCGATGTCGTCGAGGCGTTCACGGTCCAGAAAGGTAGACGGATCGAGTGACCCGGATCACCGTCATACCCGTGTATCCTGCTGCCCTAGCTTGCGCCGCCTGCCTCGTTCCCCGTGTCGCCCAAAGACAGCGTGTGCGCGCGCAACCAGTCCATGAATCCACGCGGATCGTGGGCCAGCATCTCCATCCGTGCATCGCTGACGGGGGCGCCGACGATCGGTTTTTGCGGATGATTGCAGCTATGCACGACCTCGTGCAGCAACAGCCCCTGGCGCAGCGTGGACGAGACGCGGTTGGCCAGCTGGTACCAGCGTGAATTGGCCCCCGGAAAGAACACCGGCACAACCGTGGCGCCCGACCGGCGGATCATCTGCGCGGTGAACACGTTCCAGTCACGCTCGACCGCGGGTCCGGACAGCGTGTCGCTTGACGCCACCACGCCCGACGGAAACACGCTAACCACCCCGCCCTTCTTGAGATGCGCCATCGCCTTGGCGCGCATCTCGACCGATTTGCGCTGCGCGTCGGGCTCGTGCGGGAACGGCACCGAAATCATGTAGGACGCCGCCACCTCGTCGATGCCGATCAGCAGCGCGCGCGACAGGATCTTGAAATCGCTGCGCCGGCGCCCGATCAGATCCGCAAGGATCATCCCGTCGACCAGGCCGTGCGGGTGATTGGCCACCACCACCACGGGCCCCTCGGCGGGAATGTTTCGGATCTGCGCCTCGGGCGTCAGAAGCTGGATCCCCATGACGTCGAGCGCCGCGCGCCAGAACGCCTGTCCACGCGGCGCGCCCATCTTTTCGAAACGCCGGATCATCCGGATGATCGTGACCTTGCCGGTCAGCCATTCCATGCCGCGAATGATCGTCGAGCTTAACGGGCCGTCGAAACTGTTGGCATAGGTTATGCTGCGCATGTCGTGGGTCTGGGGGGCATCCCCGTCACCGACCGCCTTGCCGGGCTCTTTGCGCGCGTTGCTGTTCACTGCCCCGTCCCCGTTCCGCTCATGGTGCGACCGACGGATTCTTCCGGCGCGGTCACATGTCCTCGCCAAAGCGCGCGGCCACGAGCGCCCCTATCGCATCGGCGAGGGGGTCGGCGTCGGACCCCGCGATTTCGACGTCAATAATGCTTCCCTTGGCCGCTGCCAACATCAAAAGCCCCATGATGCTGTCGCCAGAGGCGCTTTGCCCCTGATGGGACACCTCGACGCTGGCGTCAAAGCCCTCGACCACCTCGACGAGCTTGGCGGCGGCGCGCGCATGCAGCCCCTTCTCGTTCACGATCTGCACCTGTCGCGTGACCCTGTCGGCCATACCTGCGCCCCTTTTCGTCAGTCCGTCGTCACATTGTGACTGTCGATATACTTGCGCCCGGCCTCCAGCGCGGCGCGGACCGCCTCCGGTACGCTGACATGGCGGCTCTTGGCCAGCTTGATCAACAGCGGCAGATTGGCCCCGTAAAGGATACGCCGGTTATCCGGACGCCCGGCCCGCATCGCGAGATTGGACGGCGAGCCACCGAATATGTCGGTCACCAGGATCACACCGTCCCCGGTATCGACCGAATCCGCAGCCGCACAGATCTCGTCCTGCTTGATCGCCCGCTCATGCCCCTCCTCGATGCTGATCGCGCGAATTCCCGGCTGCACGCCGACCACATGTTCGACCGCGCTCAAATACTCGCGGGCCAGCCCGCCATGCGCCACGATCACAATTCCGATCACGACCTCGTCACTCCTCTGGTCGGCGGAGTCCGCCCTCGCCGCGCCGCTCCAGCTCGCGATGTCTTATAGACACCTGCCAGTCGCCCTGTGCAAGGGTTTCGGCAAGACTTTCCGCCATGACCACGCTGCGATGCTGGCCGCCGGTACAGCCGAACCCGATGGAGAGGTACGATTTTCCCTCGGCCTGATAGGCGGGCAGCAGTTCCGTCACCAGCTCTGTCACGCGGCGATGAAAGCTGTCGAAACGCGGATCGGCCCGCACGAAGGCCGCGACCTCGGGCGCGCGCCCGTCGAGCCCACGCAGGTCCGGCTGCCAGTGGGGATTTTTCAGGAACCGGCAGTCCAGCGCCATGTCGAGACCATGCGGCAATCCGCGCTTGTACGAGAAGGAATGCACCGACACCGCAAGCCCGCGACCATCGCGGGCGGCGAACCAGCGCTCCAGCTCGGTGCGCAGATCGTGCGGCGACATGTCGGAGGTGTCGATCAGAAGGTCGGACCGCACCCGGACCGGAACCAGCAGGTCGGATTCGCGGGCGATCCCCGCCTCGACACTTTCATCAGGGGCGAGCGGATGGCGCCTGCGTGTCTCCGAAAAGCGTCTTTGAAGGATCTCGGGACGACATTCGAGATAAAGCACCCGAAGTCGCAGCCCCGCCTGCCCTTCAAGACGGTCGATCAGGTCGATCAGCGCATCGGTCGAGAAATCGCGGTTGCGCACGTCGAGACCGAGGGCGAGTGGCTTGTCCGGTGGCGACGGCCCCTCGACCAGCCTCGGCAGCAGGCTGAACGGCATGTTGTCGATCGCCTCGAAGCCCATGTCCTCCAGCGCGCGGATCGCGGTGCTGCGGCCCGCGCCCGAGGGCCCGGTAACAAGCACCAGATGCGGTGGCAGGCGGTCGGTTTCGGGGGCGTTGACATCCGCCATGGTCATGACGTCCTGAATTTATCGAACTCTTCATGTCTGAGATATAGCAAAATCGCGGCCGGAAAATGCACATGCGGTGCATTTTCGAGACGCGGCAGCGAGATCGCCATCACGGTTTCGTGCGTGCAGGGCGGCAGACGTTCGGTCGCGGTCCGGTCCATGTCCACAAGCAGCGCGACCGGCTTCGGCCCGGACGCGGGCACCGTTAGGATGCCGACACCGCGCGCCTCGATTCGACCGCGGATCGTGTCGGGCGCATCCGCCATTAGGGCCGCGCCGGCGCGCCAGAGGCGCGTGCGATCGTCCGAAACGAGGACGGCCCCCATCGCCATGAGCTGCAAGGCAAGTCCGGATTTACCGCTTCCGGACGCCCCCCGGATCAGTACCGCACGCGCGCCCACCGCCACGCAGGTGGCGTGCATCATGTGCCCGTCTGGGGCGGGGTCATTGGTCATTCGCTACACCGAAAGGCCCACGACAAAGCGCACGCCAAGCGGCTCCGAAGTGGCGTCGGCCTCTGTCGGGCGGATGTTTTCGGCCCAGATCACCCCGTCATGCGCCTCGACGATCTGCTTGGAGATGGCGAGCCCGAGTCCGGAATTGTTGCCGAACTCGCTGTCCGGCCGGTTGGAGTAGAAGCGGTCGAACACCTTTTCGAGCGCGTCGGCGGGAATGCCCGGACCGGTATCCTCGACCACGACGAGTACCCGGTTCGCCCGCTGGCGGGCCCAGACCCGGATCGCGTCCCCAGCCTCGCAAAAGCTGATCGCGTTGCTGATGAGATTGACGAACACCTGCGCGAGCCTTGCCTCTAGCCCGGTGATGACGATCGGCTTTTCGGGAAAATCGGTGATGAACGCCACGTCTTTCTCATTGGCCCGTGTTTCGAGATACTGACCGAGATTGCGCAACATCGCAAGAAGGTCGAACGGCGCCTGCTCGTCCTTCACAAGATCGCTGTCAAGCCGCGAGGCGCTCGAGATGTCACTGACCAGCCGGTCGAGACGGCGCACATCGTGCTCGATCACCTCGATAAGCCGCGCGCGCTGATCGGGGCGCTCGGCCCGACGCAGGGCGCCCACGGCGCAACGCAGGCTTGTCAGCGGGTTCTTGATCTCGTGCGTCACGTCGGCGGCGAACTGTTCATTGCTTTCAATCCGGTGATAAAGCGCCGCCACCATGCCCCGCAGCGCCTCCGACAGGCGACCGATCTCGTCGGGGCGCGCGGTAAGATCCGGAATACGGATGCGCATGTCCGTCGCACCGCGCCGACTGGGGACGAGGTTGCGCCCGGTCTCCGCCGCGTTCGCCAGATCGGCCAGAGGCCTGGCAATGGCTGATGCGAGCACCAGACTGAGGCCCACGGAAATCAGCGCGGCGATGAGAAAAAGTCGCAGCACACGCTCGCGTTCCGCGGCGATCAGCCAGTCTAGCGTGTCCGTCGCGTCGGCAAGCGCCAGAACCGCGACCGGGGCCCCGTTCCGCACCACCGGGGCGGCGGCCCATACGACCGTGTCGCGCGTCGGGCCGGCGCGGCCCATCTGGGGCCCATCGGCGAGGGCGGGCCCGACCATCTCGCGCACCAGTTCGACCGGGTCCTGTCGCGTATCCGGATCGGCCCGGCCCAGAAACAACCCGGTCAGCATGTCCTCGATCCGGTCGAGCCCGTCCGACAGGGGCGTCGATGCCCGCACCGGTTGCGGCGACGTCGGCGGCGCGTCACCGCACCGGCGCAACAGCAGATGACCGTTGCGGTCGAACAGCATGACCTCGGTTCCTACGCGCAGGTTCAGGTGCCGCAGGATACCCGACCCGCCCGACCACGCACCAGCTACCGTGGCGACAGGCATCTCGTCGGGCAACCGCCCGGCGATCACGTCGGCCATGAGGCTGACATTCTGCACGAGGGTCTCGCCGCGTTCGCGCAGCAGCGGCTCGGGCCCGCCGCCGAGATAAAGAACCCCCAGGATCAGGATATTGAGAGCGGTGATGTTGAAAAAGATTATCCTGCGCCGAAGCGCGGAGCCGCGCATCAGCGCTCGGGCCCGTCGTACGTCGCGGCCACGGTTCATGCCACTGGGCGCGCCCGGATCCACGCCGCTTTGCTCCTCCGTATCCAATGGCACGTCCGGTCCCTCCCTGTTGCGGGCCTCCCGACATTACGTTTCGTTATAGCGATAGCCGATGCCATAAAGTGTCTCGATCGCCGCGAATTCGGGATCGACCAGACGCAGCTTCTTGCGCAGACGCTTGACATGGCTGTCGATGGTACGGTCATCGACATACACTTGGTCGTCATACGCCACGTCCATCAACTGATCGCGGCTTTTCACGAAACCGGGCCGTTGCGCGAGCGCCTGCAGCAACAGGAACTCTGTCCCGGTCAGCGTGACCGCCCGCCCCTTCCATGTCACCGCGTGGCGCTGCGGGTCCATGCGCAGATCCCCCCGTTCGAGCACGCTGCCATGCTCGTCCGCCATGGGCGCCTCGGCATCCGATACGTGCCGCCGACGCAGGAGCGCGCGGATACGTTCAACCAGAAGCCGTTGAGAAAAAGGCTTTTTCATGTAATCGTCGGCCCCCAGGCGCAGACCGAGCACCTCGTCAAGCTCATCATCCTTGGAGGTCAGGAAAATAACCGGCACCTGCGATGTCCCGCGCAGGCGTTGCAACAGATCAAGCCCGTCCATGCCCGGCATCTTGACGTCAAGCACCACGAGGTCGGGCATCCTGTCATTGAACGCATCGAACGCATGCTGCCCGTCGGAGAATGTTGCCACCTCAAACCCTTCGGCCTCGAGCGTCATGGCGACGGATGTGAGGATGTTGCGGTCGTCGTCGACAAGCGCAATTTTCCATCCTGCCATTTTTTCCGGCGTGTCCATAATTTTTAGCCTACGCATTCGTTCAAAACTTCATCACTGATGCTTACAGTAACGAATCATTGTTTTCGTTGATACGAATTAAGCACGCAGACCTTTCGATTTCCTGAAACCCCTCGGACCCGTCTCGCGCGGCCTCGTTCATGCCGTCCAGAAGACCGCGGTCGGGATCGCGCACAGGTGATTGCGCTAACTGCAAAAAACGACCTGTCCTTTCGCGAACCCCTCATGTTACGGGATGTCCAGCCGGGCGAGGCGCCCGACCGGCACCCCTTGATGGTCGTGCCGTTTCTGAGGCCGCAGGCGCGGACAGTACGCACAGGAGCAAAGCATCATGACATTCGGACGGGTCAACCCGCACTTCCGGCTGGAGGATCAAGGCATCACCGGGCTGGGCGATGTCCATTACAACCTGATCGAGCCGGCGCTGATCGAAGCCGCGTTGAAGCGCGGCGAGGGCACGCTGGGACGCGGCGGGGCGTTCCTTGTCAGCACGGGCAAGTTCACGGGCCGGTCGCCCGAGGACAAGCACGTGGTGAAATCCGACACGACACGCGACACCATCTGGTGGGACAACAACGCCGCGATGACCCCCGAGGCGTTCGACGTGCTTTACACCGACATGCTGGACTACATGAAATCACGCGACATGTTCGTCGAGGATCTGGTGGGCGGCGCCGATCCCGCGCTGGCGATCCATGTACGCATGGTCACCGAACTGGCGTGGCACAGTCTGTTCAACCGCACCATGCTGCGCCGCCCAGAGCGCAGCGCGCTGGACGCCTTCGTCGCCGATTACACGCTGATCAACTGTCCCGGTTTCAAGGCCGATCCGGAGCGTCACGACTGCCGCAGCGAGACGGTGATCGCGATGAATTTCGACCGCAAGATCATTCTGGTCGGGGGCACGGAATATGCCGGCGAGAACAAGAAATCCGTTTTCACCCTGCTCAACTACATGCTGCCGGAACACGGCGTGATGCCGATGCACTGCTCGGCCAATCATGCGCAGGACAATCCGGTGGACGCCGCCGTGTTCTTCGGCCTGTCGGGCACCGGCAAGACGACCCTGTCGGCCGATCCCGAGCGCACCCTGATCGGCGATGACGAGCATGGCTGGTCCGAGCGCGGCACGTTCAATTTCGAGGGCGGCTGCTACGCCAAGACCATCAACCTCGACCCCGAGGCCGAGCCCGAGATCTACGCCACCACCGGCAAGTTCGGCACCGTGATCGAGAACATGGTGTTCGACCGCGACACGCTGGAGCTGGATTTCGAAGATGATTCGCTGACCGCGAACATGCGCTGCGCCTATCCGCTGCACTACATCTCGAACGCCTCGGAAACGGCGCTCGGGGGTCATCCCAAGAACATCATCATGCTGACATGCGATGCGTTCGGCGTCCTGCCCCCCATCGCGCGGCTGACACCGGCGCAGGCGATGTATCACTTTCTGTCGGGTTTTACCGCCAAGGTCGCGGGCACCGAACGCGGCGTGACCGAGCCGCAGCCCACGTTCAGCACCTGCTTCGGGGCGCCCTTCATGCCGCGCCGTCCCGAGGTTTACGGAAATCTGCTAAAGACCAAGATCGCCACGCATGGCGCGACCTGCTGGCTGGTCAACACGGGCTGGACCGGCGGCGCCTACGGCACCGGGTCGCGGATGCCGATCCGGGCGACGCGGGCGCTGCTGACGGCGGCGCTTGACGGCTCGCTCGGCGATGCGGAATTCCGCAAGGACGAAAATTTCGGCTTTGACGTGCCGGTCACGGTGCCCGGCGTGGCCGAGGTTCTGCTCGATCCGCGCCGCACATGGGACGATGCCGCCGCCTATGATGCGCAGGCGGCCAAGCTGGTGCAGATGTTCGCCGACAATTTCGCCCAATACATCCCCTTCATCGACGACGATGTGAAGGCGGCCGCGATCGGCTGATCTACGCGGTGCCGACCCCGTCCCGACCCTCTGGTCGGGGCGGGGTGTCATTCCGGATCTGCGCGCTGCACGTTCAGAAATGCGATTTCGGCTCGTCCGGTTTGCCCGCGCTTACGGCAAGCAGACCTGCAAGCCCCGTCATGCCGATGGGAAACATGGTGAACACGTTGAAGCCGAACGCGTAATACATCATCGCCGCGGACACGATCATGAGTCCCCCACCCAAAAGCGCGCGGACCTTGGCCATGGCACCGCCGGCAATGGCCAGCAGCGGGGCCACGAAGCTTGCCGTGCGGATCAGGACCGGATCGCGCACCTGACCCAGAAGCCCCTCGACCTCGCCAAAGCGGTCGACAGCCTCGGTATACCCATAGCTGAAAAACCCCACGAGCACCGCGAGGCATCCCCCGATGATCCCCAGAACCATTGCCGCGCTGCGCATTGTCACACTCCTCTGGTCAGTGTCGTCCGGCGGCCGTCACCCCAGTAGCGCGGCCTGCGTGTCCTTGCCCCAGCCCAGGTAGAGCGTGCCCGCATCGTCGATCAGCGGGCGCTTCATCAGGGTCGGATGATCGGCCAGCAACGCGCGCGGATCGCGGGCGCGCTCGGCTTCGGACAACTGGCGCCACGTGGTCGATCTTCGATTCACCAGATCCGCGCCGAACGTCGCATGCGCCGCCTGTGCCACGTCTGCGGGCAACCCGTCTGCACGCAGATCGCGAAACTCTGCATTGTCAAGCGATTTCAACGCCTTGCGGCAGGTATCACAGGTTTTCAGGCCGTAAACTATCACGGTGCATCCCTTTCATTTGCGCCTGAATACCGGGCAATCGCAGTCGCGTCACGGGGTTTCGCTTGATTTTTACATTGGCGGTGCAATCATATTTCACCACCGGGCGTCCCGGGCGGACTGTGGTGCGGTTGCAGCACGTCACGCGCCTCTGACGATCGGTGTCACATGATGGCCCGGCATATTCCGGGGACGCGAAGACAAAGGAGAAGCGGCATGCCGACCGGCACCGTGAAATGGTTCAATACAACGAAGGGTTACGGCTTTATCGCGCCGGAGGACGGCGGAAAGGACGTGTTCGTGCACATCTCTGCGGTCGAACGCTCGGGGCTGACCGGGCTCGCGGATGACCAAAAGGTCGCGTTCGAGCTGATGGACGGGCGCGACGGGCGCCAGATGGCCGCGGATCTCAAGCTGCTCTGACGGAACACCTCGCAGACAGGGTGCTGGCGTCCGTGCCGGAACGGTGCGGCCGCGATCACCCAGCTTCGGCCAGCCGTGCGACGTACCTCGCCAGGGTGTCGATTTCGAGATTGACCTGATCCCCCACCGCGACGTCCCGCCATGTCGTCACATCCTTGGTATGGGGAATGAAGTTGATCCCGAAATCGCATCCGGCGACATCGTTCACGGTCAGCGACGTGCCGTTCAGCGCCACCGATCCCTTGGGCGCGATGAAACGGGCCAATCCGTCGGGCGCGCGCAAGGTGACGCGTGTGCTGTCGCCGTCGTCGCGCAGATCCACGACCTCGGCCAGACCGTCCACATGGCCCGCCACGATATGACCGCCCAGCTCGTCCCCGACCCGTAGCGCACGTTCGAGATTGACGCGCGTCCCCTCGCGCCATTCCGACAGGTTGGTTTTCGACACGGTCTCGGCGGAAATATCGACGTCGAACCAGTCCGGCCCCAGGTCGACCACGGTCAGGCAAACCCCGTCACAGGCGATCGAGGCGCCGATCACGATCGTGCTGGTGTCATACCCGGTTCCGATGCGCGCCCGCATGTCGCCATGCTGTTCTACGCCGCGAACATGCCCCATATCGGTGATGATGCCAGTGAACATCGTCGGCTCCTTTCCTGTCTCAAACCGGACCTAGCCCTGCCTGCACCGCAAGACAAGCCGCACGGACCCGCGCGGCGTGATTGCCGCGCACCTTCAGGCGGACGGCCCCGCGCGGCCCGCTGGCGCAGCGACACGGGCCATCGGGTCGATTCGGCAAGGATCGCGGCACAATAGGGCTATCAAAGTCCCACGAACTTGCTTTAGCGTATCGCGCATGACTTGCAGAGCGACGCGACGCACATGACGGGGTTGAGCGGCGCGAACCGCAGCTTCCTGTTTCTTCAGGGGCCTCATGGGCCGTTCTTTTACCGTCTGGGCGAACGGCTGCGCCAGAGGGGGGCGACCGTCTGGCGTGTCGGGTTCAACGCGGGCGACCGCGCCTTCTGGCCCGATGCGGCCAGCTATATTCCCTGTCGCGGGCCGGCCGTGGACTGGCCCGGCCACCTGCGCGATCTTATCACCGAACGGGCGATCACGGATCTTGTGCTTTACGGCGATACCCGTCCCGTCCACGCTCGCGCGGTCGGGATCGCGCACGAGGCGGGGCTGACAGTGCATGTCTTCGAGGAAGGGTACATGCGGCCCTACTGGGTGACCTACGAGCGCGGCGGAAGCAACGGCCACTCGCGCCTGATGGGGATGAGCGTTCCCCAGATGCGCGCGGCGCTGACGCACCCGGAGGCGGACACCGCCATGCCCCCGGCCAGCTGGGGCGACATGCGCCAACATATCTTCTACGGGGCCCTGTATCACGGCGTCGTTCTATGTCTGAATCGTGGCTATCGCGGCTTTCGCCCGCACCGCGCCCTGAGCGTCCGGCAGGAATTCCGCGTGTACCTCAAGCGGTTGGCGCTGATGCCGTTCCGCGCCATCGACCGGCATATCGCCACGCGGCGCATCCGGCGTGGCGGGTTTCCCTATCACGTCGCGCTCCTGCAACTGGAACATGACGCCGCGGTCCAGGCGCATTCCCCCTTCACGACCACGGCGGCGTTCCTGGACACCGTGATCGACGGGTTCGCGCGCGGCGCGCCGCCAGATCATCACCTCGTGGTCAAGGCGCACCCGCTGGAGGACGGCCGCGCGCCGATCCGCGCAACGTTGCGCCGGCTGGTAATGGCGCATGGCGTGCAAGGCCGCGTCCATTACCTGCCGGGGGGCAAGCTCGCGCATCTGCTGGACGCGGCGCGCAGCGCCGTCACGATCAACTCGACGGCGGGGCAACAGGTCCTCTGGCGCGGGCTTCCGCTGCGCAGCTTCGGGCGGGCAGTCTATGACAAGCCGGAATTCGTCTCGGGGGCGCCGCTGCCGGATTTCTTTGCCGGGGCCGACCGGCCCGACCGCGAGGCCTATGCCGATTACCGCCGCTTTCTTCTGGCAACCAGCCAGGTCGCGGGCGGGTTCTATTCCGCACGCGGACGCCGCCAGGTGTTGCACAGCGTGGTCGACATGATGCTGTCGCGTGACGATCCCTATGATGCGCTGATCCGCGGCACTGCGGCAACAGATGCGGCCTTTCCCCCGAAATCGCATCGCGGGAGGGATGGATCTTCGCAGGCAACGCCGCTAGCGTCCCGGCACAGGCAAGCCAGATACCAACAGGTCGAGGAGGCCGGGCAGTGATATCCCGACACATACGATCGACGAGACTCGTCGCACTCTTGCTCACCGTGCTCACCCTGGCCGGGTGCGCCCTGCCAAGCAGCGGCCCCGGCAAGGCCGAGATCTACCAAAGCGCGGTGGACCAGCAGGGCGATGCCCATATCGTGGAGGTCGACAACCGCGTCGCCCGCGTGACCGATGTGCAGCCCGGTCTGGGGTTTTCCGCGGCCCTCCGCAACGCCGCCGTGCTGGGCTCCGACACGATCCGACCGGGCGATACGCTTGGGCTGACCATCTGGGAAAACGTCGATGACGGGCTCATGGCAGGCGAACCCGGCAATCAGACCATCCTCGAGGAAGTCCAGGTCGACGGCTCCGGATTCATCTTCGTGCCCTATGCCGGCCGCATCAAGGCCGCCGGAAACACGCCCGAGGCCGTGCGGCGCGTCATCACCGAGAAACTCGATCAGCAGACCCCCGATCCACAGGTCGAGGTGCGCCGCGTGGCCGGCGACGGCGCCACCGTGTCGGTCAGCGGTGCGGTCAACGGTCAGGGCGTCTACCCGATCGAGGCCCCGACGCGCACGCTGTCGGCGATGCTCGCCTCTGCCGGCGGGATCGCGATCAAGCCCGACGTGGCACAGATCACGGTCATCCGGGGCGGTCACCGTTCGCGCGTGTGGTTCCGCGACCTGTTCGAGCACCCGAAATCCGACATCGCGCTGCGCGGCGGTGACCGCATCCTCGTCGAGGCCGATACCCGCGCCTACACGGTACTCGGCACCACCGGCCAGCAGGCGCGCGTGACCTTCGAAACCCAGACCCTCAGCGCGCTCGAGGGTGTCGCGCGGGTGGGTGGCCTGGTCTCCTCCGCCGCCGATCCGACCGGCATCTTCGTGTTGCGCAACGAGACGGCGGACATCGCCAATCGCGTCCTCGGGCGCAGCGACCTGACCGGCGAGCAGCGCATGATTTATACCAAGCCGCGTGAAGGCTGACTCACGGGGGATTCCCAAGGTGGCGAAAACCTGACTCTATGGTGACAGAGTTGGGGAGGGCGTGGCCATGGGTGCAGCAATAGAATTACGGGCGGACTTTGACGGGGCGACATTGAGGTGTCTGGCCCGGAAAACGAAGAACGCGAACCAGAGCCGCAGGCTGCTGGCGCTGGCCGAGATCTACGATGGCGGTCGTCGGGGCGATGCGGCGCGGATCGGCGGCGTGGGTCTGCAGATCGTGCGCGACTGGGTCCTGCGGTTCAATGCCCGCGGCCCGGACGGGCTGATCGATGGCAAGGCGCCGGGTGCGCAACCCAAGCTCGACGACACGCAACGTCAGGCGCTTGCGGCGATCGTGGAGAGTGGTCCGACGCCGGAGGTCCACGGGGTCGTGCGCTGGCGGCTGAGCGACCTGGCCCAGTGGCTCCATACGGAATTTGCGGTGTCGCTTCACGAAACCACGGTGAGCCGGGAACTCGGGAAGCTCGGCTATGTCAAGCTCACGGCGCGGCCCCGCCACCATGCGCAAGACACCGAAGCGCTGGAGGCGTTTAAAAAAAGGGCTTCGCAACCGAGCTGGAAAAGGTGCGTGCAGGCCTCCCGCAAGGCACTGCAATAGAAGTCTGGTTCCAGGACGAGGCGCGCGTCGGTCAGAAAAACAAGATCACGCGCCGGTGGGCGAAACGCGGAACACGCCCCTCGGCGCCGCATGATCAGCGCACCATCTCAAGTTATATCTTCGGGGCGATCTGCCCGACCCTGGGCAAGGGCGCAGGGCTTGTCCTGCCGGTCTGCAATACCGACGCAATGACCCTGCATCTTGCCGAAATCGCCCAAACCGTGGCGCCGGGTGCCCATGCCGTCGTGCTCATGGATCAGGCCGGATGGCATATGACCGGCGCGCTCGTCATACCCGACAATATCAGCGTCCTGCCGCTGCCAGCCAAATGCCCAGAACTCAATCCAGTCGAAAACATCTGGCAATTCATGCGCGATAATTGGCTCTCCAACCGCATCTTCGAGTCCTATGATGAGATCCTCGATCATTGCTGTGACGCTTGGAACAAGCTGATCGACCAGCCCAACCGCATCACCTCCATCGGAGGCCGCGAATGGGCAAAAGAGTTCTGATCAGTGCAGGTTGGTATTACGTTCTCGACCTGACCGCGCCGTCCGGGCTGTTCCATGCCCGCGAATTCGGAATCCGCGACGGGGACACGATCTACGTCACCGAGGCCCCGTTCTCGAAAAGCGCCAAGACCATCGCGGCCCTGACCGGCACGCTCGGGGCCGTGGGCTCTGTCTCGACCGCGGCCAGCACGCTGGAAGGCGATTTTTGAATCCGGTCCCCGGCGCGCCGCCCGCCGGGGACCAGACACCCCGGCGGGTGTTCCACTTCAACGCGGGCTTCCTCTGGCAGCCCCGGCTGCGCCGCATCCTTGCATTGTCCGGGTACGAACTCTGCCTCGGCAGACCCACGCCCGAGGATCTGATCGCCGTCTGGGGGCACAGCCCCCACGCATGGCGCGGCGAGACGATGGCGGCACGCACGGGTGCGGGCCTTCTGCGGGTCGAGGACGCCTTTCTGCGATCCCTCTTTCCGGGACGTGCGGGCGCACCGCCGCTCGGTCTCGTCATTGACCGGGGCGGCGTGCATTTCGACGCGGACACACCGTCGGATCTGGAACATCTGCTGGGCACGCACCCGCTTGACGACCCGGCACTTATGGAACGCGCGCAGGGGTGCATCGCGCGGCTGCAAGAATCACATCTGACGAAATACAGCGCGGTTGACCCGGACCTTCCCTGTCCCGATCCCGGCTATGTGCTGGTGATCGACCAGACGCGCGGCGATGCCTCTGTCCGCCATGGCGGGGCTGACGCGGCCACGTTCCGCCGTATGCTGCATCAGGCGCGGCAAGAGAACCCGGACGCACGCATCCTGATAAAGGCCCATCCGGAAACGGCCGCCGGCCACCGGCCCGGCCATTTCTCGCCCGCCGACGCGGGGGGACGCACCCGCCTCATCCGCGATCCCGTCAGCCCCTGGACGCTTCTGGCCGGGGCGCGGGCCGTCTACACCGTCACCTCGCAACTGGGGTTCGAGGCGATCTGCGCCGGCCACCGGCCTCGGGTCTACGGGCGGCCTTTTTATGCCGGCTGGGGCCTGACCACGGATTGCCACCCGCGCCCCCTGCCACGGCGCGGGCGCGGTCTGAGCCCGGCGCAGCTTTTCGCCGGGGCGATGCTGCTCTACCCCACGTGGTACGATCCGCATCGTGACCGGCTCTGCGACGCGGAAACCGCGATCGAGGCCCTCGCGGCCGAGGCGCGGACCTGGCGCGAGGACCGCCATGGCTGGACGGCCCATGGCATGCGGATGTGGAAACGCGCGCCGCTGCGGCGTTTTTTCGGACGGCACGCCCGGATGCGATTCTCCGGCCCGCCCCGACCTGACCGGCCCGCGATGGTCTGGGCCAGCCAGGCCGCCACCACCCCCGGCCGTGCCACGCGGGTCGAGGACGGGTTCCTGCGCTCACGCGGGCTGGGGGCCGACCTGGTGCCGCCCTTGTCGCTGGTGCTCGACGACCTGGGCATTTATTACGATCCCGCCGCCCCCAGCCGACTCGAGCACCTGATCGCGGCCCGCGCAATGCTGCGACCGGATCAGATGGCGCGCGCCGAACGGTTGCTCGCCACGCTGACGCAGCACGGTCTGAGCAAGTACAACCACGGCGCACCGCCGCCCGCCCTGCCCGCCGGCAATCGCATCCTGGTCCCCGGACAGGTCGAGGACGACGCGTCGATCACGACCGGCGCGGGCGCGATCAACACGAATCTCGCGCTGCTGGAAAAGGTGCGAGCCGAAAACCCCGATGTGGTGATCCTCTACAAACCGCATCCCGATGTCGAGGCCGGGCTGCGGCCGGGTGCCGTGCCCGACGCGCGGCTACGCGACCTCGCCGACATGACGGTCGGCGGCACCGACCCGGCGCAGTTGCTGGCACATGTCCACGCCGTCTGGACGATGACCTCGCTGCTGGGATTCGAGGCGCTGCTGCGCGGTGTTCCCGTCATCACCACCGGCACCCCCTTCTATGCCGGCTGGGGCCTGACCCGCGACCTCGGGACACCGACACCGCGTCGCAGCGCGCGCCCCACGCTTTGCGGGCTCGTGCATGCCACGCTCATCGATTATCCGCGCTATTTCGACCCCGTCACCGGGACGGCCTGCCCGGTCGAGGTGGTGGCGCACCGCCTTATCCATGGCCCGCTGCCAGGCCCGGGACCATCGAACCGCCTTCTGGCCAAGCTTCAGGGCGCGCTGGCAACCCACGCCCCGCTCTGGCGTTGATCCCGGCTTCATCTTTCCTGAAATACTCAATATAGCTTGGTCAGTTACCCGATCGCTCGGCCTCGATCTCGCGCCAGCGGGCGACGTTCCGGTTATGCTCGGCCAGCGTCTCGGCAAAGGCGTGCCCGCCACTGCCATCGGCCACGAAGAACACGTAATCCGTATCGGCCGGATCGACCGCGGCCTCGATGCTTTCCTTGCCGGGATTGGCGATCGGCGTGGGCGGCAGCCCGTCGATGGCATAGGTGTTCCAAGCCGTGGAGCGGTTCAGTTCGCTTTGCCGCAACCCGCGCCCCAGCACGCCCTGCCCCTCGGTGATCCCGTAGATCACCGTGGGATCGGTCTGCAGCCGCATGCCGCGTCGCAGCCTGTTGACGAACACGCTGGCCACCTGCCGACGCTCGCCTGCAACGGCGGTTTCCTTTTCAATGATCGAGGCAAGAATCAACGCCTCTTGCGGACTGTTCAGCGGCAGATCCTCGGCGCGGGTCTGCCATGCGGCCGCGAGGATATCCTCCTGCGCGGCAGCCATCCGGGCCAGAACGTCCGCACGGCTGTCACCGCCGCGCACCTCGTAGCTGCGCGGCGCGAGCGTGCCCTCATCGGGCACCCGCGCCACCTCGCCGGTCAGCACCTCGACGGCGCGCAATCCTTCGACGACCTGCCAGCTGGTGACGCCCTCGGCAAAGGCGATGCGATAGCGGGTGTCGGCCCGGTCCCGCACGGTCTGATAGATCTCGGGCGGGATCGCATCCGGGTCCATCGGATCGAAGGCCGCGCGCTCTTCGTAGCGGCTTGTGCCGGTGTCGAGTTCTCGTACCACCGCTTCGGCGGAGGTCACGCCGATGCGCCAGATCACCTCGGTTCCACAGGTGCTTGCGCCGCCGCTTGTGATGATGTCGGCGATCTCGGCCATGCTCGCCCCCTCGGGGATCAGCCAGCTTCCGGCCTTGAGATCGTCCGCCTTGCCGGCGTAATCCACGCCGATACGGAAGATCGCCGCATGCGTGACGGTACCGTCTTCCTCAAGCCGGTTCGATACAGGCCGGATCGTGCTGCCCGGCTCGACCCGCAGGCAGACCGCCTCGGAATGCGGTCCTTCGCCCGTGTATTGCGCCTGTCCCCACAGAATGACCCCCCCGAGAAGAAACAGCGCGACCACCAGCAGCGTCAGCACATTCGAGACGATATGCCGCCACATCAGCGCGGTTTCCCGACCAGAAGCGCGGCGTTGGTGCCGCCGAAGCCGAAGCTGTTGGACAGCGCGACATCGATCCTGCGCGGCTGCTTGGCATTGGCGGCCAGATCGAGCGGCGTGTCCACAGCCGGGGTGTCGAGGTTGATCGTCGGCGGGGCCACCTGATCGCGTATCGCGAGGATCGAGAAGATCGCCTCGACAGCCCCCGCCGCGCCCAGCAGATGCCCGGTCGCCGACTTGGTCGAGGTCAGCGTGGCCTGTTCCGCCGCATCGCCAAGAAGCCGTTCGACGGCCTTCAGCTCGATCGGGTCGGCCATGGTCGATGTGCCGTGCGCATTGATGTAATCCACCTCGTCCGGGCGCAGCCCGGAACTTTTCAGCGCGGCCCGCATGGCCCGCAGACCGCCATCGCCATCCTCGGCGGGGGCGGTGATGTGATACGCGTCGCCGGACATGCCGTAACCCAGGATCTCGCCATAGATCTTGGCGCCGCGGGCGCGCGCGTGCTCGTACTCCTCAAGGACCACGACGCCCGCGCCCTCGCCCATCACGAACCCGTCGCGGTCGGTGTCATAGGGACGGCTGGCCGCCTTGGGGTCATCCGCGCGCTTGGTCGAAAGCGCCTTGCAGGCATTGAAGCCGGCGATCCCGATCTCGCAGATCGACGCCTCGGCGCCGCCTGCCACCATCACGTCGGCATCGCCGAACATCACGAGCCGTGCGGCGTCACCGATGGCATGGGCCCCCGTGGCGCAGGCGGTCACGACCGAATGGTTGGGGCCCTTGTACCCGTAGCGGATGCTGATCTGCCCCGAGATCAGGTTGATGAGCGCGCCCGGAATGAAGAACGGCGAGACGCGCCGCACCCCCTTGTCGCGGATGATGTTCGTGGTCTCCTCGATCGAGCGCAGACCGCCGATTCCAGAGCCCATCATCACGCCGGTGCGTTCAAGGTCCTCTGCCGCCTCGGGTTGCCAGTCCGCATCCTCGATGGCTTGCTGCGCCGCGGCCATGCCATACAGGATGAAGTGATCGACCTTGCGGCGCTCCTTGGGTTCCATGTAGCGATCGGGATTGAACGTCCCGTTGCTGCCGTCACCGTAAGGCACCTCGCAGGCATATTTCGTGACCACGTTGGCCGGATCGAACCGGGTGATCGTCCCGGCCCCGGATTGCCCGTCCAGAAGACGGCTCCAGCTTTCCTCGACCCCGTCGGCCAACGGGGTAACAAGCCCCAGCCCTGTGACAACGACACGCCGCATGGTGCTGCCCTTTCTTTGTTTTTACCCGGGCGTATCTACCCCGGCTTTGGCCCACGGGGCAAGAGCGACCCGACGACGCCGCGCAAGGAGACGCCGATGCGCGGGGCATGATGCCGATGCGGGGGCTACTGGAATTCGGCGGTCTGTTCGATCGGCATGCGCGCCATGCGCAGCGCCTCGCCAAGATCGACATCCTTTGCCAAAAGCGCCCGCCCTATCAGCGTTCCGGCGATGTTCGGAAGGTACCGCAGCCGTGCGACATCGTCGATGCCGTGAACCGTGCCGCGCGCGATGACCGGCAGCCGCGTCTGCGCCGCCAGACCCGAGATCACCCCGAGGCTGCCGTCACTTTCCTCGATATCGGCGTCGATATCGGTGACGATGAACCCCGCCAGCGGCACCCCGTCGAACGCGCGGATAAAGTCGTCCGCGCCGAAGACGCTCGGGGTGTGCCAGCCCGCGGTCATCAACTGGCCCTGATAGACATCGACGGCGACGACGATCTGGTCGGGATGGTATTTCGCCAGTTCCTTGACACCCTCTGGATCGTGAAGGGCCATGGTGCCCAGCACAACCCGTCCCGCGCCGTGATCGATCCAGCGACTGACCGAGTCGCGTGCGCGAAAGCCGCCACCAAGTTGCACGGGGATGCCCACGGTGCGGATGATCTCCTGCACGAGGGCGTCGTTGCCGCCCTCGCCGCGCAGCCCGTTCATGTCGGTCAGGTGCATCCACTCGGCGCCGGCGCTCGCAAATCCGCGCGCCGTCTCGACCGGGTCCACGTGCCAGATCACCGGCTCGTCGAGCCGGCCGCGCCGGAGATTGACGCACTTGCCGTCGAGAAGTTCGAGTGTCGGATAGATGATCATGTCATGCCCCGTTCCTGCCGCGGTGATGGCATCGTGCCAGATGGCGGGTCCGGCGCGTCATGGCAGGACACCGCGATATGTTACTATCCTGCCGATACGCGGCGACCACCGCTACGACCGCAGCGGCATGATACCACGCTTTTCCGCCCTGCCTACCCCGCATCCGGTGGGTTCTGACAGTGTCCGGCACGGGGACGTCGGCAGCGCGCGATCAGGCCGCGGCACAGATACCCGGCCGGCCGGGTGTCCCTGCCTGCGAAACCCTGTCTTCCAAAACGCGACGGCCCCGCCAATGGGCAGGGCCGTCACATCGCGACATGGCGTGATCTCAGGACGCTTCAGAGATGAACTTCACCGCGTCGCCCACGGTCTGGATGGTGTCCGCCGCGTCGTCGGGAATCTCGATGCCGAATTCCTCTTCGAACGCCATGACCAGCTCGACCGTGTCAAGGCTGTCAGCCCCGAGATCGTCGATGAAAGAGGCCTTGTCGACCACCTTGTCCTCTTCGACCCCCAGGTGTTCCACAACGATCTTTTTCACGCGGTCTGCGATATCGCTCATGTCTTGTTCCTCATCTTGTGGTGGGCCGAACGGGCCCGGTCTTTGCCCCCGCCCGGTGCGGGAAGCGGCTTTGTTATGCCCCTACGGGCGGCTTGCGACTGCCTGCCTGCACGGGACGATGGAGAAACCGCGTGCTCCTCCGGCAAATCTGCGTGGCCTATAGCACATGCGTTGTCGATGGCAAACGAATTCACCACACCGCTGCGGCATCGAACGACCCCGCGTCAGCTCACAGCATCGCCATGCCGCCGTTGACATGCAGCGTCGCCCCGGTGACATAGCCCGCCTCGGGGCTGGCAAGGTACAGCACCGCCGCCGCGATCTCTTCGGGGGTGCCCATGCGGGCCACCGGGATCTGCGCGGTCAGGGCGGATTTCTGGTCTTCGGTCATCTTGTCGGTCATCGGCGTCTCGATGAAACCCGGCGCGACCATGTTCGCGGTGATGCCCCGCGTGGCGACCTCATGCGCGATGGATTTGGTCATCCCCGACAATCCCGCCTTGGCGGCGGCATAGTTCACCTGGCCCGGATTGCCGGTCGCCCCGACGATCGAGCCGATATTCACGATGCGTCCCCACCGGGCCTTCATCATCGGCCGCACCACGCCGCGACACAGCCGCATAGCCGATGTCAGGTTCACGTCCAGCACCTGAGCCCAATCGTCGTCGGACATCCGCATGAACAGCTGATCGCGGGTGATGCCGGCATTGTTGACGAGGATATCGAGCCCGCCCATGGCCGCCACCGCCGCCTTGGGAAGCGCCTCGACCGCGTCGGGGTCGCCCAGATCACAGGGCAGCACGTGGGCCCGCGTCCCCAGTTCGGCGGCCAGCGCTTCGAGCGGATCAACCCGCGTGCCCGACAGGCCCAGGGTCGCGCCGGCCCCGTGCAGCGCGTGGGCGATGGCGGCCCCGATGCCCCCCGACGCGCCCGTGACCAGCGCATGTTTTCCGGTCAGATCGAACATTCTTCGCTTCCTTCTCGTTGCTGTTGCATCGCGGCTCAGCGCGCGGCAAGCGACGCCACGGCCGCGGTCACATCCTCGGGCGTGCCCACGGTGCGGCATGCAAGGCTGCGGTCGATCCGCCGGATCATGCCCGACAGCGCCTTGCCCGCGCCGATTTCCCAGATCTCCGTGACGCCGTCGCGGGCCATGGCCTGCACGCTTTCACGCCAGCGTACGGGCGCGGTCACCTGTGCGATCAGCAATTGCTTGATCTCGCCGGGTTCGGTCACCGGCTCGGCGCGGACATTCGACACCAGCGGCACCTCCGGCGACACCAGCGTCACCTCCGACAGCGCTTGCGCCATCGCCTCGGCGGCGGGCGCCATCAGGTCGCAATGAAATGGCGCGCTCACCGGCAGGATCACGGCGCGCTTTGCGCCGCGTGCCTTGGCCAGCTCGACCGCGCGCTCGACCGCCGCCTTGTGGCCCGAGACGACGACCTGGCCGGGATCGTTGTCATTTGCGGCCTGGCATATCTCGCCCTCAGCGGCCTCATCGGCCACCGCCCGTGCGGTCTCGAAATCGAGCCCCAGAAGCGCCGCCATCGCGCCCGCGCCCACCGGCACCGCCTGCTGCATCGCGCGGCCCCGGATGCGCAGCAGCCGCGCGGTATCGCCCAGCCCGAGCGCGCCGGCCGCGGCAAGCGCGGAATATTCCCCCAGCGAATGCCCGGCGACGAACGCCGCCTGTCCGACCTCGACCCCTTCGGCGGCCAGTGCCCGCATCGCGGCCAGCGACGTGGCCATAAGCGCGGGCTGTGCATTGGCGGTCAGCGTCAGGTCGTCCTGCGCGCCCTCAAATATCAACGATGACAGTCTTTCGCCCAGGGCCTCGTCGACCTCGTCGAAGACGGCCTTCGCCGCCGGGTGCGCCCGTGCCAGATCGGCCCCCATGCCGATCACCTGTGCACCCTGTCCGGGGAAAACGAATGCGCGGCTCATCTGTGCTTTGCCTCCCTTGCAAAATTCGTCTCCGGGGTACATCGCCATGCCGTGCAAGGCAACGCCAAAGCCCCGATGGTGCCGCGATGCACGCCGGCTGTGCATGCGCGGCAATTGCCCGATCCGCGGGGCTGGCTATATCCCCGTGATAGATCGTATAAGGAGCACGGTGATGCCGCTTACCAATTCCGACACGGCCTATGGCAGCGTGACGAAGACGTTTCATTGGCTGATCGCGCTATTGATCCTGTCCAATATCGCGCTTGGCTGGATAGCCTCGAACCTTGCCCACGAGGTCGAAGGCAGCGCAAGCGAGGCGCTGATCGCCCGCGCCAGCCTGCTGTTTTCCATCCACAAGACGACGGGGGTGGCGATCTTTTTCGTGGCGGTCGCGCGTATCCTCTGGGCCGTCAGCCAGCCAAAGCCGGGACTGTTGAACGGGGATCGCGGACTGGAGGCGCGCGCGGCACAAACCGCGCACTGGCTGCTTTACGGATCGCTCGTGGTCGTGCCCCTGTCGGGCTGGGTGCATCACGCGGCGACCAGCGGCTTTGCCCCGATCTGGTGGCCCTTCGGCCAAGACCTGCCCCTCGTGCCCAAATCCGAGCCGTTGTCGGAGACCGCCGCGACGCTGCATTTCCTGCTGCAATGGGTGATGGTGGGCGCGATCGCCGCGCATATCGCCGGCGCACTGAAGCATCACGTGATCGACCGCGACGCGACGCTGCGGCGGATGCTGCCGGGCCGAACCTCGGCACAGCCCACGACACGCCAACCCGGCCATGTCCTGCCACTGTTTGCGGCGCTGGCGATCTGGGGTGGCACCATTGGCGGGGCCGGTGCGATCGGCATGTTCGACGCCTCCGAACAGACCGGTCCGGGTCTTGCGCAGGTCGAAAGCGAATGGACCGTCGAAAGCGGCAGTTTGCAGATCACCATCGTGCAGATGGGCTCCGAGGTCACGGGCAGCTTCGATGAGTGGACCGCCGACATCGCCTACTCGGAAACCGCCGATGACAGCGGCCAGCACGGCACGGTCGAGGTCACGGTCGCGATCAATTCCCTGACGCTCGGGTCGGTCACGTCGCAGGCCATGGGCGCGGATTTCTTCAATGTCGAAGAGCATCCCACCGCGACATTCACCGCCGACCTGATGGCCGGCGAGGATGGCAAGATCGCCTCGGGCACGCTGACGATTCGCGACCAGTCGGTGCCGGTCGAGATGCCGTTCGAGGTGAGTATCGAGGGCGACACCGCGACCGCAAGCGGCAGCCTGACGGTGGACCGGCGCAAGTTCAACATCGGTCAGGGCGTAAGCGACGAGGGTTCCTTGGCCTACTCGGTCGATATCGGGTTCGACCTGACAGCGACGCGGGGCGGGACGGACGGCTGACCGCCTATCGCGTCGAGGCGCGCTTGAGCCGGCCCGCGGCGTCGGGATGGGCCAACTGCGCCTCGGTTATCTCGAATTGCAGATGCGCACGCGCCGCATGGCCATCCGCCCCGACGGGCAGACAGTCCTCTATATCGCCGGGCAACGCGCCCCGCGCGCGCGGGTCCACCAGAAGGGTCTCGGCGGCGATGCCTTCGGCGTAGATGATCTGATGCGCGTCGAACAGGATCTGGTAGTAATCGACGAACCCGCCCGTTTCGCGCCGCACGGTATCCCCGTTGACGAGGTGACGGGCACGCACGAGGATCTCGGCCCGCCCCGCCCCCAGGCCGTCGGACCGCTGATAGATGAAAAGCCTGTGATTGGGACTGACCAGCAGGTCGTTTTCGTTATGCAAAGTGCCCGACACGATGCGCACCGGGGCGAATTCACCCACCGCGCGCATGGTGCTGTGACCGATCCAGCGTACCGGGCACGGGCCGTCGTCGCGCGTCAGAACCAGATCGCCGGGCGTCAACGTCTCGACCGGTTGCTGCACGCCGGACGCCATGGTGACATGCGTGCCTGCGGTGAAGGCGACACAGGCGGCCTGCGCGAACTTGCGAAGCGCGCCGGCACGGTCGATCCCGACAAGGGCGTAGCCCGTGCGCGGCAGGATCGGGGCCAGCGGCATGCCGTAGACACCCGCGACATGCTCCGCCTCGTCGACCTCGACGAAGACCAGCATTTCGGTAATCCCGCCGGTCGCGGTCATCAGCGTGAGCGCACAATCCAGATGGACCTGCGCGCCGGCACGACCAACCCCCGACTCCTCGGCGATGGTGAACGGCCCCGGTCCGTGCATGACAAGGGTCAGCCGCGCGGGCTGCGCCGGCGCGCGCAACTCGTAGACATCGTCGAGATCAAGGTCTTCCGCGAAGGACAGCGCGTCGCCCAGATTGGCCCCGGTGACGACGCGAAAATCGGCACCTCGCAAGACCTCGATCATCTGGCCGGGGCGCGAGCCTGATTGGGTCATCGGCAGGTCCGGTAACGAGAGAGCGGGGTGTGCATGTGCCTGTACCTTTTTTGATTGGGTGTCAGCGTAGGGTTGTGACGGCACCCGGTCAATCGCCCGCCCGCGTGCGCAGCACGCAAAGATGGAACAGGTGCGCAGCACGCAAGGCGGGAATGCGTGCGCAGCACGCAAGGAGGGAATGCGTGCGCAGCACACAAGATGTCGCCGCGCCGAGAGACGGGCTGAGGCGCCCACGACACCCGGCACGTACCGCACCCACCGTCTGGTGATTCTATCCGGCAAGGTGTTAAGGCATCGTCTACATGAGGACGAACACAGGGAGAAGAGCATGGATCTGGGCATCAAGGGCAAGCGGGCATTGGTCTGCGCCGCGTCGAAAGGGTTGGGGCTGGGCTGTGCCCGGGCCCTGGCAGAGGCAGGATGCGACCTGGTAATGAACGCGCGCGGCGCCGAGGCGCTGGAAGCCGCGGCAGAGGCGATCCGCATCGACTTTGGCGTCGAGGTGGTCACCGTCGCCGCCGACATCACCACCGAAGAGGGGCGCGCCGCCGTGCTCGACACGGGCGGGGGCGTGGATATCCTCGTCAACAACGCGGGCGGCCCGCCGCCGGGGATGTGGACCGACTGGACCCGCGAGGATTTCATCGCCGCCCTCGACGCCAACATGCTGGCGCCGATCGCCATGATCACCGCGCTGGTGCCGGGCATGATGGAGCGCGGCTGGGGCCGGGTGGTCAACATCACCTCGCAATCGGTGAAGGCGCCGATCCCGGTGCTGGGACTGTCGAATTCGGCGCGCGCCGGGCTGACGGGCTATGTCGCGGGCACCGCGCGGCAGGTGGCCGGGCATGGCGTCAACATCAACAACCTGCTGCCCGGCATCCACGCCACCGACCGGGCCACGTCGCTTGATCAAGGGGTCAGCGAGGCGCAGGGCATCACCATGGACGAGGCCCGCGCACAGCGCTGCGCCACGATCCCTGCAGGGCGCTACGGCACGGCAGACGAATTCGGCGCGGCCTGCGCCTTTCTGTGCAGCCAGCATGCCGGGTTCATGGTCGGGCAGAATGTGCTTCTGGATGGCGGCGCGGTGAACGCGACCCTGTAACGCGCGAGCCGGTCCCTTGCGGGGGGCCGGCCTTCACGTTTGCGTCAGGTGTCGGGCGGCGCGATGGCGCCTGACGGGTCGGCTTGCTAGCGCTTGACGGCGCCATACGCAGCAGGAGACCGCCCGCATGCAGACATTTTCGGTCATCGGCCTTTTCGGCCTCGTCGTTCTGGCAAGCCTGCTGGTCGCGCCGCGGCGGGTGACGACGGGCGGTTTCTTCGGCGGCACGGGCCTGGACGGGCGCGCGCCCGCCTTGTGGGTGCTCGTCCTCAGCCAGGTGACGACATGGATCTTCGCGCGGTCACTGATGAATGCGGCTATCCTTGGATATTTTTATGGCATCTGGGGCACGCTGGCCTATGCCGCCTATTACGGATCGTTCCTGACCGGCGGCTTTATCGTCGGCCGTTTGCGCGCCGGCGGCGCGCGCTCTGTACAGGACTGGCTGGGCGCGCGCTTCGGCACGACCGGCACCGTCTGCTACAATCTGGTGATCGGGCTGCGCCTGTTATCCGAGGTATTCGCCAACCTGCTGGTCGTCGGGCTGATCTTCGCCGCTGTCCTGCCGGGGGTGGGCGTGGCCCGCGAGGCGGCGATCGTGATCGTGGCCACGCTCGGACTGGCCTACAGCGCCTGGGGCGGGCTGGGCGCCGCACTGCGCACGGACGTGGTGCAGATGCTGGTGTTTCTCGGCGTCTTTGCCGCCGCCTTCCTGGCGCTTATCACCAGCCCCGGATTCGAGATCGGCGCGGTGCTGACCGCGCCGGGCGCGGCAGGCGCGTGGGCCGGGCAGGTTCTGCTGCTGGTGGCGCTGTTGCAGGTGTTTTCATACCCCGCGCATGACCCGGTGATGATGGATCGCGGCTTTCTCGCCGATCCGGAGACGACGCGCAGATCCTTCCTGCATGCCTTCTGGATCTCGACGTTGTGCATCATCGGCTTTGGGTTCTTCGGTATCCAGGCGGGGCTGGTGGGCGCCGAATACGAGGGCGAGCTGATCGGCACATGGGCGGCGATGTTTCCGCCATGGCTGTTCACGGCGCTGCTGGTGTCGCTGCTGATCTCGGCGCTCAGCACGCTTGATTCGGCACTGTCGAGCGCCGCGCGACTGGTCGTCGAGGAACTGCGCCCTGGCACGCGGTCGCTGATGGCGGGGCGCGTGGCGATGGTCGGTTTCATGGGCCTTGGCACCGCTCTGACGCTCTGGGGCACCCAGACGCTATTCGATGCCGTCGCCGTCAGCGGCACGGCGAGCATGTTCCTGACACCAGTGCTGCTGGTCGGGCTGGTGATGAACCGGCAGATCGCACCCTGGTCCTACGTCGTGGCCTTCGGCGCCGCACTGGCCGGCGCGGTGACCTATTTCGCGCGGGACGCGGGCTGGGCCGTGGTGATCCTGCCCGAGGGTCACAAGTACGAGCAGTTGCTCGCGATCTGCGTCACGGTGCTGATCGTCGGGTTCGCGGCGGTGCTGAGCGGCGCGCGACGCGTCTGAGCCTTGTCGCGGGGTGACGTCGTGATACCCTCACTATACAAGCAACGGAGGGTCCCATGCGTGCGTTATTCCTGATCCTGTCGCTGACGGTCCTTGCGGCCTGTGCCGGGCGACCCGATCTCGCCGACGAGAAACTGAGCGCGCAAGAGTTCAACCTCGAAGAGTTCTTCGACGGGCACGTCGTCGGCTACGGCCAGTTCCAAGACCGCTTCGGCACCGTGCGCCGCCGCTTCGAGGTGCAGGTCACGGGCGATTGGGATGGCAACACCCTGACGCTGGACGAACGCTTTGCCTATGCGGACGGCAGCACCGAAACCCGGATTTGGACACTGACCAAGACCGGCCCCGAGACGTGGCGCGGCAGCGCCGACGGCGTGATCGGGGTGGCCTCAGGCGAAGAGCGGGGCGATGCCTTCAACTGGCAATACCGGATCGACCTGCCGGTGCCCGATGGCACGCTGCGGGTCAGCTTTGACGACTGGATGTGGCAGATCACCGAGGACCGCGTTCTCAACCGTGCCTACATGGACAAGTACGGTGTCGAGATCGGCGAAGTCATCATCTGGTTCGAAAAGCAGTGACGCTACGACACGTTGCGCCGCACGGCGGAGTCGAGCGGCGGAAGTCGGGAAAATTCCGGTCAGGAAATGCGGCATTTGCCTCCGCATCACGGGCAGTCGTGATACCCGGTCTTGAGAGTTAAAGCAGGTGCCCCGATTTTGCCGCCTTGGTCGCTAGATAGGCGTGGTTGTGCATGTTTTTGCCCAGCTTCAGCGGCACGCGTTCGGTCACGTCGATCCCGCTTTGCTCCATCATCGTGATCTTGGCGGGGTTGTTGGTCAGCAGCCGCACCGTCGAGAACCCCATCAGCGACAGGATCCGCGCGCCGATGCGAAAATCACGCTCGTCATCCTCGAAACCCAGGCGGTGATTGGCCTCGACCGTGTCGAACCCCTGATCCTGCAACGAATAGGCGCGCATCTTGTTGGCAAGGCCGATCCCGCGCCCTTCCTGGTTGAGGTAAAGCAACACGCCCGTGCCCTCGGCCCCCATCTGGGCCAAGGCACCGCGCAGTTGCGGGCCGCAATCGCATTTCAGACTGCCCATGAGGTCGCCGGTGAAACAGGCCGAATGCAGCCGCGCCAGAACCGGGGTGTCCCGGCTGGGCTGACCGATCTCGACCGCGTAATGCTCTTCGCCACCATCCTCGGGGCGGAAGATGTGCAGGCGGCCCGCATCGGACACTTCCAACGGCAGCCGCGCGCTAACCACGGGATGCAGCGGGCTGGTCTGCATCAGTTGCGGCGCGGCCGTGTCGAGCGGCACGGTTGTCAGCCCGTGACGCGCGGCAAAGCCCGCCCCGTCCGAGATCGTCTGCACCACCGCCGCCGGCAGCAGCCGCGCGGATTTCACCAGCGCCAGCGCCAGGCGGTGCAGCCCGCTATCGCCGCCGCGCTGCGTCGTCAGCGGACCTTTCATCGGGGTCTTGAGGTCGTCGGCCGGATCGGCCACGGCCAGCACCCAAGGCAGCCGCGCGTCGGGCGGCAGCACGACCCGCGCCAGATCGCCGTCATAGGCGCGCGCCTTCAGCGTCGCCGCGCGGCGCGCGGTGATTGCCAGAACCGGTGTGCCGCCAAGCGCGCCGAGATCCGCAAGACGCTGTGCATCCAGCGTCTCGGCGGCCATGACAAGCGCGGCCCCCGTCCCGCCGTTCAGAACGACTGGCACACCCATGCGCAGATCTGCGCGGGCGCGGGCGATGACTTCGGTCACGTCTGGCGATAAACTCATGCGGTATGGTCCCCTTTCGTCCTTCGCGATCATGTAGGGCGTCGCATCCCGAATTGAAACAAAACTTGTCGTGGCAACACGTGGGCGTGAGACAGGGATCGTCGCCCTTGCCGCGACCGCGCAGGACAGGCACGGTCGCATCAAAGCAAGGAAGGTCGAAATGACACATGTCAAGAAGATACTGCTCGTGGACGACGACGACGACCTGCGCGAGGCGCTTGGCGAACAGCTGGTGATGACCGAGGATTTCGACGTGTTCGAGGCCGCCGACGGCGCGGACGCGATGCGCAAGGTCAAGGAGATGATCCACGATCTCGTGATCCTCGATGTCGGGCTGCCCGATACCGACGGGCGCGAGTTGTGCCGGCTGATGCGCAAACAGGGGGTCAAGGCCCCGGTGATGATGCTGACCGGGCATGACGGCGATTCCGACACCATCCTCGGCCTCGATGCGGGGGCCAACGACTACATCACCAAGCCGTTCAAGTTCCCGGTGCTTCTGGCGCGTATCCGCGCGCAGCTGCGCCAGCACGAGCAATCCGAGGACGCGGTGTTCCAGTTGGGCCCCTACACGTTCAGGCCATCTATGAAGATGCTGATAACCGAGGACGACCGCAAGGTACGCCTGACCGAGAAAGAGACCAACATCCTCAAGTTCCTGTATCGCACCAGCGAAGGCGTTGTCGCCCGCGACGTGCTGTTGCACGAGGTCTGGGGCTACAACGCGGGCGTGACGACCCACACGCTGGAAACCCATATCTACCGGCTGCGTCAGAAAATCGAACCCGATCCCGGCAACGCTCGCCTTCTGATTACGGAATCGGGTGGATATCGCCTTGTGGTTTAATTGACACGGTCGGCCGATTTCGTGCGGGGCATGTCATGCCACAGTCGTTCGATGTGCTATCATATTCATACTTACTTATGTAACCTCCCTGTTGACCTGATCCCGGCGGCCTGTCGGGGTCTTTTTTTGGTCAACGCCCCCCGGCGCGCCATTGCAGCGTCACGGGATGGCCCGGCCCCGTGCCGCCGCGTAGAGGCAGACCAGATCGTTGGCCAGCGTCGCCGCCGCAAGCGCGGTGATCTCTGACAGATCGTAGGCCGGCGCGACCTCGACCACGTCCATGCCCACAAGGTCGATCCCCTCCAGCCCGCGCAGCACGTCCTGCGCCTGCCAGGTGTTCAGCCCGCCGATGACCGGCGTGCCGGTGCCCGGCGCGCAGGAGGGGTCAAGCGCGTCGATGTCGAAAGTCAGGTAGGCGCGATGGTCGCCGACGATCCCGCGCACCCGTGCGGCCACGGCCTCGGGTCCGGTGCGGTGCAGCTCGCGCGCGTCGATGACGTGAAACCCCAGCGGATCCGGATTGTGCGTGCGAATGCCCACCTGCACCGACCGCTCGGGGATGACCAGCCCCTCGCGCACCGCGTGCCAGATCATCGTGCCGTGGTCGATTCGGTCCGGCGCATCCGCCCAGGTGTCGGAATGCGCGTCGATCTGCACAAGGCTCAGGGGTCCGAACCTTTCGGCATGCGCGCGTAACAACGGCAGGGTGACGAAATGATCGCCGCCAATCGACAGCAGGCCGGTCTCTTGCGCCAGCACGGCGCGCGCGGCCTGTGTTATGGCCTCGGGGATCCGGGCGGGATATCCGGGGTCGAAAAAGCAATCGCCGCAATCCACGACCGACAGCGTCTCGTAGGGGTCGGTGGGCCACGGCCACGGGGCCTGCCACGCGATATGCGCCGAGGCTGCCCGCACCGCGCGCGGGCCCAGCCGTGCGCCCGACCGCCCCGACAGGGCCAGATCGAACGGTATGCCCATCACCGCCAGATCGGCCCCGCCCGGATCTTTGGTGTAGCGCCGCCGCATGAAGCTGAGTGCGCCGGCATAGGCCGGCTCGGCCACGGTTCCGCGCGGCTCTGCCCGCGTAAAGGCGAGATCCGAGGCCACCGGCGTGATGCTGGTGCTGTCGGTCATGGGCTGTCCTTTCTGTGACTTGGCGGGTGATCACCGCCCGTTCGCACGACAGAATGCCCCCGCAACGCCGCACTGTAAACGCGGCGGCTGCGGTCGCGTGCCGGGCCGGCACGGTTTTCGGGCGCGGTTTTTCGGCTTGTGTTCACGCGGCCTGTCAGGTCAGGTGCCGCCAGTTTTCACCTATCCGCCGGAGGCCCGATGCCGTTCACCCTCGCCACATGGAACATCAACTCGGTCCGCCTGCGCGAGGGCCTCGTCGCGCGGCTGATGCAGGAGGAGGCCCCCGACATCCTCTGCCTGCAGGAATGCAAGAGCCCGGTGGACAAGATCCCGCTGGAGCAGTTCCGCAGTCTCGGCTACGGGCACATGGTCGCGCGCGGAGAGAAGGGCTATAACGGCGTGGCGATCCTGTCGAAGCGCACCCTCGAAGATGCGGGCGAGATGGATTTCGCGGATCTCGGCCATGCCCGGCACGTGGCCGCAAGGCTTGAGAACGGCGTGGTGATCCACAATTTCTACGTGCCCGCCGGCGGCGATGTGCCCGACCGCGAGAAGAATGCGAAGTTCGGCCAGAAGCTTGACTACCTGACCGACATGCGCGACTGGTTCCGCGACAACCGGCCCGAGAAATCCATCCTCGTGGGCGATCTCAACATCGCCCCGCGCGAGGATGACGTCTGGTCGCACAAGCAGTTGCTGAAAATCGTCAGCCACACGCCGATAGAGGTGGACCACCTTGGCGCGGCGCAAGAGGCCGGCGACTGGCATGACGTCACCCGCGCCGACATTCCCGAGGGGCAGCTTTATAGCTGGTGGTCCTATCGCGCGCGCGACTGGGACGCGACCGACAAGGGGCGCCGGCTGGATCATGTCTGGGCCAGCGCCGATATCGCCGCCGCCGCGCATGGAAGCCGCATCCTGCGCGCCGCGCGCGGCTGGGAAAAGCCGTCGGATCACGCACCGGTTTTCGCGCAATTCGACCTTTGAATCCACGGCCAGACCCCTCATATAGAGGGCTGACACACGAATAGAGGATGCAGACCATGCTGGAACTGGGGCAAGGCCAGAACACGCCAAAGCCGGGCGATCTGATCAAGGATGTCACCGAGGCCACGTTCATGGCCGAGGTGGTCGAAGCGTCGCAAAACGTGCCGGTCATCGTCGATTTCTGGGCCCCGTGGTGCGGACCGTGCAAGACGTTGACGCCCGCGCTCGAGGCGGCGGTGACGCGCGCCGGCGGCGCTGTGCACCTGGCCAAGGTCAATGTCGACGAAAACCAGGCGATTGCGGGGCAGTTGCGCATCCAGTCCCTGCCCACGATCTATGCGTTCTGGAAAGGTCAGCCGATCGACGGCTTTCAGGGCGCGATTGCCGGGTCCGAGATCGACGCCTTCGTGGACCGCGTCGTGCAGGCCGCCGGCACCACGGGCGGGCAACAGGGTAGCGGCCTTGACGAGGCCCTAGATGCCGCCGACCAGATGCTGGAACAGGGCGCGGTGCAGGACGCGGCCCAGACCTATGCCGCGATCGTGCAGGAGGATGGCAAGAATGCCCGCGCATTCGCCGGCATGGCGCGCGCGCAGATCGCCGCGGGCGATCTCGATCAGGCCGAGGCGATCCTCAACGGCGCGCCCGCCGATATCAGCACCAGCCCCGAGGTCGAGGGCGCGCATGCGCAGCTTCACCTGGCCCGGCAGGCCGAAAACGCGGGGCCGGTCGATGATCTGCGCGCCGCGGTCGAGGCCGATCCCGACAATCACCAGGCCCGCTTCGATCTGGCGCAGGCGCTTTACGCCAGCGGTCAGGTGCAGGCGGCCGTGGATGAATTGCTAGAGCTGTTCCGTCGCGATCGCGAGTGGAATGACGGGGCAGCGAAGACACAGTTGCTGACCATATTCGAGGCGCTCAAACCCAACGATCCCGTGCTGCTCAACGGACGTCGCAGATTGGGCTCGATGATGTTTGCCTGAGCCGTGGCACGGGCTAACTGACTGACATGACAAAGCACACAGACCTGCCTGAAACCATCCCGATCTTTCCGCTGCCGGGCGCGTTGCTGCTGCCCCGCGCGCGGCTGCCGCTGCACCTGTTCGAGCCGCGCTACCTGACCATGCTGGAGGATGCGCTCAAGACGCCCGAACGCCTGATCGGGATGGTGCAGCCCAACCGCGTGCCGGGGCGCAATGGCGGCACCGGCTTGCAGACCATCGGCTGCGTCGGGCGGGTTACCCAGTTCTCGGAAACCGAGGACGGGCGCTACATGATCACCTTGTCGGGCGTGTCGCGGTTTCGCCTCCTCGAAGAGGTAGAGGGCTTTTCGCCCTATCGCCGTGCCAAGGTGTCGTGGACCGGCTTCGAACGCGACAGGGGACCCACCGAAAGCGATCACGGCTTCAACCGCGACACGTTCATGGATCTTCTGGCACGCTATTTCGCATCCCAAGAGTTGCAGACCGACTGGGAGTCGCTCAAGGAAGCGGATGACGAGTTGTTGATCAACTCGCTGTCCATGCTGCTGGGGTTCGAGCCCGAGGACAAGCAGGCGCTGCTCGAGGCGCCGTCGCTGAGCACACGGCGCGAGACATTGGTCACATTGATCGAATATGCCATGCGCGGCGGCGACAACGAGGATATCATGCAATGACAGACACCGCTAATGTCGGCCCGAGCTTTGATCGCCGCATGCTGGACGGGCTGATATGTCCGCAGACACACGCCACGCTGCGCTATGACGCCGATCGTCAGGAACTTATCAGCGAGGCGGCCGGTCTTGCCTTTCCCATTCGCGGGGGAATACCCGTCATGCTCGTGGACGAAGCTCGCAAGATCGACCCCTGACGCGCCTGCGCCTCAGCCATCCATCAGCGCCCGCGCGGCGGCTCGTGCCTCTTCCGTGATACGGTCGCCCGACAGCATGCGCGCGATCTCGTCCACGCGGTCAGCGCCTTGCATCGCGCGCACCGTGGACAGGGTCATGTCGCCTTCCACGCGCTTTTCGACCCGCCAGTGATGCGCCCCGCGCGCGGCGACCTGAGGCGAATGCGTGACCACCAGAACCTGACCCTCATCCGCAAGTTGCGCCAGACGACGGCCAACGGCATCCGCCGTCGCCCCGCCAACCCCGCGGTCGATCTCGTCGAAGATGATCGTCAGCCCGCTATCGGTGCCCGTCAGGCAGACCTTGAGGGCCAGCAAAAAGCGGCTCAACTCACCGCCCGAGGCGATCTTGTTGAGCGGTCCGGCGGGGGCGCCGGGATTGGTGGCGACGGTAAATGTCACGTCATCGACGCCGGACGGCCCCGCCTCGGCCGTGCCGATATGGGTGGTGAAGACCGCCCGCTCCATCTTGAGCGGGGCCAGTTCGGCCATCACGGCCCGGTCCAGTGCCTCTGCCGCCGTGCGTCGCGCCGCGCTCAGCGTGTCGGCCTCTGACGCATAGGCGCTGTCGGCCGCGTCGAGGGTGGCGCGCAACGCCTTGAGATCGGCGTCGCCCGCGTCAAGCGCGGCGATCTGCGCCCGCAACCTGTCGGCGAACGCCCCCAGATCGTCGGGGGGCACGTCATGCTTGCGCGCCAGTGCACGGATGGCGAACAGCCGCTCTTCGGCCTGCTCCAGCTCCAGCGGATCGAAACTCATCGCGTCAAGCGCCTGATCCACCCCGCGCCCGGCCTCGTCCAGCTCGACCAGCGCCCGGCCAAGCGCCGCAATCGCCCCGTCCAGCGCGCCATCGGCCTGGTCGGACGCGCCTTCGAGCCAGCGCAGCGCATCACCCGCGGCCCCTTCGGCCCCCTCGGCCCCGATCAGTGCGGCAGCGCGCGAGATATCCTCGCGGATCCGTTCCGCCCCCTGCATCAGACGGCGACGCGTGTCGAGCGCCTCATCCTCGCCCGGCTGCGGATCCAGCTCGTCGAGTTCAGCGACCGCATGGCGCAAGTAGTCCTCTTCGGCGCGCACCGTTTCCAGCGCCGCCTCTGCCTCGGTCAGTGCCTTGCGTGCCCGCGCCCGCGCGCGCCATGCCGCTTGCACGGCATCACGCATGGGCTGCAGCCGGCCGAACGTGTCCAGCATTTCGCGATGCGCACGCGGGTCTAGCAGGCCCCGGTCGGCCTGCTGGCCGTGCAATTCCACCAGTGTCGCGGACAAGCGGCGCAGCACCTCGGCCGAAGCGCGGCGATCGTTGACATAGGCGGTCTTGCGCCCGTCGGCGTTGTTGACACGGCGCAGGATCACCTCATCACTGTCGGGAAAGCCGGCCTCGGCCATTACGGCGCGGGCGGGGTGATCCGCGTCCAGATCGAAGACGGCCGTCACCTCGCCCCGGTCAGTCCCGGCGCGCACGAGATCCGCGCGCCCGCGCCAGCCCAGAACAAAGCCGAGACTGTCGAGAAGAATGGACTTGCCCGCGCCGGTTTCACCCGTCAGCACGTTCAGACCCGGTTGGAACGCAAGATCCAGCCGGTCGATGATCAGCATGTCGCGGATTTCGAGCGCGCCCAGCATTCAGCCTATCCATCGGACGGGGGACCGCCCGGTGCCCCCTATAGCCAGCGACCCTGGATCGTCTGGCGATAGATCTGCCGCAGCCAGTTGTCGCCCGCCGCCTCGAGCGTCAGACCCCGTCCCGTCAACAAGGCGTAGCTGTCCTCGTACCAGCGGCTGCCCCGGAAATTATGTCCAAGGATGGCACCCGCTGTACGCGCCTCGTCGGTCAGGCCAAGCGAAAGATAGGATTCGACCAGACGGTGCAACGCCTCGGCCGTGTGGCTTGTGGTCTCGAAATCCTCGACCACGACACGGAAGCGATTGATCGCCGCGGGAAAATGATCGCGCTTGAGGTAATAGCGCCCGATCTCCATTTCCTTGGCCGCAAGATGATCGAAGGCGAGATCGAATTTCAGGATCGAGGTGGTCGCGTATTCGCTGTCGGGATAGCGCTCGATCACGCCGCGCAGCGCCTGCAGCGCCTGAAAGGTGAGCCCCTGATCGCGCCCGACTTCGTCGATCTGGTCGTAATAGCTGAGCGCCAGAAGATATTGCGCGTAGGCCGCGTCCTCGTCCGTTGGGTAAAAGTCGATATACCGTTGCGCGGCGGCGCGGCTTTCCTCGTAGTTCCGATCCTGATGATGAGCAAAGGCCTGCATGATGACGGCCCGCTTGGCCAGATCGGAATAGGGATAAAGCCGCTCTACCTCGGCAAAGCTGCGGGCGGCCAGACCGGGATCGTTCTGCGCAAGATCGTATTCGCCACGCTCGAAGATCTGCTGCGCGGTGTAGTTCTCGTAATTGACGTTTCCACGCTCGACGCTTTGATTATCTCCGCATCCGGCCAGCATGATCCCGGCCGACACCGCAAAGACCAACGTGACCCGGGACTTCCCCTTACTCATGCGCGCTCTCGCTCCAGCTTCCGGTAGGGCGGGAACCGATCCCGCTTTGGCTTGGTCCTAGCACAGAAGTTTGCGGTGCAAAACGCCTTTGGCACATTTCGCGCATCTGCGCGATTACGCGACCTGGGGGATCTCGCCGGCATGCACGCCGGCCCCCGGCAGCCGCGCCGCCGTCTCTGCGTCGCATTCGATGATCTCGTAATTCGCGGGGTCCGCGAACAGCGCGCGCAGCAGGTCATTGGTCACGGCGTGACCGGCCCGGAACCCGTGGTAATGCCCAAGCACCGGCAGACCCGCAAGCCCCAGATCACCAAGCGCGTCCAGCATCTTGTGACGCACAGCCTCGTCGGCATGGCGCAGCCCGCCGGGACTGAGGACGCGCGCACCATCGACGACGACCGCATTTTCCAGCGTGCCCCCAAGCGCCAGCCCGTTGGCCCGCATCGCGTCCACATCGGCCTTGCGGCAGAAGGTGCGGCTGTTCGATAATTCCCGCACGAAACTGCCGTTCGACATGTTGAGTACCTTCTTCTGCACGCCGATCGCGGCATCCTCGAAGGCGATGTCGAATTCGATGCGCAGCGTCTCGGCGGGCTCGATCCGGGCACGTGCAAGCCCTTTCTGGACCTCGACCGTGCGCAGGACCCGCAGTGCGCGCACAGGGGCATCCTGCACCACGATCCCGGCCGCAAGGATCTTTTGCACGAAGGGCATCGCGCTGCCATCGAGAATCGGAACCTCGGGGCCGTCCACATCGATCACGACATTGCTGATCCCGCAGCCCATCAGCGCGGCCATCACGTGCTCGACCGTCGAGACCGACACACCCGCCTCGTTCACCAGTCGCGTGCACAGCGGCGATTGCTCGACCAGCCACCACAGGGCGGGTATCGTGCCATTCACGGGTGTGGCCGTGAGAGCCAACCTGTCAACAAGGTCGGTGCGACGGAATGTTATGCCTGCCCCGATGCCGGCGGGGCGCAGCACAAGCCGCGCCGCCTTGCCCGAATGCAAGCCCACGCCTTCGAAAGACACGCTGGTGTTGATCGTCCGCTGCACGCTCGCTCCTCGTCCCGCTTCGTCATCCGCGTGACACAGTGCCATGTCAGGCTGCACTCACGTGGATATCGGGAACCTTTTATTTACCAGTCTCATGTACGGGCTTGGCCTTGTGGACTCAATTCAATCTTTGCAACCGTTTGAAACATGCCGCGGTACACTGTGCGCGGTTTCCCGCTTATTTCGGCAACCCATTGAGTTGAAACGAAAAAGGCCGCCCAAACGGACGGCCTTTTTCAAGGTTTTGCACGGCGAGGCTTAGTTTGCCTGACGTCGCAGGAAGGCTGGAATCTCGATCTGTTCATCGTCTTCCTGCGCCCGTGGCGCGGCCTGTTGCGACGGGCTGGACTGCACTTGCGGCTGATGCCGTGTCGGGCGCGGGGCCTCGGGTCCGCCGTGCCCGGTCATCCGGTTGATCAGCGAATTGATGCCGAACTTCTGCCGGTCATCGGTCGGATCGGGGCGACGCTGCTGCGGTTGCACCGGCGCCTTGTTCACCGCCGTTTGCAGGCGCTGCATGGCCTCCGGCGACGGTGTCCCCGGCGCGCGCGGGCCATCGGCCTGCGCCGCCCGGTTCTGCGAGGCTGCTCCGTATCCGGCCTGGCGGGCCGGCGCGAACTCTTCGACCTGCGGCTGGAACGCCGGCTCCATCGCGTCGTCGGACATGTCCTCGTCCTCGAAGATGTCCTGCACGGGCTCTTCCGCGACCGTGTGCTGCGGCTCTACCTCGCGGAACAGCGACGGCTCCGGCTCTGCCACGCGGGCGGCGACCGGCTCTGGCTCTTCGGCGACGGCGGGGGTGTCCACATGCACCGACTCGGGCTGCTTGAGCGGCTCTGCCAGCGACCGGCGCGGCAGCGGCGTTTCCTGCACGTCGGTCGCATCTATCCCGGTGGCAACGACGCTGACGCGCATCGCGCCTTCCATCGACGGGTCGAGGGTCGAGCCGACGATGATGTTCGCGTCGGGATCGACCTCTTCGCGGATGCGATTGGCGGCCTCGTCCAGCTCGAACAGCGTCAGGTCGTGCCCGCCGGTGATGTTGATCAGGACGCCCTTGGCGCCGCGCAGGCTGATCTCGTCCAACAGCGGGTTCGCGATGGCCTTTTCAGCGGCCTGAATGGCGCGGTTCTCGCCATCGTCCTCGCCCGTGCCCATCATCGCTTTGCCCATCTCGTCCATCACCGCGCGCACGTCGGCAAAGTCGAGGTTGATCAGGCCCGGCCGCACCATAAGGTCCGTCACGCCCTTGACGCCCTGATACAGCACATCGTCGGCGAGGCTGAACGCCTCGGTAAAGGTGGTCTTTTCATTGGCAAGGCGAAACAGGTTCTGGTTGGGGATGATGATGAGGGTATCAACCATCTTTTGCAGGCTTTCGACGCCCTCCTCGGCCTGACGCATCCGCTTGCCGCCCTCGAACTGGAACGGCTTGGTCACGACACCGACGGTCAGCACACCCAACTCGCGCGCGGCCTGTGCGATGATCGGGGCTGCTCCGGTGCCGGTGCCGCCGCCCATGCCGGCAGTGATGAAGCACATATGCGCGCCGGCCAGATGATCGACGATCTGTTCGATGCTTTCCTCGGCGGCGGACGCCCCGACAGCCGGGCGCGCGCCGGCGCCCAGACCCTCTGTCACCTTGACGCCAAGCTGCACGCGATGTTCGGCGTTCGACTGGCTGAGCGCCTGCGCGTCAGTGTTGGCCACCACGAAATCCACGCCGTCGAGGGCCTTCTCGATCATGTTGTTGACGGCATTGCCGCCGGCGCCACCGACACCGAAAACGGTGATCCGCGGCTTGAGTTCGTCATGTCCGGGTATTGAAAGGTTAAGTGTCATTGCTCTGTCCGCCTGTCTCTGTGGCCGGATTTGCCGACCGATTTTCGCCCCATTATCCTTAAATCTACTGATTTTCGGGTTGATCGTCACCAAAAAAACACGAGTCCACCCCCATATTTCGCCGGTTTTCTTGGCGCATACGCAAAATTATGCCAATCATGGCACATGTCGTGGTTTTCTCTGACCACACACCATCGCACACGTTTTGGCTGCGCAACGCGCGCAAGAATCTCATTTCGGTTTTGGCAGACACTGCTCGACTGCCGTCGGGGCCTTTTTCGGCCCTCGTTGTCTGATACGTACCAGAAATATGGCTGCGCGTCACGTCGTGATTATGCAGAAGCCTCCTACCAGTTGTCCTTGAACCACTTGACGGCCCGCTTCAGCGATCGGGCCGGATAGCGATCGACCGGGATCTCGAAATCCCACCATTCGTCCTGCGGGTTGGCCGCGAAAAGGCACATGCCGACGGCGCTGGCAAAGCCCGCGCCGGTTGCAGCCTGCGGCAGCCCATGCACCCGCATCGGCCGCCCGAGACGCACCTGCTGGCCCAGGATGCGACTGGCCAGCCCGTCGAGACCGGGGATCTGGCTGCCACCGCCGGTCAGCACGATCTGCTGGCTGGGCAGGTGGTCGAAGCCCGCGGCGTCCAGACGCGCGCGCACCTCTTCGAGGATCTCCTCGACGCGCGGTCGCATGATCCCGATCAGCTCGGCGCGGCTGACCTGGCGGCGGTCATGCTCGTAATCGCCGGTGTCGCCGCCGATATCGATCATCTCGCGGTCGTCCATGCCCGTGGCCACGACACCGCCATAGAATGTCTTGATGCGTTCGGCGACGGCCATCGGCACCTGCAGGCCCATCGAGATATCGCCGGTCACGTGATCGCCGCCCATGCGCACGCTGTCGGCATAGATCATGTGCTTGCGTATGAAAATCGAGACGCCGGATGTGCCGCCGCCCAGGTCGATGCAGGCCGCGCCCAGTTCCTGTTCATCCTCGACCAGCGTCGAGACACCCGACACGTAGGCGGAACTGGCCAGCCCCGCCAGTTCAAGATCACAGCGGGTCATGCAATGCGCGAGGTTGCGGATCGCGTCGGCATCGACGGTCAGCATGTGCATGTCCGTGGACAGGGACTGTCCCAGCTGGCCGCGTGGATCGATCAGGCCCGTGCGGTGATCCAGCGCGAAATTGACGGGCTGCGCGTGCAACACTTCGCGCCCGTCCCCGAAATCGGGCACGTCGCAGGCGCTGAGGACGCGGCTGATATCGTGCTCACTGACCGTCCGGGCCTCCAGTTCGACCTCGCCAGCCAGCCCGTAACTGCGCGGCCCGGCACCCGAGAAGCAGGCGATCACATGATCGACCCGCGTATCGGCCATGCGCTGTGCCGCTTGCACGACGGTGCGAATCGCACGTTCGGTTTCGACCATCGCGTCGATCTCGCCAAAGCGGACCCCGCGCGAGCGCGTCGTGGCCGCGCCGATCACCCGGAACCCGGCCTGCCCCGCCATACGGCCGATCTCCTCGGCCTCGGCCATGCGCGGGGTGCCGTCGAAGCGCAGCACGAGGCAGGCGATCTTGGAGGTACCAAGATCCAGCACCGCCACCACCCCGCGTTGCAGCGCCGCCTGGCGCATCGCGCGCATGGCCCTTTGCGATTCGTAAAGCTCGATCATGGTCGCTCCGCCCCCGATGTGATGCGTATTATTCGCCACCATTCCTGCGTGGCATAGTCGCTGAGCCGGACGGTCGGGCGCTCGCCGATCCGCATGTCCACCGCCACGAGATCGCGGTCCAGCATGTCATGCGCCTTGTTGAGCACGATCACCCGCTCCAGTGCGCGCACGGGCGACGTTTCGGGCAGCAGGATGCGCTTGCCGTCGCGCAGCACGACGTCCCAGCGTCGCTGGCCCACGCGCACCAGCCCGCGAATATCCATGTCCAGCGGGCGCGCGGCGTCGAGAATGTCCAGCGCCGCGGCCACGTGGGCATCCGCCCCGGCGCCGGTCACGACCGGCAAGGATGGCCGCGCGGCGCGACTGGTCAGCGTGTCGATCGTCACCCCCTCGATGTCGAGCACCCGGATCCCGTCACGGGTACGCCACAGCGCCACCGGCGCGCGTTCGGTGACCTCGACGGCCAGAACCCCGCCCTGCCGGATGCGCACTGCGGCCTGCGCGACCGGCGGCAGCGTTTCGAGCTGCGCGCGGATTGCGGGCAGGTCAAGATCGAAGGAACTGGCGGGCAGGTCATACGGAAAGATCTCGGCGATATCCTCGCGAAGCCCGTCGCTGGCCCCGTCTATGGACATTCGGTTCACCATGAATTCGGGGCGGGTCTCGATCTGGCGGCGCAGATCCGCCGCCTGCTCGACGAGGGCCGTGCGGCGCGCCTCATCCGCGAAATACCCCGCTATTGCGCCGATCACGACCAGAACCGGCAGCCCGATGCGCAGGAACCATCTGCAAAACGGTGTCAGCCACAGCCGCTGGATCCGGTAGCTGAGCCGCGAGGGCGCGGGATCGGCGCGCGGGATCACCGGTCGCATGACGCGTCCTCCACCATCCAGGCGCAAAGCTCGGGGAAAGAAATCCCCACCGCCTGCGCCTGTTCGGGGCTCAGCGACGTGGGCGTCATGCCGGGCTGGGTGTTGGTTTCCAGCAGGATCAGACCGTCCGCGCCGCGGCTCTCGTCCCAACGGAAATCCGTCCGGCTGAGGCCGCGACAGCCCAGCACGTCATGCGCGCGCCGCGCATGGTCCATGCACGCCTCGAAAATCTCCAGCGGCACATCGGCCGGCACCACGTGACGCGACCCGCCGGGCGTGTACTTCGCGTCGTAGTCGTACCAGCCATCGGTCAGGATGTCGGTGACGGTCAGGGGGCGGTTTCCCATCACCGTGGTGGTCAGCTCGCGCCCCGGCGCGAAGGCCTCGACCATCACCGTCGCGGGCATGTCATCGGACAGGGCGGGTGGCCCGTTCGCGGCCTCCTGCACCAGGTAGACACCAACGGACGAGCCTTCGTTGTTGGGTTTGACCACGTAGGGCGGCGCCATCACGTGGCGGCTGCGCACCGCGTCGCGCTCTGCCAGAACGCTGTCGACCACCGGCAGGCCGGCGGCACGATAGGCGGCCTTGGTCCGTTCCTTGTCCATCGCGAGTGCCGAGGACAGGACACCGGAATGCGTATAGGGCAGGCCCAGCCACTCCAGCAGGCCCTGCACGCAGCCATCCTCGCCCCAGCGACCGTGCAGCGCGTTGAACACGGCATCCGGGGATAGGTCGATCAATCGCGTGGGAAGATCGCGGTCGGCTTCGACCTCGACCACCTCGTACCCTGCTTCCCTCAATGCGGCAGCGCAGCCGCGCCCGCTTGACAGGGACACCTCGCGCTCGGCCGAGGGGCCACCCATGATCACCGCGATGAGGGAGGTTGTTCTGCCCGAACCAACCACCGTCTGCCTCGAAATTCCGGACCCTTCAAGCGGGCCCTGTTATCGTTATGTCTGATCTGCCTGTGGGCCTTCGCCCTTGTCGTTCTGTGGGCTGTCGCCCATTCCGTCTTGTGGGCTGCCGCCCGGGGCCGGTTCGCCGACCCTCAATATTTCCCACTGTAACGTCGTTCCGCTGTTTTGGAAAACCCTTTTTCGCACATCTTCGCCCAACCCTTCGAGGTCCGATGCCGTGGCCCCGCCGGTATTGATGAGGAAATTGGGATGCTTCTCGCTCATCTGCGCGCCGCCGCGCCGCGCGCCGCGCAGACCGGCCGCGTCGATCACCGCCCAGGCCTTCTGATCGTGCACGTCATCGGTCCGCCCGGTCGAGGAAAACCCCGCCGGATTGCGAAAGGTGCTGCCGGCGCTGCGCTGCCTGGTGGGCTGCGTCGCGTCGCGTCTTGCGATCTGGTCGTCCATCCGTGCCGTCAACGCCTCGGGCGTGTCGGGTGGCCCCTGAAACGTGGCCTCGACGATCACCCAGCCTTCGGGCAGGTCGCTGTGGCGATAGGCCAGCCGCAGGTCGTCCGGGGCCAGCGTCACGATCTCGCCCGTCCGCGTCACGGCCCTGGCGGCAATCAGGCGATCGGCCACGTAGGTGCCGTAACAGCCCGCATTCATCCGCACCGCGCCGCCGATACTGCCGGGGATGGTGCGCAGGAAAGTAAGATCCACCCCGGCCTCGGCCGCACGGCGTGCGACATGCGCGTCAAGGGCTGCGGCCCCCGCGATCACGCGCCCCCCTTCGAACCGGATAGCGTTGAAGCCGCGCCCCAGCCGGATCACCACGCCGCGGATGCCGCCATCGCGGACGATCAGGTTCGACCCCACGCCCATGGCAAAGACCGGCACGTCGCCGGGCAGCGCCGCGAGGAACGCCGCGAGATCGTCTTCGTCGGCGGGCTGGAACACCCAGTCGGCCGGGCCACCCACGCGCAGCCATGTCAGATCGGACAACGCGCGCTGCGGGCTCAGCCGGCCCCTCGTTTGCGGAAGCTCAGTCATGGCGCTCTCTATGCCGGCTGTGGCGTCAAAGATAAAGTCCGGCGCGCGGTTCAGCCCGCAGGCGCGTGCGCCAGACGGTCGGGCAGACCATTGGCCCAGCCGGTGATGGTGCCGGCGCCCAGGCAGACGACCATGTCGCCGGGCCGCGCCTCGGCCCGCACCAGACGCGCAAGATCGTCCTCGTCCTCGACCGCGACCGCATGCCGGTGCCCGTGGCGCCGCAGACCGGCGACCAGATCGTCACGCGACGCCCCGGTCACGGGGTCCTCGCCAGCCGCATAGACGGGCGTGATCGCGACGACGTCGGCCTCGTTGAAACAGGCGCAAAACTCGTCGAACAGGCTCGACAGGCGCGAATAGCGGTGCGGCTGGTGCACGGCGATGACCCGCCCCTCGGTGGCCTGCCTTGCTGCCCGCAGCACCGCCGCGATTTCCACCGGGTGGTGGCCGTAATCGTCGATCACCGTGACGCCGTTCACCTCGCCCACGCGGGTGAAGCGGCGGTTGACGCCTTCGAACGCGGCAAGGGCCGCGCGGATCTCGTCGCGCTTCATGCCCAGATGGCGCGCGACGGCCACGGCGCTCAGCGCGTTGCTGACATTGTGATCGCCGGGCATGGGCAGCGTGCAATCCTCGATCATTAGCCCCTCGGCCTGCAGGGCGATGTCGAAATGCGCCACGCCGCGCGCGTAGCGCAGGTTCACGGCGCGCAGATCAGCCTGCGCGTTGAAGCCATAGGTGACCACCCGCCGATCGCTGATCCGCCCGACCAGCGCCTGCACCTCGGCGTGATCGGTGCAGCACACGGCCAGCCCGTAGAAGGGGATGTTGCTGACGAAATCATGAAACCCCTGCCGCAGCCGGTCGAAGCTGCCCCAATGTTCCATATGCTCTGGGTCGATATTGGTGACGATGGCGATGGTCGCAGGCAGGCGGTTGAAGGTGCCGTCGCTTTCATCGGCCTCGACCACCATCCATTCGCCCTGCCCCATCCGGGCGTTCGAGCCGTAGGCGTGGATGACGCCGCCATTGATGACCGTCGGGTCGATCCCGCCGGCGACCAGCAGTTCGGCAACCAGGGTGGTGGTCGTCGTCTTGCCATGCGTGCCGGCCACGGCGATGTTGGATTTCAGGCGCATCAGCTCGGCCAGCATCTCGGCCCGGCGCACCACCGGCAGGCCTCGGCGTCGCGCCTCGTCCAGCTCGGCATTGCCCGGCTTGATGGCCGAGGAGATGACCACGACTTCGGCCCCGTCCAGATTGTCGGGCGCCTGGCCCACGAACACGCGCGCCCCCATGCCCGCCAGACGCTCGGTGATGGGCGAGGATTTCAGATCGCTTCCCTGAACCGTGTACCCGTGGTTGAGCAGCACCTCGGCGATGCCGGACATGCCGATGCCGCCGATGCCCACGAAATGGATGGGGCCCACATCGGTGGGCAGCTTGGTGGCGGCGTTCATCGCGTTGTCTCCTTGCGGGCCAGTGCCTCGACCATGTCGGCAAGGATCTGCGGCGCGTCGGGCATCCCCTGCCCAAGGGCGGCCTGTGCCATCAGGTTCGCGCCCTGCGCATCCCCCAGAACCGCCGCGATCTGTGCACTCAGGCTGGTGGCGTCAAGCTTGCTTTCGGGAATGCGGATCGCCCCGCCGGACGTGACCAGCCCGCGCACGTTGGCGGTCTGATGATCGGCGGCCGCGGCCGCGTAGGGCACAAGGATCGCAGGCCGGCCTATGACCGAGATATCGGCGATGCTCGACGCGCCCGCGCGGCTGATGACCAGCTGCGCCTCGCTCATCCGGCGCGGCACGTCGCGGAAGAACGGCTGCACGTCGGCATCGATCCCGGCCCGGACATAGGCACGTTCGACACGCGCCTGGTCCTCGTCCCGTGCCTGGTGGCTGACGCGAAGGTTGCGCAGGAGTTCGTCGGGCAGCGCCGCGATCGCGTCGGGGACGACATCGCTGAGGATGCGTGCGCCTTGGCTGCCGCCGATCACCAGAACCGACATCGGGTAGTCGCCCGGCGGGATATAGGCGGCGCCCGCGCGCTCCAGTACCGCGGCGCGCACCGGGTTGCCGACATGCACGCCGTCGGCCCCCTCGGGCAGGTCGGTCGGCCAGATCCCGCAGGCCACCTTGTCGACCCGCGGCGCGAAGATCGCGTTCACCCGGCCCAGGACGCCGTTCTGCTCGTGCACCATCCGCGGGCGGCGCAAAAGCCAGGCCGCCGCCAGCGCCGGGATCGTCGGATAGCCGCCAAAGCCCACCACCGCGTCCGGCTTGCTGCGCCGCATCCGCATCACCGCCCCCAGCACCCCACCGGCGATATGCAGCGGTGTCAGGATCTTGTTCCAAAGGCCGCCACGCGCGAAGGTGGCGGTGGCGACCTGCTCTATCTCGACCGAATGGGGAAACCCGCCGACATAGCGCGCGCCCCGCGCGTCGGTGCTCAGCCGCACACGCCAGCCCCGGCGCAGCATGACCTCGGCCAGCGCCTGCGCGGGGAACATGTGCCCGCCGGTGCCGCCCGCCGCGATGATCAGAAAGGGGTGTGTCTCGCTCATGACCTGCCTCGGCGTCTATCTGCGGCCGCGCAGCAGATCGCCGATCTGCCCCTGCGGTCGCGTGCGGGTAAAGGCCAGCAGCATGCCCATGGCGATGCCGACCGCCACCGCGGACGAGCCGCCATAGCTGACGAAGGGCAGCGTCATGCCCTTGGCCGGCAAAAGGCGCACGGCCACGCCGATATTGATCATCGCCTGCGCCCCGAGAATAGCGACCAGGCCCGTGCCCGCGAGCCGGATGAACGGGTCGCGTTCGCGCATCAGGCGCACCAGCGACCGCAGCACGATACAGGCATAAAGTGCGATGATGCACAGCACGAGGACCAGACCGTATTCCTCGGCGGCGACGGCGATGATGAAATCGGTATGCGCGTCCGGCAGGGACCATTTCACCTGGCCCTCGCCCAGGCCGACGCCGAAGAGGCCGCCCTCGCGAATCGCGTTGGTGGCAAATCCCAGCTGCGTCGTGGGCTCGACCTCGGCGCTGAGAAAGCCGTCGATGCGGCGCGCGAAATGCTCGGAATTCGAATAGGCAAAGCTGCCCGCCAGCACGACGCAGCCCGCCATGGCCAGCAACAGCGTCACCGGCGCGCCGGCGACGAAATACATCACCCCCCAGCCGAACAGCACCAGCGCCGCCTGCCCGAAATCCGGCTGCAACGCCAGAAAGCCAAGGATGATAAGTACCAGCATGAAAGACCAGCGCAGGCCGGGCGGACCGTTGATCTGCTGACTGGCGGCCATCATCCACGCGGCCATCACCACGAATGTCGGCTTGAGAAATTCCGACGGCTGCAGCGAGGCAAAGCCGAGGCTGTACCAGCGCACCGCGCCCTTGCCGAAATCCGTACCGAAGACCGGCAGCAGCATCAGCGCCACGAACGCGCACAGAAACCCGATCACCGCCAGACGCCGGACCAGATCGGGCCGCATCATCGACACGATCATCATCGCCGCAAGCGCGAGAGATCCGAAAACGGCCTGACGCTGCACGTAATGGAAGGGGGCAAAGCCGTTCTTCTCGGCCAGCGGCGGCGACGCGGCAAGCCCCAGCAATATCCCGATGCCACACAGGATCAGAACACAAGAGAACGACCACTTGTCGATCGTCCGCCACCATGCCGGAAGCACGGGCTCCGCGTCCCTTTGGGGCACTGCCCCATAGACCATTTCCGTCATCTGACTGCCGCCTCGTGATAACCTGCGCCCCTTTTCGGGGTCTGCGCCCGAGTGTAGCGATTTTCGGTGTCCGAGGCCAGAACTATCCCCTTGCCTTTCGGCGGGATTTCGCGTTTTGGGCCGGGCATGACCATGGCTGTCGACACCCTCATCCTCGGCGCGGGCGCGGCGGGGCTTCTCTGCGCGACACAGGCCGGCGGCAGCACGCTGGTCATCGACCATGCCAAGTCGCCGGGCGAGAAGATCCGCATCTCGGGTGGCGGGCGCTGCAACTTCACCAACCTTTACACCGGACCGGAGAATTTCCTGTCAGGCAATCCGCATTTCTGCAAGTCGGCGCTGTCGCGCTACACGCAATGGGATTTCATCGACATGGTCGACCGCCACGGCATCGCGTGGCATGAAAAGACCCTCGGACAACTCTTCTGCGACGGCAAGTCCACGCAGATCGTCTCGATGCTGGTCGACGAGGCGCGCGGCGCGGGCGCCGACCTGTGGCTCTCGACGCGTCTCACGGATCTGTCGCATGACGGCGCACGGTTCCGGGCGCAGGTCGAACGCGAGGGTACGCGCACCACCGTGACGGCGCGCAACGTCGTGCTGGCGACGGGGGGCAAGTCGATCCCCAAGATGGGCGCGACCGGCCTTTCCTATGACATCGCCCGGCAGTTCGGCCACGCCATCACCGAGACACGGCCCGCGCTGGTGCCGTTCACATTTTCCGACGCGCCCTTTTCCGATCTCGCCGGCACGGCGCTGCCGGTGCGCGCGACATGTCAGGGCACCTCCTTCGACGAGGCCGCGCTCTTCACCCACCGCGGCCTCTCCGGCCCGGCAATCCTGCAGATTTCGTCCTTCTGGCACGAGGGGGAACCGATCCGCCTCGATCTCGACCCTGCGGCGCAAATCCTGGGCACGCTCCGCGATCAGCGGCAGACCCACGGGCGGCGCAACCTGACAACAGAGCTTGGCCGCCACCTGCCCGCGAAGCTCCTGACATACCTCGCGCGGTCCATGGACATGACGGGCAATCTTGCAGACTGCTCCGATTCCGGCCTGTCACGGATCACCGGAAGCTTGCGCGACTGGTCGCTCAAGCCCACCGGCACCGAGGGCTACCGCACCGCCGAGGTGACCCTCGGCGGGATCGACACGCAGGGTCTCTCCTCCAAGACCATGGAATCAAGGCACCTGCCCGGGCTTTACGCCATCGGCGAGGCGGTGGACGTCACCGGCTGGCTGGGCGGGTACAACTTCCAATGGGCCTGGTCCTCGGGCTGGGCCGCGGGCCGAGCGATCGCGGCACGTGCATGAAACGTCGGAATGGGTATTTGGACCAAGAAGAAACACGGCACTGCACATTCTTCTTGGCAAAAATACCCAAGACTCCCGCCTCACAGCCGGGCGCGCACCTCGGTCATGAAATCCTCGCCGCGCCGCTCGAAATTGTCGTATTGATCGAAACTCGCCGCCGCCGGGGCCAGCAGCACCACCTCGCCCGGCGCGGCGTCGGCCATGGCCGTCTCGACCGCGCGCGCCATGGTGGTGCAGATCTCGACCTCGACGCCCTCCAGCCCAAGCGCGAATGCCGCCGCCTCGCGGCCGATCACGTAGGCCTTGCGGACATGTCCCAGACCGGGCGCAAGGGACGACAGCCCACCCTCTTTTTCAAGGCCCCCGCAGATCCAGCGGATATCGTCAAAGGCCAGCAGCGCCTGAAGGGCCGCATCGACATTCGTCGCCTTGCTGTCATTGACATAGCGCACGCCGTTCTGCTCGGCGACGATCTGGCTGCGATGCGGCAGCCCCTCGAAGCCGTGGAACGCCTGTTCGATCACCCGCGGCGCCAGCGCCAGCGTGCGACAGGCGGCATAGGCGGCGCAGGCGTTCTGGTGGTTGTGGTGCCCCGGCAGCCCGCGCACCGCGCGCAGGTCGATGGCGCCCACCTGTTTGCCCTTGCGAAACTCGGACAGGAACCCCTTGTTGGCAAAAACCGACCAGCCCGGTCCCGACAGCTTGCCCGCGACCGAGACCCGGATCACCCGGTCGTCGCCGCGCCCCGCGCTCAGTTCACCGGCGAGGTGACGTCCCTCGGGCTCATCCACGCCGATCACGGCGCGATCCGGACCGCCCTCGACGAACAGCCGGCGCTTGGCGGCGAAATATCCGCCCAGACCGCCGTGGCGGTCCAGGTGATCGGGCGAGAGGTTGGTGAACACCGCCACGTCTGGCGTCAGCGCGCGGGCCAGGTCGGTCTGGTAGCTCGACAGCTCCAGCACCACGACGCCGCCATCGCCCGGCGGGTCGATGTCGAGCACCCCGCGCCCGATATTGCCCGCCAACTGCACGGGCTTGCCGGCACTTTCCAGAACATGGTGAATCAGCGCCGCAGTTGTGGATTTCCCGTTCGAGCCGGTGACGGCGATCACCCTTGGTGCCACGTCGAAGCCGTCCCAGTCATCTGTCGCGAGCGACCGGAAGAACAGCCCGATATCATTGTCCACGGGTACGCCCGCCGCCTGCGCCGCCGCGATCACGCGGTGCGGCGCGGGATAGAGATGCGCGATGCCGGGGCTCACAATCAGCGTCGCGACCTCCTCGAACGCATCCGCGCGGGTCAGGTCGCGGACCTCCAGCCCCTCGACCTCGGCCTGCGCGCGGGCCTGCGGGTTGTCGTCCCAGCAGACGGCCTGCGCACCGCCCGCCCGCAGCGCGCGTGCCGCCGACAGGCCCGACCGGCCCAGCCCCAGCACCGCCACAATCGCGCCCTCGACGCCCCGCACAGGTATCATGTTGCTCTCCTTCGGACTCTCGCCCGCCATTTGCGCCGGGACGGGGTCAAGTTGCAAGCCGCGGCAGGGTCGATGCGCCGCGACATTCCACGGCAAAAATGACTCGACAAAACTGGATTTATAGTTATCTTGACGCCATGAGCATCACGAGCCCTACCGCCCGCGCGCTTGCGGCCCTCGGTCACGACGCGCGCCTCTCGATCTACCGTCTTCTGGTAAAGGCCGGCGATGACGGCCTGCGTGTCGGCGACATTGCCGAGCATCTGGACCTCGCCCCTTCGACGCTGGCGCATCACCTGCGCGCACTTGTCGAGGCGGGGCTGGTGGTGCAGGAAAAACGCGGCCGCGAAGTGGTCAACATGGCCGATTACGCGGCGATGAACAGACTGGTGCAATTCCTGACCAAGGAATGCTGCACCGGCGTGACCCTGAAACAGCGCAATGACGTGGCCTGACCCGCGTCTTGCGTCCAAAAGAAACCATAATTCCGGAGATACGGATATGACGGACACCACCCAGCCTCCCACCGCGGCGATTGCCCGCGCGGTCTGGCGCAATCACCGCGTCTGGCTCGCCTCGGCCCTGATCCTTGCGGTCCTGGCGTTGGTCGATCCCGGCCAGGCTTGGGATAGCCTCGGCTTTACCGCCGATGCGCTGCTGCGCACCGCGCCTTTCCTCGTGCTTTCGATCGCGGTCGCGGCGTGGGCCACGGCCACCGGCGCCGACAACCTCATCGCGCGCGCCTTTACCGGCGCGCCGGCGGTGATGATCCTGCTGGCGGCGCTTGCCGGCGGGCTGTCGCCGTTCTGTTCCTGCGGGGTGATACCGCTGATCGCGGCGCTGCTGGCCATGGGGGTGCCGCTATCGGCGGTGATGGCGTTCTGGCTGGCCTCTCCGGTCATGGACCCGTCGATGTTCGTGCTGACCACCGGGGTGCTGGGGCTGGAATTCGCCATCGCCAAGACGCTGGCGGCCGTGGGCCTCGGCCTCGCCGGGGGCTGGGTCGTCCATCTTCTGGGCCGCGCCGGTGGCCTTTCCGATCCGCTGCGAGAGGGGATCGGCAATGGCGGCTGTGGCGGCGGCAAGCTGCGTGATCCCAAACCCGTCATGTGGCGGTTCTGGCAGGACCCCGATCGGCGGGCCAAGTTCGGACGCGAGGCGCTGAACGTCACGCTGTTTCTGGCGAAATGGCTGACACTGGCCTTCCTTCTGGAAAGCCTGATGCTGGCCTTCATCCCGGCCGAGACGGTGACATCCGTTCTCGGCGGCAGCGGGCTTGCCCCCATCGCGCTCGGGACGCTGGTGGGCGTGCCCGCCTATCTCAACGGCTATGCCGCGCTGCCGCTGGTCGGCGGGCTGATCGATCAGGGCATGGCGCATGGCGCGGGGCTGGCCTTTCTCGTCGCGGGTGGTGTCACCTCCCTGCCCGCCGCCATCGCGGTCTGGGCGCTGGTCAAGCCACGGGTTTTCGCCCTTTACGTCGTCCTGTCGCTGTCGGGGGCGTTCACCGCCGGGCTGCTGTTCCAGCTTTGGGGCACGCTGTGGGCCGCATGACGCCGACAGGGGGGGCGGTACGGCGACGGGCCCGGCACCGCCCCTGACACATGTCGATTAAACAATGGACACAATCCTGTTACATTGTCATTCTAGACGAAGGCCCGGATGTCGCATGAACAAAGGATGCACCATGACACGCACCACGACGCTCACCGCCTTTCTCGCTTTGACGCTGGCCTTGCCCGCACAGGCCGAATTCCAGCTCAGCGACCGCTATACCGACGCCGATGGCGACCTGATCGCCGACATCCCCGAGGACGAATCGGAATGGCTGGACCCCGACACGCTGATCTTCGCCTACACCCCGGTCGAGGATCCGGCCGTCTATGCCGATGTATGGCAGGGATTTCTCGATCACATGGCCGAGATGACCGGCAAGAATGTGCAGTTCTTCCCGGTGCAATCGAACGCCGCCCAGATCGAGGCGATGCGCGCCGGCCGCCTGCATGTCGCGGGCTTCAACACCGGGTCGAACCCGATCGCCGTGGCCTGCGCGGGCTTTCGTCCCTTTGCCATGATGGCGGCCGAGGACGGATCTTTCGGCTACGAGATGGAGATCATCACCTACCCCGATTCGGGCATCGAGGAGGTCGAGGATATCCGCGGCAAGGAACTGACCTTCACCTCCGAGACGTCGAATTCCGGCTTCAAGGCCCCGTCGGCGCTGCTGAAGGGCGAGTTCGACATGATCGCGGGCGAGGATTTCGACACCTCGTTTTCCGGCGCGCATGACAACTCGGTGCTGGGCGTGGCCAACAAGGATTACATCGCAGCATCGGTCGCAAACTCGGTCAAGAACCGCATGATCGACCGCGACGTGGTCTCGGAGGACCAAATTGAGGTCGTCTACCAGTCGCAGACCTTCCCGACGACCGGCTACGGCACCGCCCACAACCTGCATCCCGACCTGCAGGACAAGGTCCGCGAGGCGTTCTTCGGCTTCGACTGGGAAGGCACCAAGCTGGCCGAGGAATTCGGGCGCAATGGCGAGGACCAGTTCATCGAGATCACCTTCAAGGATGACTGGGCCGTGATCCGCACCATCGACGAAGCCAACGACGTCACCTACGAGTGCAACTGACGCATCTTGCCTGACGTGAGTCCCGTGGGCGGCCGCGCGCCGCCCACGGCATTTTTCATTGACAGAGGTGGCCATGCTGACCCTCGACGGGCTGTCCAAGACCTACAAGACCGGCGAAACCGCGCTCAGCGACGTGACGCTGGAGGTGCCCAAGGGCCAGATCATGGGGCTGATCGGCCCGTCGGGCGCGGGCAAATCAACGCTGATCCGCTGCATCAACCGGCTGGTCGAGCCGACGGCAGGCGCCGTGCGCCTTGGCGACATGGATCTGGTGCGCCTCGGCAAGCGTGACTTGCGCCGCCAGCGCCGCAGGATCGGCATGATTTTTCAGGAATATTCGCTGGTCGAACGGCTGACGGTGATGGAAAACGTGCTGTCGGGTCGCCTTGGCTACGTGCCGTTCTGGCGCAGCTTCCTGCGCAAGTTCCCCGGCGCCGACATCCAGCGCGCCTACCAATTGCTCGACCGGGTCGGGTTGATCGACCATGCCGACAAGCGCGCCGATGCCCTGTCGGGCGGCCAGCGCCAGCGGGTCGGCATCGCGCGGGCCTTGGCGCAGGACCCCGAACTGCTGCTGGTGGACGAACCCACCGCCAGCCTCGACCCGCGCACCAGCCGCCAGATCATGCGCCTGCTGACCGAGATTTGCGCCGAGCGTGGCCTGCCAGCCATCGTCAACATCCACGACGTGCCCCTGGCGCAGCAATTCATGCAGCGCATCGTCGGGCTGCGCGCCGGGCGCGTGGTCTTCGACGGCCCGCCCGAAGACCTGACCGAAAATGCCTTGACCACGATCTACGGCGAGGAGGACTGGAACGCGATGCGCCAAGGCGACGAGGAACAGGCCGAGGCCGAAGCGGATGCGCGCGCCCGGATCGCGGCCCTGGCGCAATGACCGCGCAGGACTACCCCAGCACGTGGCGCCGTCCGCCGCAGATCATCCGCGACAAGCGCTGGCGCATCGCGGTGCAACTGGGCATCCTCGTCTACCTCGTGCTGGCCATCGGCACGATCGAGGTTGACTGGGCCCGCGTCTATCAGGGGCTGGAACGCGGGCAGCGCTTCGTCATGGGGTTCCTGCAGCCCGACTTCGCCAGCCGCTGGTCGGATATCGGCAAGGGCCTGTCGGAAAGCCTCACCATGACGCTCACCTCGACGGTCGTGGGCGTGGCGATCTCGGTGCCCATCGGCATCGGGGCAGCACGCAACCTCGCGCCGCGCGGCGTCTATTACGTCTGCCGCAGCATCATCGCCGTCAGCCGATCGCTGCAGGAGATCATCATCGCGATTTTCCTCGTGGCGATGTTCGGCTTCGGTCCCTTCGCGGGGTTCCTGACGCTCAGTTTCGCCACGATCGGCTTCATCGCCAAGCTGTTGGCCGACGATATCGAAGAGATCGACCCAACGCAGGTCGAGGCGATCCGCGCGACCGGTGGATCGTGGGGGCAGCTGGTGAACTACGCCGTGCAGCCGCAGGTCATGCCACGGCTCATCGGGCTGTCGCTCTACCGGCTCGATATCAATTTCCGCGAGAGCGCGGTGATCGGCATCGTCGGCGCGGGCGGCATCGGCGCGACGCTCAACACCGCCATCGACCGCTACGAATATGACAGCGCGGGCGCGATCCTGCTGATCATCATCGGGCTGGTGATGGTCGCCGAATACGGCTCCAGCTACCTGCGAAAGTTCCTGCAATGACCGAGATCACGCATTACAGTCAGGTCTGGGCGCACCGCACCCCGCGCAAGCGGCTGTTCATGTGGATGGGCTGGCTGGCGCTCGTGGCGCTGTTCGTGTTCTGCTGGCAGGTGATGACCCGCGACACGATCTGGATGTTCGTGACCGACGCGCCCCGGCAGGCCGCCGATATCGGCAACCGGATGATGCCGCCCCGCTGGGCCTACCTGCCGGAACTTTGGGGCCCGCTGTGGGATACGATCAACATCGCCACGTTGGGCACCATTGGCGGCGTGATCATGGCCGTACCGGTGGCGTTTCTCGCGGCGCGCAACACCACGCCGTCGCAACACATCCTGCGGCCCGTGGCGCTGTTCGTGATCGTCGCCTCGCGCTCGATCAACTCGCTGATCTGGGCGCTGTTGCTGGTGGCGATCATCGGACCGGGGCTGCTGGCGGGGATCGTCGCCATCGCGCTGCGCTCGATCGGCTTTGTCGGCAAGCTGCTCTACGAGGCGATAGAAGAGACCGAACGCAGCCAGATCGAGGCGATCGAGGCCACCGGCGCCAGCGGCGCACAGGTGCTGAATTACGGCATCGTGCCGCAGGTCATGCCGGCCTTCTGGGGAATTTCCGTGTTTCGTTGGGACATCAACATCCGCGAAAGCACGATCCTCGGGCTGGTCGGCGCGGGCGGGATCGGGCTAAAGCTGCAGGCGTCTCTCAACACCCTCGCATGGAGCCAGGTGACCGTGATCCTGCTGCTGATCCTCGCCACCGTCGTGCTCAGCGAATGGGTCTCATCCCGCGTGCGCCACGCCATCATCTGACCGGACACCGCCCCGGCGAAAACGCCAACGCATCCCGTGGGAGTCTGGGTATTTGAGCCAAGAAGAATGGCAAGTGCCCTGCTTCTTCTTGGCTCAAATACCCAAATTCCCGCCACGCGCAGCCGGGCGCACGGGGCCTGTGTCGCGGCGATGTCTATCGCAGCTTCAAAGTCGCCAGACCGATCATCGCGAGGATCAGCGCAATAATCCAGAAGCGGATGACGATCTGCGGCTCGGCCCAGCCCTTTTTCTCGTAATGGTGGTGGATGGGGGCCATCAGGAAGACGCGCTTGCCCGTGCGCTTGAAGTAGAGGACCTGCACGATCACCGACAGCGCCTCGGCGACGAACAGTCCGCCGACGATGCCCAACACCAGCTCGTGCTTGGTGGCCACCGCGATCGCACCAAGGGCCCCGCCAAGCGCCAGCGACCCGGTATCGCCCATGAACACCGCCGCCGGGGGGGCGTTGTACCAAAGGAACCCCAGGCCGCCACCCACGAGGCCCGCGACGAAGATCAGGATCTCGCCCGTGCCGGGCACGTAATGCAGACCCAGATAGTCGGTGAAGTCGGTGCGCCCCACGGTATAGGCGATGATCCCGAGCGCGGCCGAGGCGATCATCACCGGCATGATCGCCAGCCCGTCCAGACCGTCGGTCAGGTTCACCGCATTGGCCGCGCCCACGATGACGATCATCGCGAAGGGGATGAAGAACACGCCCATGTTCAACAGAACATCCTTGAAAACCGGCAGCGCCAGTTGAAGCTGCAGCTCGGCCGGATGGTGCCAGCTGGCCCAGCCCGCCGCAAGCAGCGCGATCGCGAAACCGACGCCAAGGCGCACGCGTCCCGGCACGCCCTTGACGTTGCCCTTCGAGACCTTGGCGTAATCGTCGAGAAAGCCGATCAGTCCGAAGGCCAGCGTCACGAACACCACCAGCCAGACATACGGATTGTCGAGCCGCGCCCAAAGCAGCGTCGAGGTCAGCAGCGCGCCCACGATCAGCAGCCCGCCCATCGTGGGCGTGCCCGCCTTGGACAGGTGCGACGCGGGGCCGTCGCTGCGAATGGGTTGGCCCTTGCCCTGCCGGCGGCGCAATGACAGAATCAGCGGGGGTCCGAAGAGAAAGCCGAAGATCAGCGCGGTCATGAACGCCCCACCGGCGCGAAAGGTGATGTAGCGGAACAGGTTGAAGAAATCCCCGCCATCCGACAAAAGTGTCAGCCAATACAGCATCTATCCGTGTCCTTCCCGGCCCGGTATTTCCTGATCGAGCTTGCGGATTGCCTGCACGACCGCCGACAGCCCGGTGCTGAGCGACCCCTTGACCAGCACCACGTCGCCCGCGTCAAGCTCGTGGCGGACACGCGCGGCCATCTCCTGCGCGGTGTCGCAATGGCGGCCACGTTTGGGCGCGGGCAGCGCCTGCGCCAGCCCCTGCATCAGCGGGCCGACCGTGTGGATCAGGTCGATGCCCTCCATCGCCGGATGATCGGCCAGCGCGCGGTGCATCTCGGGGCCATCGGGGCCCAGCTCCTTCATATCGCCCAGATAGGCGATCCGCCGCCCGCGCGCGACGCGCCCGATATCATGCGTCACCCGCGCCGCGGCCAGCACCTCGAGGGCTGCGCCGACCGAGGCCGGGTTGGCGTTGTAGCTGTCATCATACAGAAGCACGCTATGCGCATCATCCGCGCGGTCGAGCCGGATCACCTGCCGCGCGCCGCGCCCGGCATAGGGCGTCCATTGACCAAGCGCCATGACCGCAAGCGCCATGTCGAGGTCGAGCGCGCGCGTCGCGGCCAGCACTGCCAACCCGTTCATCGCGAAATGCCGCCCCGGGCTCTGGATCCGGAACAGGATCCGTTCGCCCCCGATCTCGGCCTCGGCAATCGTCCGGTCATCGACCAGCCGCACAGATTTAAGGCAGCAATCGTCAGCCTCGACCCCGAAGCCCACGACATGCGCGCCCACGGCGCGTGCCGCGTCGCGCAGGATCGGCGTGGTCTCCAGATCGGTATTGATAATCGCGGTGCCTTCAGGACCCAGCCCCTCGAAGATGCTGGCCTTTTCGCGCGCGATGCCGTCGAGATCGTCGAACGCCGCGAGATGGGCGGCGGCGACGGTGGTGACGATGCCGACATCGGGCCGTGCCATCCGCGCCAGTGGCGCGATCTCGCCGGGATGGTTCATGCCGATCTCGATCACGGCATATTTGGTGTCACGGGGCATCCGCGCCAGCGTCAGGGGAACACCCCAGTGATTGTTGTAGCTGGCCTCGGCGGCATGTGTCCGGCCTTGCGCGCCAAGGATGTCGCGCAGCATCTCCTTGGTCGAGGTCTTGCCGACCGATCCGGTGACGGCGACCACCCGACCCTTCATGCGGGCGCGCCCCGCCCGGCCAAGCGCCTCGAGCGCGGTCTGCACGTCGTCCACGACCAGCAGCGGCGCATCCTCGGCGACCCCGTCGGGGACATGATCGACCATCGCCGCCGCGGCCCCCTTGGACAGCGCGTCGGCCACGAAATCATGCCCGTCGCGCGCGGCCTTGAGCGCCACGAAAAGATCACCCTTCTGCAAGCTGCGCGTGTCGATCGAGACGCCCTGTGCGGTCCAGTCGGCGGTCGCGCGCCCGCCCGTCGCCTCGGCCGCCGCGGTCGCGGTCCACAGGGTCATACCCGCCCCCGATCCAGCACCGATACCGCAAGGCTGGCCTGTTCGGCATCATCAAAGGGCAGCACGTCATCGCCGACGATCTGCCCGGTCTCGTGCCCCTTGCCGCAGATCAGCAGCGCGTCGCCGGGACCAAGCGAATCGACCGCGCGCAGGATCGCCTCGGCGCGGTCGCCGACCTCTTGCGCGCCGGGACAGCCCTGCAGCACGGCGGCACGGATGCTGGCGGCATCCTCGGTGCGGGGGTTGTCGTCAGTCACGACCACCCGGTCGGCGAATTCCGCCGCCGCCTGCCCCATCAGCGGGCGCTTGCCACGATCGCGGTCGCCGCCTGCGCCGACGATGGCGCACAGCCGGCCCATCACGTGCGGGCGCATCGCCTTGAGCGCGGTGGCCACCGCATCGGGGGTATGCGCGTAATCGACAAACACCGCGGCACCGTTCTCGCGCCGGGCAGCAAGCTGCATCCGCCCGCGCACCGTGCGCATCTCGGTCAGGGTCAGGAACACCCGCTCGGGGTCGGCCCCGGTCGCGATGACAAGCCCGGCCGCCATCATCACGTTGTCCGCCTGGAACCCGCCGATCAGGTCGAGCCGTACCTGGTGCGTGCTGTCTTCCCAGTCGAAACGCAGCACCTGCCCGGTGACGTCAAAGCGTTGCGCCACGAGATGCAGATCGGCGCCGGGCCGACGTCCCACGGTGATCAGATCCTGTCCCCTTGCTGTCGCGATCTCGGCCATGCCGGTGCCGCGCGGATCGTCGATATTGATGACGGCGACACCGTCCTCGGGCAGCACACGGGTGAAAAGCCCCGCCTTGGCGTCGAAATACGCCTCGAAATCGGCATGATAATCAAGGTGATCCTGCGTGATGTTGGTGAACCCCGCCGCCAGCAGGCGCACCCCGTCCAGCCGCTTTTGCGCCAACCCGTGCGAGGAGGCCTCCATCGCGGCATGGGTGACACCGGCCTCGGCGCACTCGGCCAGCAGCCGGTGCAGGGTGATCGGCTCGGGCGTCGTGTGGGTCATGGGCGCGCGTATGGCCCCCTCGACCCCCGTCGTACCGAGGTTGACGGCGTCGAAACCAAGCCGCTCCCATATCTGGCGGGTGAAGGTCGCGACCGAGGTCTTGCCGTTGGTTCCGGTGACGGCGACGGCGACCTCGGGCTGGGCACCCGACCACAGGGCGGCGGCAAAGGCGAGGGTCTGGCGCGCGTCCTGCGCAACGACCAGCGCCACGTCGCTTGCCGACAGCGCCTGATGCGCGATGCGGGCGCCTTCGGCATCCGTCAGCACCGCGGCCGCGCCCTGCGCAAGCGCCGTGGGGATGTACGCGGCGCCATGCGCGCGGGTTCCCGGCAGGGCCGCGAACAGCATGCCCTCGCGCACCGCGCGGCTGTCGACGGCCAGGCCCGTCACCCTGGCCTGACGGCCCGCCATCGCGGTCAGGCCCAGCTCGGCCAATGTCTTGATCTGCCCCGCCACGTCTTTGCCCCGCTTCAGTTGGATGCCTGCTTTATAGCAGCAAGGTCCACGGGTTCAATCTCGGGGCGCAGCCCCATCAGCGGGGCGACGCGGCGTATGACCTCGGCGGCCACGGGCACAGCGGTCCAGCCGGCGGTGCGGCGCGGCTCGTCGCCCGAGGTCTCGACCGGCTCGTCGAGCGTGACCACCAGCACGTATTCCGGGTCATCCGCGGGAAACACGCTGGCGAAGGTGGCGATCACCTTGTCGTCGTAATAGCCGCCCGTCGGCTTGGGCTTGTCGGCGGTGCCGGTCTTGCCGCCCACGGCGTAGCCATCCACCTCGCCAAGGCTTGCCGTGCCTTCGGTCACGACCTGCCGCATCATCTTGCGCATCTCGGCCGCGGTTGCCTCGGACATCACCCGTTCGCCCGGCGCGTTGCCCGCATCGTGCAGCAAGGTGGGCACCACACGCCGCCCGCCATTGGCGATCATGGCATAGGCGGCGGCAAGATGCATCGGGCTGGTCGACAGCCCGTGCCCATAGGAAATCGTCATCGTCGAGATCTCCGACCAGTTCCGGGGCAATAGCGGGCTGCTTCCCGAGGCTTCGGTGATTTCCAGCGGCGAGGCCTCCATGAAACCCAGCTTGTCGAGGAAGGCGCGCTGCCGGTCTGCGCCGATCTCCATCGCGATCCGCGCCGTGCCGACATTCGAGGATTTCACGATCACCTTCCGGACGCTCAATTCCGGTCCGTAATTGCGAAAATCCCGGATGCGGAACCGGCCCCAGGTCAGCGGAGTCTCGGTGTTGATCATCGTCTCGGGCGTCGCGAGGCCCAGTTCCAGCGCCTGCGCGATGGCGAACACCTTGAAGGTCGAGCCCAGCTCGTAGACGCCCTGCACCGCGCGATTGAACAGCGGGCTGTCATCCTGATTGCCACTGGTGGGCAGGGCAGGCCGGTCATTGGGATCGAAATCGGGCAGAGAGGCCACCGCGACCACCTCGCCCGTGTCTGCTTCCATCAGGATGCCGGCCGCACCCTTGGCGTTCATGATCTTCATGCCGCCTTGCAGCACCTGCTCCATCGCCGCCTGCACGCTGAGATCCAGCGACAGGGTCAGCGGCTCGTGCGCGCGGGCCGGGTCGCGCAACCGGTCGTCCAGGAATTTCTCGATGCCCGCGACGCCCACGACCTCGGCGGCATGCACGCCCTCGCGCCCGAAGCTGGCCCCGCCCAGCACATGCGCGGCCAGCCGCCCGTTGGGATACAGCCGCATCTCGCGCGGGCCGAACAGCAGGCCGGGCTCGCCGATATTGTGCACGGCCTGCTGCTGTTCGGGGCTGATCGTCTTTCTGATCCACAGGAACTTGCGATCGCCGGTGAAATCCCGGATCAGCCGCGCGTGGTCGAGATCTGGAAAGATCTCGACCAGCTTCTCGGCGGCATATTCGGGATCGACCATGTCGGGGGGCTGCGCGTACAGGCTGTGCGTGTCGAAATTCGTGGCAAGGATGCGGCCCGCGCGGTCGGTGATATCGGCGCGCTGCGCCAGGATCCGCGCGCCCGCGACCCCGGTGCGCGGCTCTCCGGGTTCGGATTGCGCCAACATCGCCATGCGCCCGCCGACCAGCGTGAAGGCGCAAAAGAACGCGACCGCCAGCACCAGAAGCCGCCCCTCGGCGCGCCGCCGTGCGCGATCGCGCATCTCTTCATGACGCAGGCGGATGTTTTCGCGCTCGATCGCATCGGGGTTCTCGCCGCGACTGCGGGCCTCGAGGATACGGGCGAGCGGGCGCAGGGGGGTGCGGGTCATTGCGCGGGCTCCATGTTCGAGACATCGACAGGGTTGGTAATTGGCAGGGCCGGCGGTGGGGGAAACGCGACCTGATCAATTCGGCCGAACTGATAGGGTTGCATCGGCATCAATCCCAACGACTCGTAGTTCATCTCGACCAGGTCCATCAGTCGGTCAGGGCGATTGAGATAGGCCCATTCGGCATTGAGCACCCGAAGCCGCTGACGCGCGTCACCAAGGGCCTGCTGCAGATGCTGCGCGCGGTCCTGCGCCTCTTGCGTGCGGTAATTCTCGCGGTAGGCCCAGAAGGCAAGGCCGATCACGGCAAGCGATGTGAGAACATAAAGCAGGCTGCGCATCATTTGCCTTTCTTGAGCATCGGCATGCCGATCGCCGCACGATCCGCCGGGCCGGCCGGGGCCGCTGTGCGTTGCGCGACGCGCAGCATGGCGCTGCGGGCGCGGGGGTTCTCGGCCAGTTCGCGCGCGTCGGCGCGGGTGGCCTTGCGCGATTTCAGTATGAATTGCGGGTCGGGCTGCACCTGTGCGGGCGCATGGCGGCTGCCGCCCCCCATAGCCCCGGCGCGCGCCTGCAGAAAGCGTTTGACCATGCGATCCTCGATCGAATGGAAGGTCACCACCGCCAACTGCCCGCCGGGACGCAGCGCGCGCTCGGCGGCCTCCAGCCCGTCGATCAGCGCGCCGTATTCGTCGTTCACCGCGATCCGGATTGCCTGGAAACTGCGCGTCGCAGGGTGGGTCTGACCGGGTTTGGGACGCGGCAGGCAACGCTCCACGATATGGGCCAGGCGCAGCGTGGTCTCGATCGGCGCCTCGGCGCGTGCCCGGCCGATGGCCCGCGCGATCCGGCGGCTCGCCCGTTCCTCGCCGTACAGGTACAGGATATCGGCCAGTTCACCCTCGGGCGTCTCGTTCACAAGATCGGCGGCGGTCGGGCCGGACTGGCTCATCCGCATGTCGAGCGGGCCGTCCTTCATGAAGGAAAATCCACGCGCTGCCTCGTCCAGCTGCATCGAGGACACGCCAAGGTCCAGCACGACACCATCGAGATCCGTGGCATACGCATCCATCCGCGCGAAGTTGCCCCCGACCAGCTGCAACCGGTCGCCATAGGCCGCGCCCCAACCCTGCGCCATGTCCAGCGCCACCGGATCGCGGTCCACCCCGATCACCCGGTCCGCGCCGGCCTCCAGCAGGCCCCGCGCGTAACCCCCTGCCCCAAGCGTGCCGTCCAGCCACACCCCGGACACAGGCGCCACCGCCGTCAGAAGCGGCCGCAGCAGCACCGGCACATGCGGGGCATCGCCGGGTGTGGTGGCAGCCGCGGCCAAGGCTCAGATCCCGCCCGGATCGTCGAGCAGGCTCAGCGGATCGAAATCGTCGGGCTGTGCGTCCAGCCACGCTTCGGTCTTGGCCAGTTTTTGCTGCTCGTATGTCGTGGGGTTCCAGATCTGGAACGTGTCGCCGGCGGCAATGAAGAACGCCTCGCCGCCAAGGTCGATCTTCTCGCGCAGCTTGGCCGGCAGCACCAGCCGCCCGGTCTCGTCGATGCTGGTGGGATGGCTCAGGCCGTAGAAGATATGCTGCAGGTAGTTACGCGCGTTGGAGCCGCGCGGCAGGGCGGCGATCTTGGCATCCACCTCCTGCATCGCCTCGACCGTGTAACATTCAAGGTAATTGCGGCGATGGTCGCCGTAGACGATGATCAGTTCGGGGTTCAGCCCGTCGGTCCAGTTCGGGTCAGAGGCTTCGATGACCCGGCGAAACAACGCGGGGATAGACACCCGGCCCTTGCCGTCCACCTTGTGCGTGCTTGCGCCTCTGAATACCCGGCCCACTGTCCCGTTGGTCCCTTTTTGCGCCCCCAGCGTCAAAATGCGCCCCTCAGACACGAAAACAGCGGGTTGATCTGCTGCCACCGATCAACCCGCCGCCCTCGTCCCGCCTTGCGGGGTGTCCGGCTGCGCTTGCCACCTGGGGGGATGTCTGCTCGCCCGCGCGCCGGATCTCTTTATGCGATGAAAGCGGGTGCCTGTATGAAACCTGACTTGGGAGTGTTGGGGTCTTGCTGCCCCTCTTTGATCCCGTCCTCATCGTGTTACCTACATACTATGGGAATTCGTCCCATGGCAATAAATTTCTACCCCAAATTCCATATGATAAGGTTATGCGGTGCCAAGATAATATCACCAATGCATCAATCTGGACGATTTACTGGCCTATATTGATCATTTTTCAAAGTTTGGCACAAAATAAGCACTGATCATCTTGGTGCAGTAATTTCCCATGATATCCAAGATTATTCCACCCATGGCCTGTCTGTGCTATCGGCACCCTGTGCGAATGCAGGGTTCACGCCAAGGTTCACGCCGACTCACGGGTATTTGATTCGTCTCCAACTGGTCCCGCGCACCCCGCCATGAGGCAGCCCACGATTTCCCATACTCGCTCCGCACAACCGCTTCCCGGCGCGCATTAAGGCGAAGAAAGGTTTGTGTGTCGCGTGACAGCGAAGATTGCAGCCGCCGATTTTGGTTCGGGACGTCTTCAATACACAGGTGAACTCATCGATCGACTGGCCTTGAACAGCCCGGCACAAGCCCCGGCACTTTTCATCACATCGCGACCCGCGCCTTGGAACGCGCCGTCATTGCCAGTTATCCCTTGCCCGGATCGGCATCGACGGCGACCGGTTCGATCCGCACGGTCAACAATGGCAGGCTATGCCGCACGTCGCGGCTGATTTCGGTATCGGGTGCTTGGCACATCAGGATGGCCATGGTTCCCTGCGCCGCATCGCGCCGCTCGGGGCGATAGCTGAACGCGCCGCTGACCGGGTCGGGCCGCGACATACAGGCGCGCGTCGGAGACCACAGCCCGGACTGAACCTTGGCAAGCCCCGACGGCGCGGGCAGGCCCCCGGTCTGCGCGAACAGGCGCTATAAGAACCGCCCGCGCTGTCCGCCGACGCGGATCGCCGCGCACACCGCGTCGGGGGTGAACACATCCTTGCCGGTGATCTCGATTTCGGGGATATTGCGCGATCCCAGGGCTGTCGAGGTCAGGCCGCCATCACCGGAATACTCGAATTCGTAGACCGCCCCGTCCGGGGCGCCGCCCGCCATGATGGACAGGCTGATCGTCGTCGTGCTGGAGCCGGGCACGGCATTCACGCTCAGCTCGATGCCGGTGATGCCGTCGAGATCGCCACGGCGCAACAGCCGGTTTCCCAGTTCCGCCTCGACGGAGATCTCTACCGAGCGGAACCACGCCGACCAGTAATCTTGCCCGACCTCGCACAGGAGATGGTCGCGGTTCGTGATCCCGAAATACTGCTAGCGCCCTGTGATCAGTCCCACCGCGATCTCGGCCGGACGCTAGGTGCGCTCGTCCATGAACTGGGCGACCAGGCGTTTCGGCCACGCGCAGACCGGCAGGCAAGGGCGAATGGCGAGGCCGCCGCGCCGGATGTTGCGTTCGGAGCATAGCTGCCAAGGGATCGGCCGTGGCGCGTCACGACAGATCGCCATGTCACCGGCCAGTTCTCGGGCTGTACCGCGCCGAGGTCGCACAACACCTGATCGACCTCGTCCGGCTCATGGTCGAACGGTCAGGTGACCGCGCTGGCGTCGTCGGCGTCACGCAGGAACACGGCGATGCATTCGGCCGAAAGCCCCGCGCGGATCACATCGCAGACACTGTCCCCGGCACCCACCGCGCGGAACACGGCCGTGACATCACAAGTATCGGGCACAAGATCCGGGCAGATCAGCAGGGCAAGGCGATGGCGTATCCTCATGCGGCGTCCTCATTCTTGGATGACGGGCTGGGGATATCGGGCGGTCAGGCGAGGTCTTCGGGCCACGTCCGCGAAAGCTTTGCAATGAAAGCCTCCGCAGTCTTCGTTCGAACATCGCCGCCTTTAAGGAGGCGGTCGATGAAATCGCCTTACCCGGTCAGGCGCTTGGAAAGCCCCCAACGGGGCATCGCTTTGTGAGCCCTAATGGCCTCGGTCAGCGCGAGAATATATCTGATTTGCCTGCTAATGGCCCTATTGGGCTACCGCCCTGACACGGAGGAGGTTTTGGACGCAATCGAAGAGGCACTTCATCACAAGCAGATGTCTGCTGCGGCCGCGTTGGGTTTGGCAGTCGGCAACCCGTCCCTGATCATGAACCGTCGACATCGTCGTGCCGAGAAACCCGAACACCCAATCGAGAACCTTCAGAAGCTCGCGGACGTCTTGGGCCTTGAATTCTACCTTGGCCCGCCGCGCGAGACCGGCCCTGTCTGTACCCGTGCCCTCGACGGGGCCGCGCACACGCCGATCCCTTGCGTCGATCCCCGCCTTGCCGCCGGGGCCGAGAGTCACGACGTCAAATTCGAGGAAGCGCTCGCCTTCCGCCGCGATTGGCTGCGCAAGCGTGGTGTTTTGCCCGATCAGGCGTGCCTTCTGCAGCTGACAGGTGACAGCATGGTTCCGACGCTGCACGATGGCGATCTCGTGATGATCGACGAGCGCCGCACCGCGATCTGCGATCGCCACGTCTACGCCCTGGTCGACACAGATGGCGCTGCCCGCGTCAAGCACGTCGTGACGTCACACGATGCCTAGATCCTGCTGACCTGCGACAACCCTACCCATGTCAGAGAGCTGCCGCACCGGCCCCGACCTGAACCGCGTCCGCACTGGGCGAGATTGTCTGATCCGCGCATGCATGCTGAGCCCGCTCGCCTCATTAACTTCATATGAAGTAGAAATTCCCGATGTGGCAGATCGCAAGACGCCGCCCAAGAGCAGCAACGATCGCGGCGAGCGCCAGACGTCCTCGCGTCGAACTTTCAACGAGTCGATTGATTATGGCGAAGGCAAGCGCGGCGGGTTCGAGCTGTCTCCAACGCGACCGTCTCCGGCCCAAAAGCCCGATAGGGGGCAGGGTAAAACGAAGGGTAGGACCAATGACGGTCGACGACGAACGCCACGGCCTGGCCTGCCATCTGCAACGATGGATGCGCTATAACAGGGCACGTGAGCGGTTCTTCGAGGCCTGGTCGAACACGTTCTCGGTGCTCTCCGTCCTGGCCGGCACATCTGTCGTCGTTGCGCTTCTGGAGAAATCAGCGGACTGGGCTCCGCTTGTCGCAGGCACAACTGTCGCGTCCATGCAAGCGCTCGAACAGGTGCTGCGCCTCGGTGCGAGGTGGCTCGGTTGATCTGGATCGATGTCAAACGTCGTGGAAGCTGGTTCCGCCTCGATGACTTCACTGCCACGCGGGGGTCAGGAAACAGCGCCACGCACATGTCCTCCGTACAGCGCGCGACCATCGATATCTTCCTGTCACCCCCGGTTCTCCGGCGGCGATGCGGGATCGGGTTTCAGGCGGTCTCGCGCCGCCTCACGCGTCCAGCCATTTGTACATCACCCGCGCATCGACCAGCCCCGCCGTCGGATGCCGAAAGGCGCGCGGCAAACAGCCCACGGTCTCGTAACCCAGCCGCTGCCACAACGTGATCGCGCCCGTATTGGTCTCGACCACGAAATTGAACTGCATGGCCAGGTATCCCATGGCGCGCGCCTCGTCCTCGGCGCGCAGGCACATCGCCTGCGCGAGACCCTGCCCGCGGGCGTGCCCGGCCACGACGAAGCCCGCGTTGCAGACATGCGCGCCGCCGCCCGGCTGGTTGGTCTTGACATAGAAGGTGCCGCAGATCTTGCCCGCGACCTCGGCGACATAGGTGGCGCGCGGGGCCTCCATCCAGAGCGCGCACGCGTCCGCGCGCGACAGTCCCGGGTCGATCGCGTAGGTCTCGCCCGCGCGGATCACGCTGCACAGCATCGGCCAGAGCGCGTCGAAATCCGCAGCGCCGGCCGGGCGGATCGCGACACGCCCGGCATCACCGAACTGTGCTTCAGGCGTTGACATCGACCACGACACGTCCCTTGACCTGACCGTTCAGGATGTCACGGCCCAGCCCCGGCAGATCCGACAACGTGGCGGGCTGCACCATCGCCTCGAGCTTGTCCATCGGCAGATCGCGTGCGATACGCTCCCATGCGCGAAGACGGCCCTCGTAGGGCTGCAGCACACTGTCGATGCCCAGCAGGTTCACGCCGCGCAGGATGAACGGCGTGATCAGCGCGCCCTCGATCGCGGCGCCCCCGGCCAGCCCGATCGCGGCGACCGAGGCGCGCATGTGCATCTGCTTCAGCACCCGGCCCAGCATCGCCCCGGCGACGGCATCGACGCAGCCCGCCCAGGTTTCGGCCTCCAGAGGCTTCTTGGTCACCTCCGAAAGCTCCTCGCGCGGCACGATCCGGCTGGCGCCAAGGCCTAGCAGATAGTCCTCCTGCTCGGGGCGTCCGGTGACGGCGGCCACCTCGTGACCCAGATGCGCGAGGATCGCGGTGGCCACCGACCCCACGCCGCCCGCGGCCCCGGTTACCAGCACGGGCCCGTCACCGGGGGTCAGCCCGTGATCCTCCAGGGCCATCACCGCCAGCATCGCGGTGAACCCGGCGGTCCCGACCGCCATCGCAGCCCGCGTATCCAGACCGTCGGGCAGCGGCACCAGCCAGTCGGCCTTGACCCGCGCCTTCTGCGCGTAGCCACCCCAATGCGCCTCGCCGACGCGCCAGCCGGTCAGCACCACCTTGTCACCGGGGCTGTAGCGGTCGTCGTCACTCGCCTCGACGGTGCCTGCGAAATCGATCCCCGGCAAATGCGGGTACGTGCGCACAAGGCCCCCGCCCGGCCCGATGCACAGCCCGTCCTTGTAGTTGAGCGTCGAATACTCGACCGCGACCAGAACCTCGCCCGCGGGCAGATCGTCTTCGGATATATGCTGCACCCCGGCAGATGTCTTGCCGCTTTCCTCGTCCTTCTCGACGATCAACGCGTTGAACATGTCTCTCTCCTTTGCAACCGCAGGACCAGCCCCCTGCTTCATCTTTCCATAAATACTCCGGGGAGCGCGAGGGGCTGGCCCCTCGCTCCCACGCTCGAAGGCCACTCAGGCCCAGAAGCGCTCTTGCACCACTCCGCGCCGCGCGCCGTCGGGGGCCATGACCCGCAGCTCGGTTCCCGGTTCCCAGTCGGTCATCCGCACCATGCCGATGGCGACGTTGATGCCGTGATCCGGTGACCACGCGGCGGAACTCACCCGGCCTACCGGTTTGCCCTTTTCGGACAGTAACGGCCACCAGTCAACGCAGGGTGGCACGGCCGAGCCATCGATCGCGATGGCACGGATCTGCTGCACGGGGCCTTCCTTGGCCACGCGCAGCAGCGCGTCGCGCCCGATGCAGCCGATCGCGGTATGCGTGTTGCAGAACCGGCCCAGCCCGCATTCATGCGGCGTGTTGTCATCGGTCATGTCGTTGCCGTAGCTCAGCAATCCGCCCTCGATCCGCTCGATGAGGTTGGGACAGCCCGCGCGCACATCGAAACGCTGCCCGGCCTCCATCAACGCCCGCCACAAAGGCATGCCGATATCGCCGCCTTCGACATAGATCTCGAATCCGCCCTGCTTGGAATAACCCGACCGCGCGATAACCATGTCGCGGCCCTGGAAATCGAAAAGGCCGAACCGGAAAAAACGCACATTGCGCACCGCGTCGCCAAACACTGCCGCCATCAGATCCTCGGACCGCGGGCCCTGCACCGCCAGTGGACTGACATCCGGCTCGTCCACCAGCACGTCCAGCCGCCAGCCATGCGCCGTCGCCCGCACCCAGTAAAGAAGATCGGAATCGGCGATCGAGATCCACCAGCGATCCTCGGCCAGCTTCACCGCGACCGGGTCGTTCAGCATGCCGCCGGTCTCGTCGACGATCGGCACATACGCGCATTGCCCGGGCGTCATCCCGCGCAGGTCGCGCGGCGTCAGCATCTGCATCAGCCGCCCGGCATCGGGGCCGCGCAGCTCCACCTGCCGCTCGACCGACACGTCCCAGACCTGCACCGCCTGCTTGAGATGCCGGTAATCCTCTTCGATGGACCGGAACACCGTCGGGAGCAGCATGTGATTGTAGACCGTATACGCCTTGACCCCGGCCGCCTCGACACCCTCGGAAAACGGCGTACGGCGCAACCGGCGCGACAGCGACAGGACCGGCGCGGTCATGGCGTTGCCTCCTCTGAGGGCATGAAGACAAGATCCGTGACCGGGGCATCCAGCCCGACACGGGTCAGCATCGCGTGAACTTGCCCGCGATGATGCGTCTGGTGATTGAACATGTGGGTGACGCACACCGCGACAGGGCGCGTCATCTCCATACCCGTCGCACCGGAATACCATGCCAGGTCCCCGGTCAGGTCGAGGCTGCGCAACCGCTTCGCCCAAAGCGTGATGCGCCCGTCCACGGCGAACCGCGCCGCACTCCACGCCGCCCCCGTGGCGGTCAGCGCGGTGCTTTCGCCGATACCGTCTTCCGGGCATGGCTCGCCGGTGCCAAACCGATGCAGCCACAGCCGATCCGCCCAGAGGACGTGATTGAGCGTCCCCAGGATCGTGCCGAAATGCGCCCCGTGATCCTCGGTCAGAACCCCGAGCGAGACCTGGTCAAGCGCCCGCACGATCTGCGCGTTCTGCCACGCATTGTAGCGCGCCATCAGCCGCACATGATCGGCGGTCAGCAGCATCAGCGCGGTCCCTTCCAGTCGATCTGGCAAATCTCGGCGCTGCGCCCGTCGAAATCCCAGACCCGGCCGAAGGCGCGCACACGGCCCTTGGTGGCGGTGGCGACGGTGATGTCGGGGCCCATCCAGTACTCGGTATTGGTGACGACGACATCCTCACCGCCATGCCCCTCGACAGGGACCACCTCGCCCTGGATCTTCTTGCCGACCATCAGCCGGCGCGCCTTTCCTTCCGTCTCGAAGATCACCGGCGCGCGTTCGGCGCCCAGGAACTCGCTGACCAGCACGCCGAACAGGCCGGTGGTGCCGCGCGCACGGCCGCTGAATATGTTGACCAGCGCCTCATAGGCGTCGTCGCTGGCACGCTCGTCGATATAGGCGGCGGCCTTCCAGTTGCCGCGCGCCATCAGGCCGGGGATCTCCAGCATCAGGCCCACGTTCAGGCCCGACAGGTCGGTGTCGCCATACTGGCCCTCGTCGATCCGCACCCCCGACCAGGCCTGGCAGTAGCCCTCGGTGGGCGCGTGCTTACCCAGTGAGATCACGCAGGGACAGAACACCGTGCAGTTGCAGTTGAGGATCAGCTCCCCCTTGATCGTCCAGGGCACGGTGCCCACGCTCGCATCGTCCAGTGCCATTCTCGGCCTCCTCCATTGTCATATCGTCGTCATCAGGACGCACACCGCCCCGACCAGCAGCGCCGCGCCCAGGGGCCGCGTCAGCCAGCGGCCAAGGTCGGGCAGCTTTTCCAGAACCATGATCACCGTGGCCAGCCCCATGAAGGCAAGGTTCATCACCCCGCCCACGAAGGCCAGCGCCATCAGCGCCCAGCAACACCCCAGGCAGACAAGCCCCAGCCGCACGCCGTTGCGCGCCGGCCCCTCGTCCCAATGGGCCATGAAGAACGCCAGCGGGCGGCGGCAGCGCGACAGGCAGGCCTCCTTCAACGGGCTGAACTGGTAGAGGCCGGCGACGGCCAGCAGCCCTGCCGACAGAAACGCCGACCGGCTGTCTCCGAAGGCCGTCACCAATTCAGCGTTGAAAAGCACCATCTGCGCGCCCCCCGCAAACACGGCAAAGCCCAGCCAGACCGCGAGATACCCCGCGACCAACGCGCCGAAGCGCGTATTGCCGGCATGCGCAAGGTCGTCATAGGTCGCAAAGGCCGGCAACGCCGTCGGTGCCATCATCGCGGCCGACATCAGCATCCACATGAGCACCACGCGCCCGAATCCCGCAGCATCCGGCGTCACAACGCACAGGCCCTGCAGAAACCCGCTGCCGTAGATCGCGGCACCATCGCGAATTCCGGCCGGCAGGGCCATGGCATATAGCATCCCCCATGCCCCGAGGATCAGGCCGAAGAGGGCCAGCCAGTGGACCCCGCCCATCCGCCGAACCTGCGCCGCAATCATCACCGCCTCTCCTCGTGTCCTCATCCCTTGACGTGCAAATTGTCATACATTTAAATGTCGGACAAATGAAAATTGATCCCGACAGCAAGACCGACCTCTCGGCCCAGATCGCCCAGGCCCTCCGGGACGCCATCATCGGTGGCGACCTCATCGTCGACGAGCGCCTTCCATCGGAGGCAGAGCTTGCAGAGCATTTCGCGGTGTCGCGCCCCACGGTGCGCGAGGCATTGAAACGGCTGGCCGCCCAATCGCTGATCCGGACACAGCGCGGCGCGTTCGGCGGCGCGTTTGTCAACCGTCTCGGCTACCCCGAGGCGTATGGCCAGCAGATCACCACATCGACGCTGCTTCTGTCGATGAACGCCATCAGCTTCGACGTGGCCTGCGAGGCGCGCTTCGCGCTGGAACGCGCCTGCACGCCGCTCGCTGCCGCCCGCCGCACGTCTGACACCCTCGACAAGATGTACACAGAGATCGCCCGACAGACCCTCAAGGACCTGTCGGACGAGGATTTCTGCGCGTCGGACGTGGCCTTTCACCGCGCGCTGGTCGATGGCGCGGACAACCCGGTGCTCAGCTACCAGCTCGCCGGCGCGGTCGAGGCCATGCAGCCCTTGATGAACATGATCACTTTCACCGCCCGCTCCCGCGCAGCCATCGTGGGCTTTCACACCCGCATTGCCGACGCGCTCGAGGCGCAGGCGGCGGACGCCGCCCACACCGCGCTCAGCGAACTTGAAGCCTACACGCTGACATTGGGCCGGGATGTGGTGGCCGCAGGATCGGGATCGCGCAGGCCGGCCTGACCGACACGGCGTCCGGCCCGCATCGCAACGCCTTCGGCGCGACGCGACCGTCCGCATTCCTCTTTCCGAAAATACTCGATCCCGACCGTTCAGACAGAGACGCGCTGCCAGCGATGCATCACGTCGCCGCCGACGGCCCGCGTCTCGGTCAGGGTGAACCGTCCCGCCTCGTCGAGCCTTGCAAGACCCAAGGCCCCGATCCCCGGCAGCCCCTCGGCCCCGATGGCGAGACCGGCGGTGAACCCGACGAACTCATCGACGAGCCCCGCACCAAGCAGCGCCGCCGCAAGCGACCCTCCGCCTTCGCAGAAGACCCGCGTGATCCCCGCCCGCCCCAGCACCTGCAGGACCGAGGCCGGGTCCACCTGTCCCGCCGTCACGTCACAGGGCAAAAGCCGCGCGCCGACGCCCCGCCACGCCGCGACGATGCTGTCATCCACGTCGGCGCCGTGGCACAGCCAGACCGGCACGTCACCCGCGCTGCGCGCCAGGTTCGACATCAACGGCACGTCGAGCCGGCGCGACACCACCACGCGCACCGGCTGCCGCTGCTCGCCCATGTCGCGCACGGTCAGCATGGGGTCATCGGCGCGCGCGGTGCCGGCGCCGACCATCACCGCATCGTGGCGGGCGCGCTCTGCATGCACCATGCGGCGGGCCTGCGGGCCGGTGATCCACTGGCTGTGCCCGCTGGCGGTGGCGATCCGGCCATCCAGGCTTGCCGCCAGTTTCAGCGTGACACGGGGGCGTCCGATCTCGTTGCGCATCAGGAACCCGGCCAGATCGCGCGACGCCGCATCCACCATCACCCCGGTTGTGACCGCCACGCCACCCGCGCGCAGGCGCGCGAAGCCGCGCCCGGACACGCGAGCATCTGTGTCCTCGAACGGGGCTACCACGCGGGCGATGCCGGCGTCGATCAGCGCGTCGGCACAGGGCGGGGTGCGCCCGTGATGCGCGCAAGGCTCCAGCGTGACATAGGCCGTGGCGCCCCTCGCGGCCTCACCCGCCCGCGCCAGCGCCTGCGTCTCGGCATGTGGACGGCCGCCCGGCGCGGTCCAGCCGCGCCCAACGATCCGACCCGCGCGGACGATCACACACCCCACCGACGGGTTGGGCGCGCAACGCCCCATGCCCCGCCGGCCAAGCGCCAGGGCCATCGTCATGAACCGGGTATCCGTGCCGCTCAACCGCCTTGGCCGTCGGGCGGCAGGCCCGCGTCACCGGGGCGCAACTCGCTGACAAACCGGTCGAAATCGTCGGCTTCCTGGAAATTCTTGTAGACGCTGGCAAAGCGGACATAGGCCACGGTGTCGATCCGTGCGAGGCTTTCCATGACGATCTCGCCCACGACCTTCGAGGGAATGTCCGTCTCGCCCATGCTTTCAAGCCGCCGCACGATGCCGGAAATCATCTGCTCGATGCGCTCGGGCTCTATCGGGCGTTTCTGAAGCGCGATGCGAACCGAGCGTTCCAGCTTGTCACGGTCGAAATCCTCGCGTCGGCCATTGGTCTTGACCACCACCAGATCGCGCAGCTGCACCCGCTCGTAGGTGGTAAAGCGCCCGCCGCATGCCGGGCAGAAGCGCCGGCGCCGGATCGACACGTGATCCTCGGCGGGGCGTGAATCCTTGACCTGCGTGTCGATATTTCCGCAAAACGGGCAGCGCATGGACTGTCCCCCTATCCTGTCTTTGACGTGGCGTCATGGGTCTGCGGCCCATTTACCCACATGGACTATAGGGCAGCCGCAAGGTTTTGGGTAGGGGGGAAATCACACCGCAAGATACGCACAGCATCCGGATTTGCATTGTGCCGGGCAGGCACATAGATCACCGTCAAACAGATCTGAAAAGGAGACATCATGTCAGCCAAGACCCTTCTCATAACCGGCGCGTCAACCGGCATCGGGGCCGAGACCGCCCGCGCCGCCGTCCGCGACGGCTGGCGCGTCGCATTGTTCGCGCGTAGCCAAGACAAGCTTGACGCGCTCGTCAGCGAATTGGGCGGCGATACCGCGCTCGCCCTGCCCGGGGATGTCACGCAAAGGTCCGATCTCGACGACGCGGTTGCCAAGACGACGGAAAAATTCGGCAGCCTCGACGCCGTGTTCGCCAATGCGGGCCGGGGGCTCGACACCGCCGGGGTTTCAGAGGGCGACGCGGACGAATGGCGCGACATGATGGAGATCAACGTCATGGGCATGCTCTGGACGCTCAAGGCCAGCTATGACGCGTTGAAGAAAAGCAAGGGCCACCTTGTGCTGACCGGCTCGGCCGCCGGACGCAAGCACATCAAGGGCTCGATCTACAGCGCGTCCAAATGGTTCGTGCACGGGCTCGCAGGCAACATGGCCGCGGACATGCGCGACTGGGGCGGGCGGTGCACGGTGATCGCGCCGGGCATGGTGGACACACCGTTCTTCGACAGCCCCAAGCCCGAAAAGCTCAAGCCCGAGGACGTGGCCGAAGCCGTCATGCACGCCCTCAACGCGCCCGAGCGGGCCACTGTCGAGGAAATCTTCCTGATGCCCACCAATTGAGGAGGCACGCGATGACAGACAAGAAGACAGACCAAGAGTCGATCGAAACCACCGACCCGTCGACCGGACGGGGATCGACCGCCGATCCGCATCAGGCCGATCTCAACGACGTCGAACCATGGCCTGACACGGACGCGGATGTTCCAGAAACCCCGGACGCGGTCGAAATCGGGACGCCCGACCCCGACGCGGTGCCGGGCACCACGAAAGATCCCAACCAGGCCGACCGGACCTGAGAGGGATCACCCGGACCCGCGCGCGAATCCCAGCAGCGCGCGGGTCGAGGCGTCCTTGCCCGATGCATCGCCGCCGTCCAGCAGGTCGGCCATGTCGCGGGCCAGCACCTTGCCCAGTTCCACCCCCCATTGATCGAACGAGTTGATCCCGAGGATTACCCCCTCGACGAATACGCGGTGCTCATACAGCGCCACGATCTGGCCCAGCCTGTAGGGTGTCAGCCGGTCGTGGATCAGCGTGACCGAGGGGCGGTTGCCGGGAAACACCCGGTGCGCCGCCTGACGCTCCAGCTCGGCGCCTTCGAACCCTTCCGCGCGCATCATCGCGCACGCCTCGTCCATCGTTCTTCCGCGCATCAGCGCCTCGGATTGCGCAAGGCAATTGGCCACCAGCAGCCGGTGATGATGCGCCAGGTCCGGTTCGTGACCCTGTGCCGCCACGATGAACTCGCATGGCACGGTCGCGGTGCCCTGATGGATCAATTGGTAAAAGGCGTGCTGCCCGTTGGTGCCCGGCGCGCCCCAGACCACCGGCCCCGAAGGCCGGGTCAGCGCCGCGCCCGCCATTGTCACGCCCTTGCCGTTGCTCTCCATCTCGAGCTGTTGCAGGTAGGCGGGCAGATGCACGAGGCGCTGATCGTAGGGCAGCACGGCGCGGGTGGCATGGCCGCAGCCCTGATGGTGCCATATCCCCACCAGTGCCAGCATCACCGGCATGTTGTCATGCGGCGCTGCGTCCCGGAAATGCCGGTCCATCGTCTCGGCGCCGCGCAGGAACGTCTCGAACCTTTCCGGCCCGATGGCGATCATCAGCGGCAGGCCGATCGGCCCCCAGATCGAATAGCGCCCGCCCACGTAATCACCGAAACCGAAGACGCGGGCCGGGTCGATGCCCCAGTCGGCGGTCTTTTCGGTAGCCGAGGACACAGCGGCGAATTGCGGCCCCGGATCGACGCCCGCGCGGCTCATCCAGTCACGCACGGTCGCGGCGTTGGTCATCGTCTCGATGGTGGTGAAGGTCTTCGAGGCGACGATCACCAGCGTCGTTGCAGGGTCAAGCCTGGCCAGCGTGTCGGCGATGTCGGCCCCGTCCACGTTCGACACGAAATGACAGCGCGGCCCGTCATGGTACGGCGTCAGCGCCCGCACCGTCATCTCTGGGCCCAGATGCGAGCCGCCGATGCCGATATTGACGACATCCGTGACAGGCCCCGCGCGGACCTCTTGGGCGAATTCCGCCATCCGGGCCCGGGTGGCATGGATGCCGGGTATGATATCATGCCCGTCCTGCAACACCGGGCCGCCCGACAGGTTGCGCAGCGCGGTATGCAACACGGCGCGGCCTTCGGTCTCGTTGATCGGTGCGCCTGCAAACATCGCCGCGCGGCGGTCGGTCAGCCCCGCACCCTCGACCAAATCCAGAAGCGCCGCGCGCGCGTCACTGTCCAGCGTGGTCTTGGAATAATCCAGCAGCATGCCGTCCGCGCGGACGGAAAACGCCTCGGCGCGCGCCGCGTCGCCCAGCATGTCGCAAATGCTCTGCCCCTGCGCGGCGCGGGCCGCGCGCATCACCTCGTGCCACATGCCGCTCACGCCGCGCTGTCCGGCACGTTCGTGTCGGGGGCCCAATGCACCGTCATGCCGTCGAGCACGGCGGCGACCGGCGCCTCGTCGGGGGACATGTGCCACGCCCGCTGCACCGCGTCGCGCTTTGCCTGCCCGGTGATGACCAGATGCTTGGACATCGCCCCGTTCAGCACCCGTGCCGACAGCGTGACACGCGGCTCGGGCGCGTCCGGGGCGCGCATCGGCACGAGGATCGGCGCGCGTCGGTCCAGCGCCTCGTCCAGCCGGTCGGCCCCCGGAAAAAGCGACGCAACGTGCAGATCCGTCCCCATCCCCAGCAGGCAGATGTCGATCGGCAGGGCGGGTTCGATATTGGCTTCCAGCTCGGCCAGCACGGCCTCGGGTTCGTCGGCCTTGGCATAAAGTGGTAGATAGCGGGCCGCCGCCGCACGCCCCGTCAGCAGGCGTTCACGCACCAGCCGGGTGTTCGAGCGCACATGCACCTCGGGGCGCCAGCGTTCGTCCGAAAGCAGCACATCCACCCGATCCCAGTCGAGATGCGTGTCACACAGCGCGTCGAAGACCGGCCCCGGCGTACTGCCGCCAGGCACCACGAACAGCACCCTGTCCTCGACTGCCAGCGCGTTGCGCAGCTCTCCGGCCAGCACGTTGGCGAGGTTGATCGCCATCATTTCGGAATCCGCGTAATCGATGATCTTCATGGTCGTATCTCCCGCCAGCGACGTCCGTCGCGGCCCATCAGCATCGCCGCGGCGTCAGGCCCGGCCGTGCCCGGCGCATAAGACAGCGGCGCATCCCCGGAACGGTGCCAGCCCGCGATCACCGGATCGGTCCAGGCCCAGGCCGCCTCGACCTCGTCACCGCGCATGAACAATGTCTGATTGCCCCGGATCACATCCATGATCAAGCGTTCATAGGCGTCGGGGAAATCGGCCTCTTCGGGACCCAGTGCCTCGGCGAAGGTCATGTCGAGCGGCACGTCGATCAGCCGCATGCCGCCCGGCCCCGGCTCCTTGATGGTGACGCCCAGCTCTATCCCCTCATTGGGTTGCAGGCGGATCGTCAGGATGTTGCGGTGTCGGCCGGCCTCGGCCCCGAAGATCGAATGCGGTGCGTCCTTGAACACCACCGCGATCTCGCTGGCGCGGTCGCGCAGCCGCTTGCCGGTGCGCAGGTAAAAAGGTGTGCCCGCCCAACGCCAGTTGCTGACATGCGCCTTCAGCGCAACGAAGCTTTCGGTGGTGCTGTCGGGCTGGCCGATCTCGGCGGTATAGCCCGGCCGATCGGCATCCCCGGCATATTGCCCGCGCACCACGTCGCGATCGGCGACGGGATCGAGCGCACGGATGACCTTCAGCTTTTCGTCGCGCACGGCATCGGGGCCGAATTTCGCGGGCGGCTCCATCGCGATGAGGCACAAGAGCTGCATCAGGTGGTTCTGCACCATGTCGCGCATGGCGCCGGTCTGATCGTAATACTCGGCCCGGCCGCCGACGCCCCCGGCCTCGGCCACGGTGATCTGGATGTGATCGACATACTGGCTGTTCCACAAGGGTTCGAACAGGACATTGCCGAACCGGATCGCCATCAGGTTCTGCACCGTTTCCTTGCCGAGGTAGTGATCGATCCGGTAGATCTGCGTCTCGTCGAAATGCGCGGCCAGCCCGCGGTTGAGATTCCGTGCCGAGAGCAGATCGCGTCCGAACGGCTTTTCCACGACGATCCTGGCGTCACAGCCTGCAAGCCCGTGCCTGTGCAACCGCTCGGCCAGAGCGCCGAAAAGCGCCGGCCCGACCGAAAAGTAGAACGCGCGGATGCGTCCCGCGCGCATCTTGCCGGCCAGTTCGGCCCAGCCCGCCTCTCCGCGGGCATCGACGGTCACGTAATCCAGCATCGCCAGAAAGGCGTCGCGCGTGGTCGTGTCATCCTCGGGCGCGCCGTCTTCGGCCAGCGCGTCGCGGACCATCCTGCGGTAGCCGTCGGCGTCCATGTCGGTACGCGCGGCGCCGATCAGGCGGACATCCCCCTCGATCTGGCCCGCCTTGAACCGACGATAGAGCGCCGGCAGGATCTTGCGACGCGCAAGGTCGCCCGTGCCGCCGAATATCACCAGATCGAACGGATCGACCGGGATCACCCGAGACGCCATGTCCTGCCTCCCCTGACGTGGCGCGCATCCGGGGATCGGATGCCGCGCCAGTGCGACAGACTGTAACATGTCGCGACGGCTTCACAATGGCGTCAGCCGTCTTCCCTCGCCGCGTCAGGATCGGTAGAGGTCGCGGCGTACCGCTACGAAACGGATGACGCATGAAAGATACGCCTACAACCCTTGCAAATCAGGGCAAGTTCCGCGACCCGGCGCGCACCGCGGACGGCGCCCCGCGCGCGACCGTGGCGCTGAACCATCCGGAAACGCTTTGGTTCAATACCGGCACGCAGTGCAATATCGAATGCCGCAACTGCTACATCTTCTCGTCGCCCACCAACGACGCGCTGGTCTACATCACCGAGGCCGAGGTGCGGGACTATCTCGACCAGATCCGGACCCGCGGCTGGCCGGTGACCGAGATCGCGTTCACCGGGGGCGAGCCGTTCATGAACCCGCAGATGATCGGCATGGCCCGCGCGGCCCTCGAGGCCGGGTTCACTGTCCTGATCCTGACCAACGCCATGCGCCCGATGATGCGACCCGCGATGCAGGCCGGGCTGCGCGATCTCGCCGACCGCTGGCGCGACCGGCTGATGCTGCGCATCTCGATCGATCACTGGCAGGCGTCCTTTCACGACACCGAACGCGGCACCGGCGCCTTCGCCCGCACGATCGAGGGCATGTGCTGGCTGCGCGATACAGGTATCCAGATGAGCGTCGCGGGCCGCACCGTCTGGGGCGAGACCGAGGCAGAGGCCCGCGCGGGCTATGGCAGGCTTTATGCCGAGCACGGGTTCGAGATCGACGCGCAGGACCCCGGTGCGACGGTCCTGTTTCCGGAAATGGACGAAGACGAGGAAGTACCCGAGATCACCACCGCCTGCTGGGACATCCTTGGCAAGTCGCCCGACGACGTGATGTGCGCCTCGTCGCGCATGGTCGTCAAACGCAAGGGTGCGGACCGACCCGCGGTGCTGTCCTGCACCCTGCTGCCTTATGCCCCGGAATTCGAGATGGGCACGACGCTGGCCGAGGCCGAGCGCGACGTCGCCCTCAACCACCCGCATTGCGCCAAGTTCTGCGTGCTGGGCGGGGCCTGCTGTTCTGGCGGGTAGTGCGCGCGCCTTTACAGACGCTTAGGGCGGATACGCCCGGCGCGATACGCGGCCGCAGGCCGCAGCGCCAAATGAAATTAAAGGGTCGGCGCAACGGTTCGCGCCCTACCCGCCCTTCAGACGCTTGAGCAGCACGACCTCGCTATCCTCGTGGATCGGCGTGAACCAGGCATCGTTATAGACCTTGCCATCGATGGACACGGACACGCCCCGCTCCAGCTCGAGGCGCAGGCCAGGGAATTTCTCCCCCAGCCCGTCCAAGAGTTCCCGCAGGGTGCCGGCCTCGACCTCGACCTCGCGGTCGGCCTCGGCCGCGTCGGCCAGAGACCCCCAAAGCAGGACCTTGACCATCAGGCGCCGGTCTTGCCCTGAAGCGCGGCCAACACCTTTGGCGGCGACAGCGGCAGGTCGGTCAGACGTACGCCTGCCGCTTCGGACACCGCGTTGGCGATCGCCGCCAATGGCGGCACGATCGAGGTCTCGCCCACACCGCGCACGCCGTAGGGGTGGCCGGGGTTGGGGATCTCGAGGATCACCGTGTCGATCATCGGCAGATCCGAAGCCACCGGGATACGGTAATCGAGAAAACCGGGATTCTGCAGAATCCCGTCCTCGCCATAGACGTATTCCTCGTTCAGCGCCCAGCCGATACCCTGCACGGCACCGCCCTGAAACTGTCCCTCGACATACGAGGGGTGCACGGCCTTGCCGGCGTCCTGCAGGACCGTATAGCGCAGGATCTTCGTCGATCCCGTGTCGCGGTCCAGCTCGACATCGACCATGTGCGTGGCAAAACTGACGCCCGCACCTTCGGCGTTGACCTCGTGATGGCCGGCGATCGGCCCGCCGGTATTGCTGGCTATGGCCGCGATCTCCTTCAGCGTCATCGGCGGGAATTTCCCGGCATTGGGTCCTGCGGGGCGCGCGGCCCCGTCCTCCCAGTCGACGGCGTCCTCGTCGATGCCCCAGACCATCGCGGCGCGGCGGCACATTTCGGCCTTGGCGGCCTGAGCTGCCTTGATCGTGGCCAGCCCCACCGCAAAGGTCACGCGGGAGCCATCGGTCACCTCGTTCTGGCCCAGCGACCCGGTATCGGCGATGATCGTGCGCACCTGATCGTAGGGGATTCCCAGTTCCTCGGCGGCCATCATCGTCATCGACGCGCGCGAGCCGCCGATATCGGGGTTGCCTTCGGACACGGTCACGGTGCCGTCGGGCGTGATATTCAGGCTCACGCAGGTGTCGCCACCGAAGTTGAACCAGAACCCGCAGGCGACGCCCCGGCCCTGATTCTCGCCAAGCGGGGCGGACCAGTGCGGATGCGCCTTGGCGGCCTCAAGCGTCGCCTTGAGGCCGATGGCCGGGTAGGTCGGGCCATAAGACGCGCGCGTGCCCTCGTCGGCGCCATTCATCAGCCGCACCTCCAGCGGGTCGAGGCCGAACCCCTTGGCCAGTTCGTCAATGGCGCTTTCCACCGCGAAGGCCGCCATCGGGGCGCCGGGCGCGCGGTAGGCGGCGGCTTTGGGTCGGTTGGTGACAACGTCCCAGCCGACGGTCTTGACGTTCTCCAGATCATAGGGCGCGAAGGCCGACATCGCCCCCATGTCCACGGGCGATCCGGGCCACGCCCCGCCTTGGTAGCGCAGCTCGGCCATCCCGGCGGTGATGCGGCCGTCCTTGGTCATGCCGATGCGCACGTCGATGGACGTGGACGAGGTCGGACCCGACGCGCGCAGCACCTCGGACCGGCTCATGACCATCTTCACGGGGCGCCCCGATTTGCGCGCCAGCATCAGCGCGACGGGTTCGAGGAACACGGCCGTCTTGCCGCCGAAGCCGCCGCCGATCTCGCTGGCGGTGACGCGCAGCTGGCCCTGTTCCAGACCCAGAATGGCGGCGCAGGTGTTGCGCACCATGTAATGGCCTTGGGTGCAGACCCACAGATCACCCTGCCCGTCCGTGCCCATCGTGGCAACACAGGCATGCGGTTCGATATATCCCTGATGGGTGGCGGCCGTCCGGAAGGTCCGCGTCACGACGCGGTCGGCCTGCGCCAGCCCCGCCTCGATATCGCCATGTCCGAATTCCGAGCGTGCGATCACGTTTGGCGACATGCCCTCGGGCACGGTTTCCTGCTGGCGCCCTTCGTGCAACACCGGCGCGTCGGCGGTCATGGCCGCGTCCACATCCGTGACATGCGGCAGCACCTCGTAATCGACCTCGATCAGCCTGAGCGCACGCCGGGCCACCGCCACCGACGTCGCGGCGACGGCTGCGACCGCGTGCCCGTCGTAAAGCGCCTTCTCGCCGGCCATGCAGTTGTCGAGGATATCGGCCACGTCCTCGGGCACGTCGCCAAAGTCGGCGCGGGTGACCACGGCCTTGACGCCCGAAAGCGCCTCGGCCTTCGACGTGTCGATGGACCGGATGCGTGCATGGGCATGAGGAGAGCGCAGGATGCGGCCCGTCAGCATCCCCGGCAGCACCATGTCGGCGCCGAACCGCGCGCGGCCTGTCACCTTGTCGATGCCATCGGGGCGGTCGGGCCGCGTGCCGATCACCTTGAAATCCCGTGTCTTTTTCGTGTCGTCCAGTGCCATTACGACGCCCTCCGCATGTCCGCGGCCGTGTCCATCACGGCGCGGATGATCTTGTCATACCCCGTGCAGCGGCAGAGGTTTCCGGCCAGCCAGTAGCGCACCTCCTCCTCGCTTGGATCGGGGTTACGCTCCAGCAGCGATTTGGCCGCGACAAGGATGCCCGGCGTGCAGATACCGCATTGCAGGGCCGCCATCTCGATGAATTTCTGCTGCAGCGGATGCAACTGATCGCCCGTCGCGATGCCCTCGATGGTGGCCACGTCGCGCCCCTCGGCCTCGGCGCCCAGCATCAGGCACGAACAGACCACGCGGCCATCCACGGCCACCGAACAGGCCCCGCAATCGCCGGTGCCGCAGCCCTCCTTGGTCCCCGTCAGGCCCAGCCGGTCGCGCAGCACGTCCATCAGGGTCTCGTCGGGTTCGCACAGGAACTCTGTCGCGTCGCCGTTAATGCTCGTCGTCACATGTATCTGGCTCATGCCGTCTCTCCTTTTGCGCGTTTGGCGGCGATTTCGGCCGCGCGACGGGCCAGAACGCCCGACACGTGGCGGCGGAAATCGACCGTGCCGCGTTTGTCATCCATCGGTGTCGCGGCAGCGGAACAGGCCGCGGCCAGATCGGCCAGCGCCGCGTCGTCAAGCACCCGGCCGGTGATCGTCTCGGCAGCCGCATCGACAAGCATCACCTTGGGCCCAACCGCGCCCAGCGCCACGCGCGCCGCAGTCACCTTGCCCGCGTCGTCAAGCGCAAGCCACAGACCGCAACCCACCACCGCGATATCCATTTCGCTGCGCGGGATGAAACGCAGGTAACAGTCGCCCGACCGCGCCACGCGCGGCGGCAGGAACACCGAGGCGACGAATTCGCCCGGATCGAGCGCGGTCTTGCCCGGTCCCTGCGGCACGTCGATCACCGGCAGGTCACGCGTGCCCTTAGGTCCGATGATCCGCGCCACGGCATTCGCGGCGACCATTGCCGGCACCGAATCGGCGGCCGGCGAGGCGTTGCACAGGTTGCCCGCGATCGTCGCACGCCCCTGGATCTGGGTCGAACCGATAAGCCCGGCCGCCTCGACCACACCGGGCCAGTCGGCAACCAGCCCCGCATGCTCGCCCATCTCGGCACCCGAGACACCGGCGCCGATGCGCCATCCACCCGCCTCGGGGGTGATGTCGCGCATCCCGTCGATGCGCTTGATATCGACGATCATCCCTGGCTCGACCATCTCGGACCGCAGCTTGACCAGAAGGTCGGTGCCGCCCGCCAGCACATGCGCGCCGGTCTGGCCCGCCAGCAAGGCGACCGCATCCTCTTCGCGTGTTGGTGCCTCGTATCGCATTCGGGGTGTCCTTTCTGCATGTTTCGCGACCCGGTGTCACGAAAAGTTGCCTTTGTTTCCGCCTAGCACAAATGCTGTGTTATTGAATACCGCATAAAGACTGTTCAAACCAACTCACGTGTTCCTCAAAAGGCCGCTCCTCGATGTCGATCCTCAAACAGCTGATCATTCTGTGTGTGCTTGGCGGTCTGGCCTACGGTGGATACGTGACGTACCAGACCCAATTCGCCCCCGACACCGTGGCCCAGCCCGACGCGGGCGGCCCGCGCCCGGTGACAGTCGAGGTGTCCCGCGCCGAAACGCGCACCATGCGCGACACGGTCGAGGCCGTGGGAACGACGCGCGCGGTCAAATCCGTCGATATCGTGCCCGAGGCGAACGGCCGCCTGGTAGAGCTGACGATCACCCCCGGCACGCCCGTCGCGGCCGGCGCTGTGCTTGCACGGCTCGATGACAGCATCCAGCGCGCCGATCTGTCCGAGGCCGAGGCGGTGCTGACCGAACAGCGTCAGACGCTCGACCGAATCCGCCAGCTCAGCCGGTCCAACGCGGTGTCTCAGGCGGCGCTGGAAGATGCCACCGCCCGACTGGCCGAGGCGCAGGCCGACATGGAACGCGCCCGCCGCCGGCTGGAGGATCGCGCCATCACCGCCCCCTTTGCAGGCGTCGTCGGGCTGACCAATTACGACGTCGGCGCGCGTGTGTCGGACGGTCAGGTGCTGACACGGCTTGACGATCTGACCGAGGTCGAGGTCGAGTTCTCGCTGCCCGAGACAGTGTTCTCGCAGGTGCGCCGCGGCCAGACCGCGACGGCACGCAGCGCGGCCTTTCCGGACCGTCGGTTCCGTGGCACCGTCACCGCCGTCGACAGCCGGATCGACCCGGTCAGCCGCGCCTTTCGCACCCGCGCCGTGATCCCCAACCCCGACAGCACGCTGCCCGCCGGCATGTTCCTGTCGCTGACGCTGGTGCTGTCCGAACAGGAGCGCATCACCGTACCCGAAGAGGCGATCGTCTTTCAGGCGGCAGAGACGTATGTCTTTGTCGATGACGGGGGCACCGCGCGCCGCCGTACGGTCGAGACCGGTCAGCGCCGAGACGGCCGCATCGCCGTGCTTTCGGGGCTGGACGAGGGCGAAGAGGTCGTCGTGCGCGGTCTGCAACGGGTGCGGGACGGCACGCCGCTGACCATCCTGGACACCGGGGATGCCGCAACCGCGTCCGCCGCGCGCGCGGATCAGCCGTCATGACGCTCTCGGAACTTTGCGTGCGCCGCCCCGTGCTGGCCGCCGTGGGCAGCCTGCTGATCGTGATTTTCGGGCTGGCCGCGCTGCGCGACCTGCCGGTGCGCGAACTGCCCGATGTCGACAACGCGGTGGTGACCGTGACCACCACCTATCGCGGCGCCGCACCCGACGTGATCGACACCGACCTGACCGAAACGATCGAGGGCGCGGTGGCCACCATCGCCGGCATCCGCACGATCAGCTCTGAAAGCCGCCAGGGCCGGTCGCGCGTCACAATCGAGTTCGAGACCAGCGTCGATATCGACGTCGCCGCCAACGACGTGCGCGACGCCGTGGGCCGGGTGCGCGGCGACCTGCCCGAAGAGGCCGATCAGCCCGAGGTGGTCAAATCCGACGCCGATGCCGACCCGGTGATGCGCATCGCCGTCACCTCCGACCGGATGAGCACCGCCGAGATCACCGATTACGTCGACCGCCTGATCGTCGACCGCATCGCCACGCTCGACGGGGTGGCCAATGTCAACATGGTGGGCGAACGCCCCTTCGCGGTGCGCATCTGGATCGACCGGCGCGCGCTCGCGGCGCGCAATCTCACCGTGTCGGATGTCGAGGCGGCGCTCCGGCGCAACAACATCGAATTGCCCGCCGGCGAGGTCGAATCCTATAACCGCCAGCTTTCGGTGCGCCTCAACAGCCGGCTGGCCAGCGTCGAGGATTTCCGCGACATCGTGCTCGACCGGGTGGCGGGCTACCCGGTGCGGCTGCGCGACGTGGCCCGCGTGGTGCCCGGCGTGGCCGACGAGAACACCGTGGTGCGCACCAACGGCAAGGATGCCGTGGGCATGTGGATCCTGCGCCAGAGCCAGTCGAACACGCTGGAGATCTCGAACGCCGTGCGCGCCGAGATCGCCGCGCTGACGCCGACCCTGCCCGAGGGCATGAACATCGTCGTCGGTTCGGATGACGCGCTGTTCGTGGGCGCGTCGATCCGCGAGGTGCTGATCGCGCTCTGCATCTCGCTGGGGCTGGTGATCACGGTGATCGTGGTCTTCCTGCGCAGCTTGCGCGCGACGCTGGTCCCGGCGATCACCATTCCCGTCGCACTGATCGGCAGTTTCCTGCTGATCGGGCTGTGGGGGTTCTCGCTGAATACGCTGACGCTGCTGGCGCTTCTGCTGGCCATCGGGCTGGTGGTCGATGACGCCATCGTGGTGCTGGAAAACATCCAGCGCCGGATCGAAGAGGGCGAGACGCCGCTGGTGGCGTCGGTACGTGGCGCGCGGCAGGTGACGTTTGCCGTGATCGCCACCTCGCTGACGCTGATCGCGGTCTTCGTGCCGCTTTCGTTCATGCCCGGTCAGGTCGGGCGCCTGTTTGTCGAGTTCGGCTGGGTCATGGCCGGCACCGTCGCGATCTCGACGCTCGTGGCGCTGACCACCTGCCCTGCGCTGGCCTCCAAGGTGCTCAGCGCGCGTGCGCCACGCGCCGACGATGCCCCGGCCCGCCCGCCGTTGATCCAGCGCGCCTATCGCGCGACGCTGACCCGCGCCATCGCCATGCCGCTGGTGGTGCTGCCCGTGGCGCTGGCGATCACCGCCGGCGCGGCGCTGTTCTACAACACGCTGCCGCGAGAGCTTGCCCCGCGCGAGGATCGCGGCGTCGGCTTCGTGCCGCTGACGGCCCCCCAAGGGTCCACCGTGCCGCATTCCGACCTGGCCGCAAGACAGGTCGAGGAGATCCTGCAACCGATGGTCGATTCGGGCGAAATCGAGACGGTCTTTACCTTCACCGGCTGGGGCGGGCGCGCGTGGCGGTCCTTCGTGGTCTTTCGCCTCGCCCCATGGGAGGAACGCGACCGCCCGATCTCGGACGTCACCGCCGAGATCGCGCCCCAGATGGGCCGCGTCACCATCGCGCGTGGCTTTCCGGTCACCCCTGCGGGGCTGGGTCTGCGCGGCAACTCCACCCCGGTGCGGGTCGTGATCGGCGGACCCGATTTCGACAGCGTCGAAGACTGGGCGACCGAGTTCCTGGCCCGCGCCGAGAACGTCGAGGGGCTGGTCAACCCCGAGATCAACTTCGAGGAAAACCTGCCCCAGCTCGACATCCGGATCGACCGCGAACGCGCCGACGATCTGGGCATCTCGGCCGAGGTGATCGCGACCACGCTGCAGACCATGCTGGCCTCGCGCGAGGTCACGACCTTTGTCAGCCGCGGACGCGAGTACCCCGTGCTGGTACAGGCCGAGGACGAGGACCGCCGCACCCCCACCGATATCGAGAACATCTTCATCCGCGCGGGCGACGGCGAAACGCTGGTTCCTCTCGGCGCATTGGTGACACTGGACGAGAACGCCGCGACCCCCTCGCTGCGCCGCTTCGACCGGCTGCCCTCGATCCAGTTGTCGGGCGCGCTCGGGCCGGATGCGGAACTGGGCGAGGTCCTCGAACAGCTCGAGGCGATCGCCGCCGACATCCTGCCGCCCGAGGCCAAGCTGGGCTTTGACGGGCAATCGGCCACCTACAAGGACACCTCGGGCGGGATGGGCGTGATCTTCCTGCTGGCGTTGCTGATCGTCTACCTCGTGCTGGCCGCGCAGTTCGAAAGCTTCCTGCACCCGGTGGTGATCATGCTGACCGTGCCCATCGGCGTGGCGGGGGCGATCTACGCGATGGCGATCGGCGGCCTGTCGCTCAACGTCTATAGCCAGATCGGCATAATCCTGCTGATTGGCCTGATCTCGAAGAACGGCATCCTGATCGTGGAATTCGCCAACCAGCTGCGCGACGAGGGCATGACCGTGCGCGACGCGGTGATCGAGGCGTCGGTGCTGCGCCTGCGCCCGATCATGATGACCGCGATCTCGACGGTGCTGGGCGCGCTGCCGCTGGTGCTGGCCACCGGCGCGGGCGCCGAAAGCCGGATCGCCGTCGGCACCGTCATCATCGCCGGGCTCAGCCTTGCCACGGTGCTCATGATGTTCGTCACGCCGATCCTGTTCGACCTGCTCGCCCGGTTCACCCGCCCGCGCAGCGCGATGGAGAAAAGGCTCGAAAGCGAACTGGGCGGTACGCCTCACCCTGCCGAATGACGAGACCTGTTCGGGCCGGCGACGGGCCGGGGTCTGCCTGCTCTGGAAATCCGTATCGGGTGATGCAATAAAAGATGCAGACTGGCTGGAGATCTGAACACGTGAAGACACCGAATTTGGCTCGTGCGGCGCTTGCGGCGGTCGCGCTCGGATGGGGCGGACTGCCCGCGGCGGCGCTCGAAGTGGGCTTCGCGGCCCCCGGCGCGTCCGAAAGGTTCGAAACCCTGCTGCAGGACGCATCGCTCGTGATCGGCACCGCCAGAGGTGGCGATTATACCGCGCCGGATCTGCTGGCCGCGGCGCAATCGGATTACGCGCGCATGGTCGGCGTCCTCTACGCCGAAGGCTACTACGGCGGCGAGGTCACGATCCGCGTCAACGGGCAGGAGGCCGCCTCGATCGGGCCGCTGCAAGCGCCCGAGCAGATCGACCGCATCGACATCATCGTGACACGCGGCGCGGGCTTTTTCTTCGATCGCGCCAGCATCGCCCCGCTGCCGCCCGGCACCGACCTGCCGGAGGACTTCGCGATCGGCGAACTCGCCAAGGGCGGCCTGATCACCCGCGCCACCCGCACAGGCATCGACGCCTGGCGCGAGCAAGGCCATGCCAAGGCCAGCGTCGCCGGACAGGACATCGTCGCGGATCATGCCCGCAACCGGCTGTCGGCCGAGGTGACGGTCGATCCCGGCCCGCGCCTGCGCTTCGGCGATCTCGTCCTGCTTGACGACGGCAGCCCCAGCGCGGTCCGCGAAAGCCGCATTCGCGCGATCGCCGGTGTGCGCCACGGTGGAATCTATTCCCCCGCCGAACAGGCGGACGCGGCCAACCGTCTGCGCCGCACTGGCGCCTTCCGCTCGGTGGTGATGACCGAGGCCGATACGCCCAATCCCGATGGCACCCTCGATATCGAGACCCGCGTCACAGACGCCAAGCCCCGCCGCATCGGGGCCGGTGCGGAACTGTCGTCTCTGGAAGGTGTCACGCTGTCGGGGTTCTGGCTGCACCGCAATCTGCTGGGCGGGGCCGAACGGCTGCGCATCGATGCGATGATCGGCGGCATCGGCGGCGATTCGGGCGGCGAGGATTACCGCCTCGGGGCGCGCATCGACCGGCCCGCGACGTTCACCCCGCGAACCAGCGCGTTCCTGCTTGCCAATATCGAGGAAAACAACGAACCCGACTACCGCGAGCGCAAGGCGGAAATCGGCGGCGGTCTCACGCATCGCTTCAATGACGAATTGCGCGCCGAGGCGGGCCTGACCTACCGCTTCTCGGAGATCACGGACGACCTGGGACAACGCGAATTGCAGCACCTGCTGGTCCCGATCAGCGCCACCTGGGACACCAGGGACGATCAGCTCAACCCCAAGGACGGGCCGTTCATCGACCTGTCGGTGACCCCCTTCCTGCGGCTTGACGAAAGTGCGTCGGGCGCACGCCTTTATGCCGATCTGCGCGACTACCTGACCTTCGGCGACTCCGAGCGGATCACCCTCGCGGGGCGCGCGCAACTGGGAACGGTCGCCGGCGCCAGCGTGCGCGACGTGCCCGCCGACACGCTGTTCTATTCCGGTGGGGCCGGCACGGTGCGCGGCCAGAGCTACCAGTCGCTCGGCATCGATCTGGCATCGGGGGGCACCATTGGCGGGCGATCCTTCATGGGCTTGTCCGGCGAGCTGCGCGGCATGGTGACCGACACCATCCAGGCCGTCGCCTTTGCCGACACCGGCTATATCGGCGAGGACCCGTTCGGCGGCGGGTCCGGCGACTGGCACAGCGGCGCGGGGTTCGGCGCGCGGTACTTCACCGCGGTGGGACCGATCCGCGTGGATCTGGCCACCCCGCTCGACGATGATGCGGGCACGGCATACGAACTTTATATCGGGATTGGGCAGGCGTTTTGATGCGATTTCTTCTGACACGGCTTCTTTGTCTTTCGGCCCTCGCCCTAACCTTCGGGGCCACGCCCGGCCACGCGCAGGACGAGGACGGTCGCGGCTATCTGCAATCGCTGATCGAAGACAACCTGTCCGGCGCCGGACGCGAGGTGCGCATCTCCGGCTTTGCCGGGGCGCTGTCGTCGCGGGCCACGCTTGACACGCTGACCATCGCCGACGAGCAGGGCATCTGGCTGGAACTGCGCGACGTCGCGCTCGACTGGACGCGGACCGCGCTGCTGCGCGGCCAGGTCCAGGTCAATAGCCTGACCGCCGCCGAGATCACCCTGTCGCGCCTGCCCGAAAGCGAGGCGCCCGTCACGCCGGAGGATGCCGAGGCCACGCCCTTCTCGCTGCCCGAACTGCCCGTATCGATCAACATCGGCGAGGTATCGGCGGACACCCTGACCCTCGGCGCGCCGATCCTGGGCGAAGAGGTCGCGCTCAGCCTGTTCGGCGGCCTCAGCCTCGGCGGCGGCGAAGGCAGCGCCGAGATCGAGGTCACCCGGCTGGACGGGCGCGGCGAAATCACGCTCGATGCGGGCTTCGACAACGAAACCCGGGTGCTCGCGCTTGACCTGACGCTCGACGAGGCGTCGGGCGGGATCGCGGCGACGCTTCTGAACCTGCCCGACAGCCCCGCCATCGCGCTGAATGTGCAGGGCGAGGGTCCGCTCAGCGATTACACGGCCGATCTGTCCCTCGGCACGGACGGGACCGACCGGCTGACCGGTCGCGTGGCGCTCGCGGGGACCGACGCGGGCGGCACGGCGTTCGAGGCCAATCTCGACGGCGATCTCACCCCGCTGATGGAGGAGGACTTTCGCGCGTTCTTCGGCGGTGATACCGCACTTATCGTGGCGGGCCTGCGCGGCCCCGACGGCGCGCTGGAGATCGACACGCTGCGCCTTGCCGCGGCGCAGCTCGACCTCGACGGCACGATCGCGCTTGACGCAGAGGGTTGGCCGGTCCGCTTCGATTTCACCGGCAATATAGGTGACGGCACGGTGCCCGTGCGCCTGCCCGTCGCGGGCCCGCCTGTGACACTCGAACGGGCCACGCTGGCCGCCAATTACGACTCCGCGACCGATGACCGCTGGACCGCCGACATTGCCCTCACCGATCTGTCGCAACCTGATCTGCGGCTTGACAGCGCCACGCTGTCGGGCCGGGGCACCTTGCGGCGCTCCGACCCGCGCGGCGTGACCGCGGTGACGGAATTCGATGTCGCGGGCCTTGATATCGCCGACCCGGCGCTGGCCGAGGCTGCGGGCAGCGCGCTGACGGGGGTCGCGACACTGGACTGGTCCAAAGGGACGCCGCTTCTGCTGCGCGCCCTGCGCGTGGATTCGGGCGCCGCCACGCTGACCGCCGATGGCCAGATCGAGACGCTGGCCGACGGCTTTCCCGTCTCCGGCATCGCGACGCTCGACGCGCCCGATCTCGCGCGCTTCGCCGCGATCTCGGGTCAGGACCTTGCGGGCGCGGCAAAGGCCACGCTGGACGGCTCCGGCAGCCTTCTGGGCGGTGATTTCGACCTTACCCTCGATGCCGAGACCGACGGACTCGCGGTCGGGATCGAACAGGTCGATCCGCTGATCGCAGCCCCTGCAACGCTGTCACTCGCCGCCCGGCGCGACACGACCGGCATCACGGTCGATCGCTTCCGTCTGGACAACGCCCATCTCGATGCCCGCGCCGATGGCACGATCAACAGCGAGCGCGGGGCGCTCAACCTGTCGGCGGCGCTTGACGATCTGTCCCGTGCCGACAGCCGTCTCGACGGCCCTGTCCGGACCCGGGCGCAGGTCGACTGGACGGCGGGCGGCGATGTCACCCTGTCCGAACTCGTGGCCGAGGCCATGGGTGCGCGCATCACCGGCACCGCCACACTGTCGCCCGAGGCCGCGGGGATGCCCGCCTCGGGCCGGATCGAGGCGCGGGTGGGCGACCTCGCACGCTTTGCAGCAATCACCGGGCAGCCCCTCACGGGCCGGATCGACGCGGCGATAGCGGGCGAAGGCGTGATCGAGACGCAGCATTTCGACGTGACGCTCGACGCCGCGACCGACGGGTTGGCGACGGGGATCGACCAGCTCGACGGGCTTGTCGCCGGCAATGGCAGCCTGCGCGTCAATGCCGCGCATGACGGGCGCGAAACCACGCTGCGCGAGTTGCGCCTGAATTACGACGCCGTCACCCTGACCGCCTCCGGCGCGGGCGTGATCGCCGAGCAGACGGGCGAGCTGACCTTCGACGCCAGCGTGCCCGATCTTTCGGTGATCGATCCGCGCCTCGATGGGCCCGCCCAGGGCGCAGGCACGCTTGCGCGCGCCAAGAATGGCGAGATCACCGCCACCGGGCTCGCAGCCAGCCTGATGGGCGCGGAAATCACCGCCGATGGCACGGTCCAGCCCGACCCCGAGGCGCTGTCGGCCGCGGGCGACATCACCGCCCGCGTCGCCGATCTGTCGCGCTTTGCCGGGATCGTCGGGCGGCCGCTCGACGGGCGCATCGACGCCCGGATCATGGCGCGCGACGGGGCCGAGCCGGGCAGTTTCGACGGCACGGTGGACGCCACAACCGACGGCGTCGTCACCGGCATCGACCAGTTGGACGGGCTGATCGCCGGGCGCGGCACGCTGCGCGTCGATGCCGCACATGACGGGCGCGAGACCATGCTGCGCGATCTGCGCCTGAATTACGATGCCGTCACCCTGACCGCGTCGGGTGCGGGTGTGTTGGCCGAGCAAAGCGGCGAGATGACCTTCGACGCCAGCCTGCCAGAGCTTTCGGTGATCGATCCGCGCCTTGATGGCCCGGCGGACGCGGCCGGCACCATCGCCCGCGCCGCGGATGGCCGCATCACCGCCACCGGACTCGCGGCGCGGGTGATGGGGGCCACGCTGGACGTCACCGGCACGGTGCAGCCCGACCCAGAGGCGCTGTCGGCCTCCGGCGACATCACCGCCAGCGTCGCCGACCTGTCACGCTTTGCCGCGATCAGCGGGCAGGACCGCCTGCGCGGCAGCGTCGACCTGTCACTGACCGGGGACGCCCGCGACGGCGCCAACGCGTTTTCGGTCACCACCTCTGTCGAGGGCCGGAACCTTGTCACCGGCATCGCGCAGGTCGATCAGCTGCTCGGCGGTCGCGTGTCGCTCGCGGCCGAGGCCGGCCGCACGCCCCAGCGGGTCGAGATCACCAACATCAACCTTGAAACCCCGCAACTGCGGCTTGAGGCCCGCGGCGACGGCGCGGGCGGGCCGGTCCGCATCGATGCCCGGCTCGCCAATCTGGGGCTGTTCGCACCGCAGTTCTCGGGGCCGCTCACCGCCAACGGCACGGTCACGCTGCAAGGCCCCAAGGCGCGGCGCGTCGTTCTTGACCTCGACGCGACCGGCCCCGGCGGCACCACCGCCACCCTGTCGGGCAACGTCGCCGACCACGGCCAGACGCTTGACCTTGCGGCGGCGGGCCGCCTGCCGCTGGCGCTGATCAACGGGTTCATCCAGCCGCGCGCGCTCAACGGCACGGCACAATACGATCTGCGGGTGACGGGCGCCCCCGCGCTGTCATCCGTCTCGGGCACGGTCACGACAGAGGGCACCACCGTCGCCCTGCCCGCATCGGGGCTTGCCGTGGACGACCTGCGCGGCACCGCCACACTGGGGCAATCCCGCGTGCAGACCGATTTCGTCGCCGCGATGCGCGATGGCGGGCGTGTCACCATCACCGGGCCCGTCCGCCTGACCGAAGGCTTCGACGCCGGGTTGCGTATCGGCCTCGCCGGGCTGGTTCTGAGCGATCAGCGGATCTACACGACCACCGCCAATGGCGACGTGGCGATTGACGGCCCGCTTGCCGGCGGCGCGCGGATCGGCGGCCAGATCGCGCTTGCAGAGACCGATATCCGCATCCCGTCCGGGGGCGGTTCGGCGTCTATCACCGTGCCGGGGCTGCGCCATGTCAACGAATCCCGCGCATCGCGCGTGACCCGCGAACGGGCCGGCCTGATCGAGGCTGAACGGCAGGGGCCGCCACGCCGTCCCTATGCGCTTGATGTGACGGTTACCGCACCGAACCGGATCTTCGTGCGGGGGCGCGGCCTCGATGCCGAACTGGGCGGACGGCTGCGGATCGGGGGGACCACGCGCAACGTGGCACCGGACGGGTTCTTCGAGTTGATCCGCGGTCGGTTCGACATCCTCGGCAAGCGGCTGACACTGAGCGAGGGGCGCGTGACGATGCAGGGCTCGCTGGACCCCTATCTGCGCTTTGTCGCCGACACGCAGTCTGACGACACCACCATCCGGATCATCGTCGAGGGCCTTGCCTCGGACCCCGAGATCCGGTTCGAATCCACCCCGGAATTGCCGCAGGAAGAGGTCGTCTCGCGGCTGATCTTCGGGCGCGGCCTCGACACGATATCGCCGCTGCAGGCCGCGCAGATGGCGTCGGCCGTCGCCACTCTGACCGGCAATTCCGGCAATGACGTGGTCAGCCGGCTGCGCAGCGCCGTCGGTCTCGCCGATCTCGACGTGACACAGACCGCCGAGGGCGACACCCAAGTGAGCGCCGGGGCCTATCTCTCGGACAACATCTACACCGAGGTCACGGCCGACAGCGCCGGAAAACAGCAGATCGACCTCAATCTCGATCTCACGGACTCTGTTACCGTCAGGGGCAGCACCTCGACCGAAGGCGACGCCGGTGTCGGGGTGTTCTTCGAAAAGGATTACTGACCGCGCAGCCTGCCTTGATCCGCCCCAACAAAAGACTCGCGTCGGCGTGGCGCGATCTGCCACACTGGCAGTTGCGAGGTGGACGAGAGGGAGGGACAGCTTGCGTTACATTCCATTGCTCATGTTCATCGGGCTTGTGCCCTGTGGCCTGATCCTTGCGATCTGGGTGCCGTTCTGGGGCGGGGTTCTGGCGGCATTGTCGGGCCTTGTCGCGGCGGTCGGGATCGCGGATGTCCTGCAGACCCGGCGCGCGGTACTCCGGAACTACCCGATCTCGGCGCGGCTGCGGTTCCTGTTCGAGCATTTCCGCCCCGAGATCCGGCAATATTTCCTTGAAAGCGATCACGACGAGACGCCCTATTCGCGCGAACAGCGCGCCCTTGTGTATCGTCGGGCCAAGGGGATCGAGGGTCTGCGACCCTTCGGCACGCTGCGCAATGTCAACGAGATCGGGCATGAATGGATCAACCACTCGATGGCGCCTACGCATCTCGACAGCCACGATTTCCGTATCCGCATCGGCGGGCCGGATTGCACGCAGCCGTATGACAGCTCGCCGCTCAACATCTCGGGGATGTCCTACGGGGCATTGTCGCCCAACGCCATCGAGGCGCTGAACTGGGGCGCGAAGATCGGCGGGTTTGCCCATACCACCGGCGAGGGCTCGATCTCGCGGTTTCACCGCATTCATGGCGGCGACCTGATCTGGCAGGTCGGGTCGGGGTATTTCGACTGCCGCACGCCCGTGGGCGGGTTCGATCCCGACCGCTTCGCGGCGACCGCCGCCGATGATCAGGTCAAGATGATCGAGATAAAGCTGAGCCAGGGCGCGAAACCCGGCCATGGCGGCATCCTGCCCGGCGCCAAGGTGACAGAGGCGATCGCCGAGGCGCGCGGCGTCGAGGTGGGCGAGGATTGCGTCAGCCCGCCCGGCCATTCGGAATTCTCGACACCCGAGGGGCTGTGCGCCTTCATCGCCCGCCTGCGCGACCTGTCGGGTGGCAAGCCCGTCGGGCTGAAGCTGTGCGTCGGCCACCCGTGGGAATTCTTCGCGATGGCCAAGGCGTTCCGGCAGACCGGCATCACCCCCGATTTCATCACCATCGACGGGGCCGAAGGCGGCACGGGCGCCGCCCCCGCCGAATTCGCCGATCACAAGGGCGCGCCGATCCGCGAGGGCCTGATGCTGGCGCATAACACGCTGGTCGGCATGGGATTGCGGGACCGGATCACGCTGATCGTGTCGGGCAAGCTGATCAGCGCCTTCGATCTGTGCCGGATGTTCGCGCTCGGCGCGGATGGATGCAACATGGCGCGTGGCTTCATGTTCGCCGTCGGCTGCATCCAAGCGCAGGTTTGCCACAGCGGCAAATGCCCCACCGGCGTGACCACCCAGGATCCGGGCCGTTACAAGGCGCTGGCGGTCGAGGACAAGTATCGACGGGTCGCGAATTTTCACTGCAACACGATGATCGCGCTGAAAGAAGCGGTGGAATCGTCCGGCCTGCGCAGCCCGCAGGATTTCACCCCGCATCACCTGATGATCCGCGTCAACAGCCGTGAGGTTCGGTCGGCGGCCAGCCAGTATCTCTGGCTGAAGCCCGACGAATTGCTGAACGGCGAGGTCACGCACCCCGCCTTTGCAAAATATTGGGATCACGCACGCACGGACAGCTTTGATTTCGTGGCATGAGCCGCAGCGTCACGGTTCAGGCGGCGCGACGCCCCGCGGCGCCATCACATGTCCGTCCGCAGACACGCGGAGGCGCCGGGACCGTCCACAAAAGGGGTTACATTTGAGACGCGGCCCCCCTACCCGTCCAGCGCCTGCCCCAGATCGTCAATCAGGTCGCCCGCATCCTCGATCCCGATGGACAGGCGCAGCAGCGTGTCGGGTATGCCGCTTTGCGGCTCGATGGTCTGGCGATGCTCGACCAGGCTTTCGACCCCGCCCAGAGATGTCGCACGGTGGAAAATCCGCAACCGCCCGACCACGTCAAGCGCCCGTGCCCGGTCGCCCTTGACCAGCACAGACAGCAGATGGCCGTATCCGCCGCACATCTGGCGCGTGGCGATCTCGTGCCCATCATGCCCCGGCAGCCCGGGATAGAGCACCGCCGCCACGTCGTCGCGCCCGTCGAGATACTCGGCCACCTTCTGCGCGTTCTGGCACATGCGTTCCATCCGCAGAGGCAATGTGCGCATCCCGCGCATCAGCAGCCACGCCTCGAACGGGCCCAGGATGGCGCCCGCGTCATGCCGGTCGGTGGCGATCTCGCGCCACATCTCCTGGTTCGGGTCGCGGCACGACAGCGCACCGGCCAGCACGTCCGAATGCCCGTTCAGCGCCTTGGTCGCGGATTGCATCACCATGTCGGCGCCCAGCGCCAGCGCCTGCGTCAGCACCGGTGTCGCCGCCGTGCCATCGACCACCAGCACCGCGCCGGCCTTGTGCGCCATTCCGGCCGTGGCGGTGATGTCTGTGGTCTTGAGCCACGGATTCGATGGCGTCTCGATCCACACCATGTCGGCCGACGACCGGCAGGCCTCGGCCAGCGCGGCGGGGTCGGCCGCGTCCACCTCGTCAAGGATGATCGCGCGCCGCACGCAATAGGCGCGCACGAAGGACGCCGTCCCGTGATAGATGCCCGATTGCAGCACGACCCGCGCCCCCGAGGGCAGCGCGCGAAACACCGCCGCCACCGCCGCCATGCCCGACGGGAACAGAAGGCTTGCCCCGGCGCCTTCAAGTTGCCGGATCACCTCTTCGGCCTGCCGCACCGTGTCGTTGTCATCGCGCCCATAGGTGTTCCCGGCGCGCAACAGCGCGTTGTCCGGCCCGCGACCATAGGTCGTGGCCATCGAGATCCCCGGCACCACGCCCCCCGTCGCGGTGTCCACCGCGCCGGCCGCCTGTGCCGCGATCGTCGCGGGCTTGCGCGCATTTTCGGTCATGTCGTCATAGTCTCCCGTGTCTCCAGATCAAACAGCTGTCCCGGCCCCCAGCCGCGCGACTCGACCTTTGCCAGCCGCAACATATCCCACAGCAACGCCTGGTTGGAACTGACCACCGGCAGGCCAAGCGCCGCCTCGACCGGCTCGATCGTGTTGAAAGTGCGCAGATTGGTGCAGCTTGTAAAGATCGCCTGAACCCCCTCTGCGCGTCCGACCTGCAACATCGCGCGCTGCGTCGAGGCCTCGGCGATGCGCGCCACGGTCCAGTCCTCCTGCTGGCCAAAGCTTGCCTCGCTGAGGACGGTGATCCCGTGCGCGGCCAGTGCGTGCCGCATCGGGGCGTTCACAGCCGGAACATAGGGCGTCACCATCGCCACGCGCGTCGCGCCAAGGGCCTGCAAGGCCGCGATGACCCCGCTCAGCGGATTGGTCACCGGGGTGCCGGGATGCGCCTGCTGGATGCGCCGTGTCACCTCGTCCGGGCCGATGATGGCACTGGCCGAGGTACACCCGTACCCGACCACCGAAAGCCCCTGCGGCAACAGCGCGGCACTGCGCGTCATCTCGGGCGCCATGGATTGCAGATCCTCGGGCGTCACGTCGGCGCGCGCCGGGATGCGCGTGTGCAGCAGGTTCAGATCATGCCGCGCGAGGGTGCCGCGCACCTCCCATTCCAGCGTCTCGTCGGTCGACAGCACGACCAGCCCAAGCCGCCGCCCCTGTCCCGCGCCCAGATCCAGGTCGTAGTCCATCACGCCTCCAGGGGCTGGCTGACCGTGCCGCCCGATACGGGCACGCGCACGCCGGTCGTGGCAGGGCACGACGTGGGCAATCCCCGCGCCACGCGCACCGCCAGATGCGCGAAAGCTTGCGCTTCCAGCATGTCACCGTCAAGCCCCACCGCCTCGACCGGGGCCACGGGACAGCCAAGGCTTTCGGCAAGGCTCCGCATCAGCACCGGGTTGCGCCGCCCGCCCCCCGTCACCAGCAGGCGCTCGGGCGGGGACGGGCACTGCGCCATGCCGCGCACAAGCGCGGCCACCGCCATGGCGGTCAGTGTGGCGACCGCGTCCGCGTCGTCCAGATCCCGCACCGAACCCATGATCCCGGTGAAGGCGTCGCGATCGAGCGATTTTGGCGGGGCGCGCCGGAACCATGCATCGTCGAGAAACCTGTCCAGTGCCGCCTGCGACACCCGGCCCTGCGCCGCCAGCGCGCCGTCGCGATCGAACGGCGCGCCCCGTCGCGCCATCATCACGTCGTTGATCGGCGCGTTTGCCGGGCCCGTATCGAAGGCCAGAAGCGCGCCCGCGTCCTCGGGCCGGTCCTTCGTGGGATCGACCCATGTCAGGTTGCCCACCCCACCAAGATTGAGAAAGGCCAACGGCGCCTGCGCCACGATCCATTTCGCGCAGGCGAAATGAAAGAACGGGGCGAGCGGCGCCCCCTCGCCGCCCTGCGCGATGTCGGCCTCTCGGAAATTCCAGACCACAGGCAGGTTCAATGCCTCGGCCAGTCGCCGTCCGTTGCCCAGTTGATGCGTGCCGCGCCCCTGCGGCGCGTGCGCGAGGGTCTGGCCATGGAAACCGACGATATCGACCCCGTCTATGCCGCTCAGCACCTCCAGGTGCGCGCGTTCGACCAACGCCTCGGCCTCGGCCAGGTCGTCGTCCGGCCACTTGCCAAGCGCCGCCACCAGCACCGCCTGCTCGCCCGGCAGATAGGCGCGATAGGCGGTCGCCCCGAAACCGAAGATCGTCTCGCCATCGGTCTCGACAACGGCGGCATCCACCCCGTCCAGCGAGGTGCCCGACATCGCCCCGAGCGCCCGGACGCGTCCCGCGTTCAACATGGCCTTTTCCTTTGCCCGCCAACTGCCTATACATGCCGCGCAAATCAAGCTGGGACAAGCCTCATGACATACCATCCCAAGTCGGAATTCATGCACGTGATGATGGAACGCGGCTATCTCGCGGACTGCACGGATTACCAGGGACTGGACGACGCCCTCAGTGCAGGTCCGGTCACCGCCTATATCGGTTACGACGCGACCGCGAAATCGCTGCATGTCGGGCACCTGCTGAACATCATGATGCTGCGCTGGCTACAGAAATGCGGTCACCGCCCGATCACGCTGATGGGGGGCGGGACGACCAAGGTGGGCGACCCGTCGTTCCGGTCAGACGAGCGGCCGCTGCTGACACCGGACCAGATCGACGCGAACATCGCAGGCATGAAGCGCGTCTTCGCGCGCTATCTCGTCTACGGTGAGGGCGTTTGCGACGCATTGATGCTGGACAATGCAGAATGGCTGGACGGGCTGAACTACCTGGAATTCCTGCGCGACATCGGGCGGCATTTCTCGGTCAACCGGATGCTGTCGTTCGAATCGGTGAAGTCCCGCCTTGACCGCGAGCAATCGCTGTCCTTTCTCGAATTCAACTACATGATCCTGCAGGCCTACGATTTCCTTGAACTTCACCGCCGCTACGATTGCGCCTTGCAGATGGGCGGATCGGACCAGTGGGGCAACATTGTCAACGGGATCGACCTGACGCGCCGGGTGATCGACGCCGAGGTCTTCGGGCTGACCTCGCCGCTGCTGACCACCTCGGACGGCCGCAAGATGGGCAAGTCGGCGGGCGGCGCGACGTGGCTCGACCCCGAAATGCTGTCACCGTACGAATTCTGGCAATTCTGGCGCAATACCACCGATGCCGATACCGGGCGGTTCCTGAAGCTCTATACCGAACTGCCCGTGGCAGAATGCGACCGTCTGGGCGCCTTGCAGGGGTCCGAGATCAACGAGGCCAAGATCATCCTCGCCAATGCGGTGACGACGCTGCTGCACGGGCCGGACGCCGCCGAGGCCGCAGAGGCCACCGCGCGCGAGGTGTTCGAGAAGGGCGGCGTCGGCGACGACCTGCCGACGGTCACGGTCACGCGCGACGAGCTCGAACCCGGCATGTCGATCGTGCAACTGATCGTCAAATCGGGACTTGCGAAATCCGGCAAGGAGGCCAAACGCCTGATCGCCGAGAACGGCGCACGCCTCGACGATGCGCCGCTGACCGATCCGGGGCTGATGATCGACGCCGGGTCCGCCGGTGGCACGATCAAGCTGTCGGCAGGCAAGAAGCGGCACGCGCTGGTGAAATTCGGCGCGTGATCCCCGACGCGCCACAGGGCGCGTCAACGGCGCCCGGCAAGCGCGTCGGACAGAACGGCGCGCACCGCCTCGGGCGGGACGTCCGAGGTGATGAACGCGTCGCCGATGCCGCGCGCGAGGATGAAGCGCAGCTTGCCATCCTGCACCTTCTTGTCCTGCGCCATCAGGTTTACGAGGCCATCGACATCGGGCAATTCACCTGCAATATCAGACAGATCCGCCTTCATGTTCATGTCACGCAGATGTGCGCGCACGCGGGTCGGGTCCTCTTGCGGGCACAGCCCCAGCCGCGCCGATAGATCGAAGGCCAGCGCGCAACCGATCGCCACACCCTCGCCATGCAGCAGGCGCGACCCATCATATAGCGTCGCCGCCTCCAGCGCATGACAAAATGTGTGGCCAAGGTTCAGCAGCGCCCTGTCGCCCTGCTCGGTCTCGTCGCGCATCACGATCTCGGCCTTCATCTCGACCGCGCGTTTCACGATATGGTTGCGCGCGGCCATATCGCCCGCGGCGGCAGATGAGGCATTGCCCTCAAGCCATTGGAAATACGTATAATCCCCGAGAAGCCCGTATTTCACAACCTCGCCGTACCCGGCCAGATAATCGCGCGGCGTCAGCGTATCCAGAACCCCCGTATCAGCCAGAACGAGGCTTGGCTGGTGAAACGCCCCGATCAGGTTCTTGCCCTGCGGGGCATTGATCCCGGTCTTGCCGCCGACGGAACTGTCGACCTGCGCCAGCAGGCTGGTCGGCACCTGAACAAAGCGGACGCCGCGCCGCAGCACCGCTGCGGCAAAGCCCACAAGGTCGCCGATCACACCCCCGCCAAGGGCGATGACCACATCGTTCCGCTCTATTTTCTGATCGAGAAGCCATTCGACCACGCGCTCGAAATGCGGCCATGATTTCGTCGCCTCGCCGGCCGGCAGCGCCATCGAGACCGCGGAAATCCCGCTCTGTTCCAGCCCGTCACGCAAGGCGTCCAGATGCAGCCGCGCCACGGTCTCGTCTGTCACGACGGCCACGCGCGGACGGTGCAACAGCGGGGCGACCAGCGCCCCGGCATCCGCCAGCAGACCCGCCCCGACATGAATGTCATAGGCTCGGCCCTTCAGCCCGACATGCACGATTTCAGTCATTTCTCGTCCTCCAGAACATCGCGGCGCGTGGCCAGCGCGGCCTGCACCCGTTCGGCCATGGCATCAATCGAGTAAGACGGATGCGCGCGCACGCTCAGATCCGCCTGCGCGTAGATCGGCACCCGCGCCTCATAGATCTCGCGCAGCGTCTCGTAAGGGCGGGCCGTGCGCAGCAACGGCCTGCTGGACTTGCCCTTCACACGCGACCAGAGCAGATCGAGATCGGCGTCGAGCCAGACCGACACGCCCTTTTCCGACACCAGGTCGCGGTTGGTTTTTGCCAGAAAGGCACCGCCCCCGGTCGACAGGACACCGACATGCGTGTCGAGCAACCGATCTATGACCTCACTTTCGCGCATCCGAAAGAAGTCTTCCCCATCCCTTTCGAATATCTCGGCTATCGTCATGTTGGCCGCCTTCTCGATCTCGGCATCCGAATCGAGGAACGGCACGCCCAGCCGCGCTGCCAGCGCCTTGCCCACGGCCGTCTTGCCAGCCCCCATCATGCCGACCAGAACAACGGATTTCTTGAGTTTCATCCGCGCAGATACCGTCACCTACGGCGCTCCCCTGCCAATTTTCGAAGTTTTTCACTCAATGACGTGATCTTGCGTAAAAGGCCAGTTATAACTCTGCCACGCAAGGTGACCCGGCAACCGAGGTATGCATGTTCCGATTGATCAAGTGGCTGTTTTATCTGGCGGTTCTGGGGTTCGTCGCCCTTGTCGTCTATGCGTATCTCGGCCCGTTTTTCGGGGCCGATTTCTCGCCGCCACAAACCGAGATCCGCGACAGTGTCATTCTTGAAACGCAGTAGTGCCACCGTGCTTGTCGTCGTCTGGGCGGCGGCCTGCGCCGCGCAGGAACCGCTTTCGGTGATCGACTGGCTGGATGACGTCGAGACCGTCACACTGCCGTTCCCCCATGGCACAGAGCGGTCCGAACCCCCGTCTGCGAATGCCATCGACATGCCCGATGTGACCGTCAGCCCGCTCGACGGGGCGCGCGCCGACGCGGTCGGGCTGCTGCCCGGCACAACCACCGGCCTGCCCTCCACGCTTTGGCAGTCGAGCACGACCGCGGCCCTCACGCGTCGGCTGAACGCGCTGCCGGAAACCCCGCTGCCCGCCGTGCAGGGTCTGTATTATACGCTGCTTCTGGCCGAGGCCGACGCGCCGACGGGGACGGGACGGGCCGCACGTTTTCTTGCGGCGCGCATCGACACGCTGCGCCGTTTCGGGGCGGTCGAACCCGCGCTCGCGCTTGTCGAACGTGCCGGTGGCGCGGTTCCCGCACTGTTTGATCGATGGCTCGACCTGGCGCTTCTGAACGGGACAGAAGATCGCGCGTGTGAGGCGCTGCGGGACACCCCGCGCCTGTCCAGTCGGCTCAGCGCGCGGATCTTTTGCATCGCGCGGGCCGGCGATTGGACGACAGCGGCGCTGATCTATCACGGCGCGGCCTCGATCGACGCCCTTGGCGACCCGGATGCGACGCTTCTGTCCCTGTTTCTGGACCCCGAGCGAATCGAGACCGAGGCCCCGCCACCGGCCCCCGAGGACATCACCGCGCTGCAATTCCGACTGTTCGAGGCGATCGGCGCGGCCTTGCCCACCCGCAATCTGCCGCGCGCCTTCGCGATGGCGGATCTGCGCGGCACCGCCGGATGGAAGGCCGAGATCGAGGCGGCCGAACGGCTGGCGCGGACTGGGGCACTGCCCGGCACGCGACTGCTGGGGCTATACACGGCGCGCGCACCCGCCGCCTCGGGCGGGGTCTGGGACCGCGTCGCGGCCGTACAGGCGCTGGACACGGCCCTGACCACCAACGACGCCGAGGCGGCTGCGGCCGCGTTGCCCGCCTTTTGGTCGGCGGCGCGTGCTGCGGATCTTGAAACCCTCATGGCGGACCTGTTTGCAGAGCGGCTGATGCAGATGCCGCTGCCGGACAGCGTCCGCGGGCAGGTGCTGAATATCGGGTTGCTGTCGACCCGGTACGAGACCGCGGCACGCACTCTGGCCCCCGTCACGCAGCGCCAGCGGTTTGCCGTGGGGCTGGCGACCGGCACCCCCTCGCGCGCGGACGCGGCCACGCCGGTCGAAACGGCCATCGCGGACGGGTTCGCGCGCGCAGGTGCGGCCCCCGAGCATCAGGCGCTGCTGGACGAGGGCAGGCTGGGCGAGGCGATCCTGAGTGCGGCCGCGCAGCTTCATGCCCGCGCGGGCATGACCCGCGATGGCCTCCGGGCCGGTCTGGCCACGCTGCGCGCGATCGGATTGGAGGATACGGCGCGCCGCGCGGCACTCGAGATCCTTTTGCTGGAGGAGATCGAGTGAACACCGCCGGTCACTGGATTTCACTATTCCTGGAGGCCCAGGCCGCCGAGACGGGCGCGGCCGACAACACGCTGATGGCGTATGACCGCGATCTGGGCGACTTTGAAAGCTGGCTAAAGACGCACGGGCAAGAGATTGCGACGGCGACGCGCGCGGATGTCGAAGCCTATCTTGTCGACTGCGACATGCAGGGTCTGGCCAAGGCCACGCGCGCGCGGCGACTGTCGGCGATCCGACAGCTCTACCGGTTTGCCTTCGAGGAACGGCTGCGGGCCGACAACCCGGCGATCGACATCAAGGGGCCGGGGCGCGCGCATCGGCTGCCGCAAACCCTGAGCGAGGCCGAGGTCGACCGGCTGCTGAAGGCCGCGCCCCGCTTTGGGCGCAGCAGCGCCGACAGATGTCGCAACGTCTGTCTCATGGCCCTGCTATACGCCACCGGCATGCGGGTGAGCGAACTGGTATCGTTGCCCGTCGCCGCCGCGCGGGGGAACCCCGGCATGCTGCTTGTGCGGGGCAAGGGCGGCAAGGAACGCATGGTCCCACTGTCGCCGCCAGCCCGCGCCGCGCTTGCCGACTGGCTGGTGCAACGTGAGGCCCGGCAGGATCTTGACCGCGCGCGCGGGCACGCGCCCTCGTCCTATCTGTTTCCCTCGACGGGCAAGGCGGGGTATCTGACGCGACACAGGTTCTATCAGTTGATCAAGGACCTGTCGGTGGACGCCGGTGTTGATCCGGCCAAGGTCACGCCGCACACGCTGCGCCATGCCTTTGCGACACATCTTCTGTCCAACGGCGCGGACCTGCGCGTGATCCAGACGCTTCTTGGCCATGCCGACATCGCCACGACCGAGATTTACACCCATGTGCTCGACGCGCGTCTGAAGGCGTTGGTCGAAGATCATCATCCGATGGCAACCGCCGCGCGGCGCAGGACCGCCGAGGCCGCCGCCGAGGACCCGTCTTCGGACGAGGGCACGTGACGGGGGCCGGCTTGAACCCGGACCGTACACCTTGCATAACACGACCATTGAACAGGGATTGACACGACATGGACGCGACGCAGGCCACTCTCGACCTGACCTTCTGGATCATCACGGGTTCGATCCTCGGACTTCTCGTGCTTTCGGGTTTTTTCTCGGGCAGTGAGACCGCGCTGACGGCCGCGTCCCGCGGCAAGCTGCGGACGCAGGCCGAAAAGGGATCCAAGGGGGCCGAATGCGCGCTGCACATCACCGAGGACAACGAACGCCTTATCGGGTCCGTGCTGCTTGGCAACAACCTGGTCAACATCCTGGCCGCATCGCTTGCCACCGCGCTGTTCACGCGGCTTTTCGGTGAAAGCGGGGTGGCCCTCGCGACGCTGGTGATGACGTTGCTGGTGCTTATCTTTGCCGAGGTGCTGCCCAAAACCTACGCGATCACCAATGCCGAGACCGCCGCGTCGTTCGTCGCGCCGGTGATCCGGATCGTCATCAAGGTCTTCGATCCGGTGGTCAGCGCGGTGCGCTGGTTCGTGCGGATCATCCTGCGCTGCGTGGGCGTCCAGACCGATCCCGACACCCACATTCTGGCCGTGCGCGACGAGATCGCCGGCGCGCTCTATCTGGGTCAGTCCGAGGGCGTGGTCGAGAAAGAGGACCGTGACCGCGTGCTCGGGGCCCTCGATCTGGGCGAGCGCGCGGTCGAGGAAATCATGCTGCACCGTTCGCAGATCGAGATGATCGACGCCGCGGCCGATCCCGAAGAGATCCTTGATCAATGCCTCAGAAGCAACCACACCCGGCTGCCGATCTATCGCGACGACCCCGACAATGTCATCGGTATCGTGCATGCCAAGGATCTGTTGCGGGCCATGCACGCGCTTGCCACCGGGGCAAAGGGCGGCGCGACCGAGCTGCGCGATTTCGACGTGTGCAGCATCGCCCGAAAGCCGTATTTCGTGCCCGAGACGACGACGCTTGACGACCAGATGCGGCAATTCCTGCGGATGCGCAGCCATTTCGCGCTCGTGGTGGACGAATACGGCACTTTGGAGGGATTGATCACGCTTGAAGACATCCTCGAAGAGATCGTGGGCGAGATCACGGACGAATTCGATCCCGACGGCGAGCATCCCATTCGCAAGGCCGAGGACAACCAGTTTCTCGTCGACGGGGCGATGACGATCCGCGACCTCAACCGCGCGACCGAATGGACCCTGCCGGACGACGCGGCCAATACCGTGGCGGGTCTCGTGATCCACGAGGCACAGATGATCCCGGCCGTGGATCAGGTGTTCATCTTTCACGGCTTCCGCTTTCAGGTGGTCGCGCGCAAGGACAACCGGATCACCAAGTTCAAGATACGCAAGCTGTAAGCTACGGCGTGGGGCATTGCGTCCGGCGCGGAGCGGCGCGCGACAGCCCCGGCGCCACGTGATGTGCTGCACGGCGGGCGTCATAGGCCCGTGGGCGTCTCGGTGGCCGCTTGTGGCCTCACCCGTCCGTCGGAAACACGAAACAGCGGTCCCGCCGGATGGTCAGCCACAGGGGCTTGCCCGGCTTGGGCAGGAACACGTTCGGCACGGTCGCCTTCAGAAGCGATCCGTCATGGTCCATGCGAAACTCCACCAGGCTTTCCGAGCCGATGAAGCGCGCCCGCTCGACGATTCCGCGGGCGGGTGTGCCGTCCTGCGAGGTGGGGTTGGGCCCGCTGCCCTGACGGTCGAAGTCGATCTTGATGTGCTGAGGCCGGATCACGATCTCGACCTCACCGCCATCGGGAACGCCAGGGGCCAGGAACTGCCCGAACGGCGTGTCGGTCAACGCGCCCCGCACGGTGCCGCGAATGACGTTGATCTCGGAAAAGAAGGCCATCGCGCTACGGTCCACGGGCGCGTTGTAGACATTGTAGGGCGCGCCCTGCTGCACGATCCGGCCGTCGCGCATCAGCGCGATCTCGTCGGCCATGCGCATTGCCTCTTCCGGCTCGTGCGTGACCAGCAGCACGGCCGTGTCCTCTTCGCGCAGGATATCGAGCGTCTCGTCGCGGATGCCGTCACGCAGCCGGTTGTCGAGGCCCGAGAACGGCTCGTCCATCAGCATGATGCGCGGACGCGGGGCCAGCGCACGCGCGAGCGCCACGCGCTGTTGCTCGCCGCCTGACAATTCATGCGGATAGGCGGTATGGTATTGTGACAGCCCCACCCGGTCGAGCAGTTCCGACACCCGCACGGCCTTGGCAACCTTGTCGCCGGTAAGACCGAAGGCCACGTTCTGTGCCACGCTGAGATGCGGGAACAGCGCGAAATCCTGAAACATCAGGCCGATATGCCGACGCTCCGGCGGGACGCGGAAGACGGTGTCGCAGACGAGATCGCCATCGACATGGATTTCGCCCGCGTCCTGCATCTCGACCCCCGCGATCATCCGCAGGGTCGTCGATTTGCCGCAGCCCGAGGGGCCGAGAAGGCAGGTGACCTGTCCCGGCATGACACGCAACGACACATCCGCGACCACCACGCGCCCGTCATAACGGCGCGTCAGGTTTCTGGTTTCAAGGCGGGGAATGGCGGTCTGCACGGGGCCTCGTCTCATCAATCCGAGAGAATTGATCGGAATTTTTACGCTGCAGATAGCAACCCCACCCGCAACGTGCAAGCGCGCTTTGCGGGACCATGCCCGGTGCGGTCACAGCCGCGCCAGCACGGCGCGCGCCGCCCGCAGGCCCGGCGCCTCGCCACCCCGGCCAAGCCGCTGCATCGTCAGGCGCATGGCGTCGCGCTGTGCGTCGGGGGCCTCCATCAGGGCCAGAAGCGCGGGCGCGATCCGCTCGGCGCGGCACGCGCGCCCGATGAACTCTGGCACGGCGCGCGTGCCGCTCACAAGGTTGACCAGTGTCAGCGTGTCGACCTTCAGCATGCGCGCGATGATCACACGGCTCAGCCACGCCATGTCATAGGCGATGATCATCGGCGTGTCGGCTGCCGCAAGCTCCAGCGAGACGGTGCCCGACGCCGCGAGCGCACAATCGGCGGCATGAAAGGCGCAGGCCTTCTGATGAGTGAAATCCGTGGCATCCGGCGCAAGGATCAGGGGCGCGATCGCCCAGTCCGCCACCATTTCGTGCACGAGCGGAGCCATATGCGCCGTTGTCGGCAGGACAAGGCGCATATCGGGATGCGCGGCCGCCACGTGATGCACAACCTCGCCGAAGACCGGCGCGAGGCGCGCAACCTCGCCCTTGCGAGAGCCGGGCAGCACCATCAGAAGCGGCCGGTCGGTCAGCCCATGGCGCGCGCGGAACGCGGCCACGTCGGCGTCCGATGGCCGTGGTTCGGCCACGACCGGGTGACCGACGAAATCGCAGGCCATCCCCGCGGCCTCCATGTAGGGCGGCTCGAACGGCAACAGCGCCAGCACATGATCGACCACCTGCGCCATTTTGGCCGCACGCCCGCCACGCCACGCCCAGACCGACGGCGCCACGTAATGCACGATGCGCAGATCGCGGGCCGCCTTCACCTTGCGCGCCACGCGCAGGCAGAAATCGGGGCTGTCGATGGTGATGAGCACATCGGGGGCGGTGTCCAGCACCGCCGCAACGGTCTGATCCAGCCGCCGGCGCAACTGCGGATAGCGCGGCAGGATCTCGGCCAGCCCCATCACGCTGAGATCCTCCATCGGAAACAGGCTGTGCAGGCCCTCGGCCTGCATCCGTGCGCCGCCGACACCGTGAAACTCGACCTCTGTCAGTGATTTCAGCCCGGCCATCAGCGCCGCCCCAAGCCGGTCGCCCGAGGCCTCGCCGGCGACGACGAACACCTTCACTCCGCCCCCCCGGGACGCACCCAGAGAAACAGGCCGGACGCCGCAAGCGTTTCGCGCACCGTCCCAGCGTCCAGTAGCATCACGCCGCCCGCCTCGATCACGATGCCGCCCAGCCCGGCCCGGGCCGCAAGGCGCGCGGTCTCGGGGCCGATCACCGGCATATCGGCGCGCAGGTCCTGCCCGGCTTTCGGCGCCTTGTAGAGGATGCCGCCCGTCTGCTCCGCCTCCGCGTCCTGCCCGCTCAGCCAGTCGGCCGCGCCGCCGACCACCTGACCGGCCAGATCGAACGGGTCGAGCGTCCAGTCCCCGCCGCCGGGTTGCGGTGCCGCCAGATCACGCAGCATCGCATCGGTGCCGCGCGCATCCTCGCGCGCCACGTCACGGCCGCCACGCGCCACGACCGCCTGCCCCAGATCGGCATGCGCCAGATCCGCATGCGCTGCGCGTGCCGCGGCAAGGTCGGCCTCGATCCCGTCGGGCAAGACACCGACCGTAAGCCCTGCCTCGGGCAGCAGGTCGGGCGCGAGCGTGGCAGCGCCGACGACCTCGATCCCCGCCTCCTCGAAGATCGCGATGATCTCGCGCAGGGTGCCGTCATCGCCACGCGCCAGCGCGGCCTGAAGGCGCGGAATGTACGGCATTGTGGCGGCGTCGATCATCGACGGCTCCACGGGGGGCCGGCGCATCGCCCCCGCCATGCACAGCCGGGTGATCCCGCGCGCGCCCAGCTCTTGCAGGAAGCTGCCAAATGTTTCGAGCCGAAAGGACAGGCGCGGCAGGTCGCCCGTCACGCCGGAGGGGAACTGCGCCACCTCGCAGATCAGCGGCACCTCGCCGCGCGCCAGAAGGGTCCTGACCAGATGCGGCGGCACCCCCCCCTGCCCCGCGATGAGTGCAAGCGCCATGGCCTACCCCTGGCCCGGTGTCAGGTAGGAGCGGTCGGACTGCGCCGTGACGAAATCGACGATCCTGCGGACATAGTCGCTTTCCGTTTCCTCGCCCAGACGGCGGGCGCGATCCTGAAAGGCCCCCTCGCCCTGGGCCAGCATCTGGAACGCCGCACGCAGCGCGGTGATATCCGACCGCGCCACGCCCCGCCGTTTGAGCCCCACGAGGTTGAGCCCGTCGAGATAACCGCGCGGCCCCTGAACGAGACCGTAGGGAATCACGTCGTTGGTCACCATGGTCACCGCGCCGATGATCGCGCCGCGCCCGATGCGCACGAACTGGTGAATACCCGACAGCCCGCCGATGATCACGTCATCCTCGACCACGCAATGCCCGGCTAATGCAGCGTTGTTGACCACGATCACCCGGTCGCCGACAGCGACGTCATGGGCCACGTGGCAGCCCGCCATGAACAACCCGTCATCGCCCACGCGGGTCACCCCGCCACCGCCCTCGGTGCCGGTGTTCATCGTGACATGTTCGCGGATGCGGTTGCGCGCGCCGATATGCAGCGCGGTCTTCTCGCCCTTGAACTTTAGATCCTGCGGCACCTCGCCGATGCAGGCGAAGGGAAAGACATGGCTGTCATCCCCGATCACGGTATCACCGGCAACGACCACGTGGGATTTCAGTGTCACCCTGTCACCAAGGCGCACATCGGCGCCGACATGACAGAACGGCCCGACCTGACAGCCAAGCCCCAGTTGCGCACCGGGCTCGACACAGGCGGACGGGTGGACATGCGTCTCGGACATGGGCTTATCCTTTCGGCAGATCCATCATCGCGGTGAACTCGGCCTCGGCGGCCATGTCGCCCTCGACCTCGGCGACGCCGGCGAATTTCCAGACCTTGCCGCCCGGCTTGCCGCGCAGCGTCTCGAGCTTCATTTCCAGCACGTCGCCGGGCCGCACCATGCGGCGGAACTTGGCCCGGTCTATGGCCATGAAATAGACCAGCATGTTGCGGTCCTCCATGCCAAGCGCCGTGCCCACCATGACCGCCGCCGTCTGCGCCATGGCCTCGATGATCGTCACACCGGGCATGATCGGGTTATCCGGGAAATGTCCCTGGAAATGCGGCTCGTTCATGGTGACGTTCTTGATTCCGCGCGCGCGGTCATGGCCGTCGATATCGACGACCTTGTCCACCAGAAGGAACGGGTATCGGTGCGGGATGAGCCGCTGGATCAGATGGATGTCCGCGGATCTGAGCGGCTCGGTCATGGCACGTCCTTCATTGTATCACCTGCGGTCCATTAGCAACTGCGCGGGCGCGGGGCAAGTTCGCGGCCAAAGGCCGCCGGACCTAGTCGTCGCGGGATCCATCACCCGACGTTACCGGCAGATCCGGCAGGTCGGACCCGTTGCCTGCCCCAGTTGCGGGCTGCGGCAACGTTTCGGGGCCCTCGCCGATGCGGTCGTTGATCCGCATGATCGCGACATCCGTCACGTTCGCGACACTCGCATGCAGCAGCACGCTGCGCTGGTCGAGCATGACGACCGCCTCGGCCTCGTTCAGAAGATCCGTGAGCACCGGCTGGACCACGCGCATGAATTGCAGCGGGGCCATCTCGCGGCGGCGTTCAAGGCGTTGCGAATTGCGCTCGGCCTCGTTGCGCAGGCGCGTGGCCTTGGCGTCAAAGGCGTCGGCCATCTCTCGAAACTCGCCCGGCGGGGTATCGGCGCGCATGTCGGTCAACGCCTGTTCCTCCGCCTCAAGATCGGATGCGATCCGTTCGTTCTGGGCGACAAGGCGGTCGCGGGCGGTCTGGATGTCGCGCTGCAGGCGCTGTCCATACTCGGTCTCCGTCAACAGCCGCTCGGTGTCGATCAGCACGATATCGCTGGTCACCACACCAAGCTGCTGCGCGCGCGCCGGGTCCGGAACGACCGAGGCAAGCACCACCAGCACCCCGATCAAGGCAAGGGGCGCGCGCATGATCAGAAATCCGTTCGAACCGTCAGGTTGAATTGCTGCTCACGATCGCCCGGCTCTTTCTGAAGCGCCTCGGAAAAGTTCATCCGGATCGGCCCGAATGGCGAACTCCAGAAGATCGACAGGCCGACCACGTGCCGTGCCGTGAAGCTGGTGGCATTCAGCGGGCCGGTCGCGTTCGACTGGTTGCCGATCCCCCAGATGGAGCCGATGTCGTAAAAGGCGCCGCCGGTGATGCCGTATTCGTCCGGCAGGCCGAGGGGGAATTCCGCCTCGAGCTTCAGGGCCGCGAAGTAATCGCCCCCAAGATGTTCGTCCCCTTCCACGGGGCCCATGCCATTGGGCTCGAACCCGCGGATCACCTGGTTGTTGAAGCGGTTGAGAAAGCGGCTGTTCTGCCCGTTCGAGAATTCGATGGCCCCGCCTTCGAGGATCGCGCGCACGGTCAGATCCTCGTTGAAGAACCGTGTCTGGCCGACAAGACGGGCGGTGGTCTTGATGAATTCGTTGTCCCCGCCCAGCCCGGCGAACTCCTGCTGGAAGGACAGCAGCACACCTGAATTCGGGTCCAGCCCCGTGCGCCGCGTGTCATACGAGAATTCGTAGCCCACGCCGCTGGTCCAGATGTCACCCTGGTCCACTTCCGACTGCAGTATTCCCGAGGTGCCGTTGTAATCCGACATGTCCTCGTAGCGTGCATTGTAGAACAGCCCGAGACGCGTATTCTCTCCGGTCGGGAAGGTCAGGCTGGGGCGGAAGGTCCCGATGGCAGTGTCGAACAGGCTGTTGTCACGCTCGGTTTCCCGAAACGCGAAATCCAGACCCAGGGCGACATCGCGGCTGAGGAACGCGGGCTCAACGAAGTTGAGACCGTAGTTGATCGTGTCGCCGGTCGCCAGGATGTTGGCCGAGAGCTGCTGACCGCGCCCGATGAAATTCCGTTCGGAAAAGCCAAGCTGGACACCGAGGCCCGAGTTTGACGAGAAGCTGGCCCCGAGCGACACGCTGCCGGTCGTGGTTTCCTCGACATCCGTTTCAATCACCACCTGATCTGGCCGTGACCCTTCGCGCGCGTTCACGTCCACATTCTCGAAAAAGCGCAGCGCGCGGATGCGTTCGGCCGCCTGGCGGATCGCGCGCGGGTTGAACGGATCACCCTCGACAACGTCGAACTGGCGCCGGATCACGCGGTCGAGCGTGGTCGTGTTGCCCTCGATATCGATGCGCTCCACGAACACGCGGGGGCCGCGCTGCAGGACGAACTCGACATCCAGCGTCAGGTCGCGATCATTGCGCGTGATCCGTGGCTCCACCCGCAGGAAGTCGACGCCTCTGCGGACCGCGAGGCGCTCCATCCGGGCGATGGAATTCTCGATCACGGTCGGCGAATAGACAGCACCGGACCGTACCTTGAGCGTGTCGTGGAAAGGCTCGCTTTCGAGATCGGTATATTCGCTGACGGTGGTGATCTCACCAAAGCGGAAGCGCTGCCCTTCCTGAAGGTTGAAGGTGACGAAATAGGCGTCACGTTCGCGCGCAAGCTCGGCATTGAGCCCGGTGACGCGAAAATCCACGTATCCGCGCGAGTTATAGAAATCGGTCAGAACTTGCTGGTCGAATTCGATGCGGTCCTGAACGAAGGTATCCCGCTCGATCAGCGCACGGAACAGGCCGGTCTGCTTGCTTTCGATCACGCGGCGCAGACGGCTGTCGGAAAACGCCCGGTTGCCGACGAACCCGATGCGTTGCACCTCGATGTTGTCGCCCTCGAAAATCTCGAAGACTAGATCGACGCGATTGTCGCCACGGCGGATCACCTTGGGATTGACCCGCGCGGCGATGCGACCGTTCTGCGCGTAGGCCTCGGTGATCGTCGCGGCGTCCCGCTCTGCCTGGGTGGGGCTGAACACCTGACGCGGGCTGCTCTGGATGAACCCGGACAGGTCCTCGTCGCTCAGCTTGTTGTTGCCCTCGAACGCGATGCGGCTGATCGTCGGGAACTCGGTCACCCGGATCACGAGCCGATTGCCCTGCGGCTCGATCTCGACCTGCTCGAACAGGCCCGACCCGAGGATCTGCTGATAGGCGTCGTTCAACTGGCCCGCGGTCACCGTCTGGTTCCGCTCGATCCCGGTATAGGACAGGATCGTGCCCGCCTCGATGCGTTGATTGCCCTCGATCGACACGGAGTTGAAGCGATAGGATTGTGCCATGGCGCTGTCGGGTGCGGTCAGGACGATCAGGACCGTCAGCAGCGCCAAACCCTTGCATAATGCGGCCGCGACACGCGTCAGAACCGATCCACCTGCGTGACAATCATTCATCGCTCAAATCCAGTCATGTATCCCTCTGATCAAGGTCACTACCCCGTCTGTCAGGGCTTGTCAAAACGCGAGTGCGGCAAGGAAACCCGCATTCGGCCGCCCGGCCGGACCGGTGTCCCGGACCGTCGGTTGCGGTCGGCGGCCGGTCACCGGGCCGCCATGAACCGGGCCAACCGGGCAAGACCCTCCTCGATATCCGCCGTCGCCCGCGCATAGGAAAAGCGCAGCGTGCCCGCCCCGCGTGCGGGGTCGAAATCCAGCCCCGGCGTCACGGCCACGCCGGCCCGCTCGAGGATCTCGGCGGCAAAGGCGCGGCTGTCATCGGTCAGGTGGCTAACATCGGCATAGACGTAGAAGGCGCCATCCGGCGGCGCGATCCGATCGAAACCCGCGCGCGGCAGCCCGTCGAGCATCAGCGCCCGGTTGCGGCGGTAGACGTCCATGTTCGCCTCAAGTTCGGCGTCGCACTCCATCGCGGCAAGGGCCGCTACCTGGCTGGCATGGGGCGGGCAAATGAACAGGTTCTGCGCCAGCCGCTCGACCGTGCGCACGTGGTCTTCGGGGACCACCATCCAGCCGACCCGCCAGCCGGTCATCGAGAAATACTTGGAGAACGAATTGATGACATAGCAGTCATCGGTGACCTCCAGCGCGCTGACCGCCTTCGCCTCGTATTCGATGCCGTGATAGATCTCGTCGCTGATGAATTGCGTGCCTGCAGCCTGAGACGCCGCGACCAGCGCCGAGAGATCCTCGCGGCCCAGCATCGTGCCGGTGGGATTCGCGGGGCTGGCCACCAGAAGCCCGCGCAGATCGCGCCCGGCCAGGTCCGATGGCACGGGTTGCAGGCGGTTTTCCGCCGCCGTCTCGATATCCACCGGCACGAGATCGAGTGCCCGCAGGATCTGGCGATAGCTGGGATACCCCGGCGCGCCGATCCCCACCCGGTCGCCGGCATCGAACAGCGCCGTGAAGGCCAGGATGAACGCCCCGGATGATCCGGGCGTGATCACCACGCGGTCGGGGTTCAGATCCAGCCCGTACCAGTCCTTGTACAGCCGCGCGATCCGCGCACGCAGTTCCGGCAGGCCGAGCGCCACGGTATAGCCCATCGACTGCTGCCCCATCGCAGCGGTCAGCGCGGCGCGCGCGCCTTCGGGCGCGGGCGTGCCCGGCTGGCCCACCTCCATGTGCACGATATGCCGTCCTTCAGCCTCGGCACGGCGCGCGGCCTCCATCACGTCCATCACGATGAACGGCGCGACCTTGGACCGGCTCGAATTCCGCATTACACTCTCCATCACACAGGGGCTTTCGGGCCTTCTTCACTTCGATCGGCGGGGCGGGTCAATGCAGGTTCTTCGATTTCTCTCGATTGCGCTGATCCTGAGCCTCGTTCTGGCGGCGCCCGCGCGTGCCGTGGTACTGCTGCGCGATCCCGATATCGAGCATGCGCTGCGCCAACTCGGGGCCCCGGTGCTGCGGGCGGCGGGGCTCAACCCTGACCGGGTCGATGTTCTCGTGATCGACGATGCCAGCATGAACGCCTTTGTCATCGACGCCGACAGCATCTTCATCCATTCCGGCCTGATCCTGCGCATGGACAACCCCGCGATGCTGCAATCGGTGATCGCGCACGAGGCCGCGCATATCGCCAACGGTCACCTGATGCGCCGCCCGATCCATGCCCGCAATGCGCGCACCGCGGCGGCCCTCGGCACGGCGCTTGCCGCCGCGGCCGGCGTGGCGGCAGGCAGTGGCGAATTCGCGGCGGGCGCCGCCGCCGGTATCCAGGGGGCGGCCATGCGCAGTTTCTTCGCCCATACCCGCGCCGAAGAAAACGCGGCCGACAGCAGCGGCGCGCGTTTTTTGAACGCCGCAGGGATCGACCTGACCGGCATGGTGCAGGTGATGGACCTGTTTCGCGGACAGGAATCGCTGTCGATGTCGCGACAGGATGCGTATGCACGCACGCATCCGTTGTCGCGCGACCGATTTCGGCGCATCCGGGCGCTGGCCGGGTCGCAATCGCGGTCTGTCGCGCCCGATCCCGATGCCCAGTACTGGTTCGCCCGCGCCAAGGGCAAGCTTTCGGCCTTTCAGCGCGCGCCCAAATGGACGCTGACGCGCGCGGGGGAATTCGGATATGACGACGTGACGCTGATGCGGCAGGCCATCGCCTATCACCGCCGCGCCGATCTGTCGTCGGCGCTGTCAGCGATAGACGGGGCCGTTTCACGCCGCCCCGACGATCCCTACCTGCACGAGCTGCGCGGACAGATCCTGATGGAAAGCCGCCGGACGAAGGCGGCCGTCGCCGCCTACGCGCGCGCCGCCAACATTGCGCCGCGCAATGCGCTCATTCTTGGATCCTACGGACGCGCGCTGCTGGCCGACGGGCAGGTGCGAAAGGCCGCGCAATTCCTCGAATCCGCGCGCAGCCGGGACGGGCGCGATGCGCGCGTGCTGCGCGATCTTGCGCAGGCGCAAGCGCAGCTCGGCAATAAGGGGCAGGCCTCGGTCCTGACGGCCGAACGCTATGCCATGCAGGGCCGGCTGGAGGATGCAACGATCCATGCCGAACGGGCCTCTGACCTTTTGCCGCGCGGATCGGCGGCATGGCAAAGGGCACAGGATGTGCTAAACGCCGCCAAGATTGCCGAAAACCGGAGAAAATGACAGTGATTCGACCCCTTGCGACCGCCGCCGCCCTGGCCCTCGGGCTGGCCCTGCCCGCCCATGCGCTGGATCTCGACAACCTGACCGAGGCCGAACGGGCCACGCTGCACGATGAAATCCGCGCGTATCTTCTGCAAAACCCCGAGGTCATAATGGAGGCCGTCGCCGTTCTGGAAGAGCGGCAGGCGCAAGGTCAGGTGCAGGCCGACGCAGAGCTTGTGCGCGCCAATGCCGACGCGCTTTTCGATGAAGGGCATTCATGGGTCGGGGGCAACCCCGAAGGTGACATCACGCTGGTAGAGTTCATGGATTACCGTTGCGGCTACTGCCGGCGCGCCGTGGACGAGGTCGAAGGCCTTCTGGACGCGGATGGAAACATCCGTTTCATCCTCAAGGAATTCCCGATTCTCGGGGACGAATCGATGCTTGCCTCGCGCTTTGCCATCGCCACACGCCAAGTCGCGGGCGACGACGCCTACAAGGCGGTTCACGACGCGCTGATGTCCTACAATGGCGCGATGAACGAGGCCGGATTCATCCGGCTGGCCGATTCGCTCGGGCTTGATGCGCAGCCGATCGTGGACGCGATGAACCGTGACAGCGTGACACGGGTGATCGCCGCCAATCATCAGCTTGGGCAGAAGCTTCAGATCAACGGGACGCCAACCTTCGTCATGGGCGAGCAGATGCTGCGCGGCTTCGTGCCGCAAGACGCGCTGCAAGAGGTCGCCGACGAAATCCGTACACTCCGGAAATGATCCGGGCGCCGCTTGTGGCCGCCGGTCTATCGGCGCTGGTGCTGGCGGCCGGTGATGCGACCGCCCAGCATGCGGCACGGCAATCGCGCGCGCCCTTGGGCGAGGCCATCCGCGACGCGCTGATCGCGACGCCCGAAGTTCTGTCAGAGATCACGGGCGTGGGCGTGGCCCGCCCCGTGATCGACCTCTACGGTGCGGATGTCGCACGCGATCTCGGCGTGCTGGAGCGCGCGGCCCCGCGCCTGTTCGACCCGGCGCAGCCCGGTTTCGGCCCCGAAGACGCACCGATCCGCATCGCGATCTTCACGCGCGCGGACTGCCCCGATTGCGCGTCCGCGTTGGCGGACCTGCGCGATCTGGCAAACAGGATGCGCTTTCGTGCAACGATCTTCGATATCGAGGATAACGCGGACCTGGCCCGCGATCTCGGGCTGGACATGGCGCCAAGCTACGTGATGCGCGACAAGATGCTGCGCGGGGCGATGCCGTCCATCGTGCTGGAGCGGTACCTGTCCGAGTGACCGTGCGCCGCCTCAGCCCTCGGACTGGAAGACCGCGCCCACCTCGGCGCGGATGATCCGGGCGATCTGCGCGCAATCCTCCAAGCTGAAGGTCAGCGGCAGACGCATGTCGAGGGTCCCGCGCAGGATACGGTCGGTCGCCGGCATCGGCGCGCTCGGGGCGTAGTGCCAGCTGTCGTAGCGACTGGTAAAACCGACGGGCTCGGCGCCGCCGAACCATTTGAGCTCGACCCCGCGTGCGCGGCAGCGCGTCAGCACCTCGGCGATTTGCGCCCCCGGCCAATCCAGCAACAGGAACTGGATGGACGAGCCGACATAGGTCTCTTGCGCGGCCCGCTCGACAACGGTCAGGCCCGGCGTGCCGCGCACCCCGTCCTCGACCACGCGGTAGCGCGCGTTCCACTTCTCGCATTGCGCGTCGAGGTTGCGCAGTTGCGGGCGCAGGATGGCCGCGCGCAGATGATCCATGCGGCCCGAGACATTGGGCGTGTCGTATTTCGCCGCGTCGAACGTCGCCTCTGGCGGCACGGTGCCGTGGCGCGCATACAGCATGTAGGACCCCGACAGCAGGGTGGCCCGCGCCATCACCGCGTCATCGTCTGTGACCAGCAACCCGCCCTCGCCCGAGTTCATGTGCTTGTAGGTCTGGGTCGAATAACAGCCCACGCGGCCCCACCGGCCCGAGGGGATACCGCGCCACGCCGCCCCCATCGTATGCGCGCAATCCTCGATCACGGTGATGCCGTGCGCCTCGCAGATCGCCATCAGCCGGTCCATGTCGGCCAGATGCCCGCGCATGTGGCTTAGCATCAGGACATCGGCCGCACCCGCCTTCGCCTCCAGATCGTCGAGGTCGATGGTCAATTCTTGGGTCACGCCGACAAAGACCGGCACCGCGCCCACGCTGGCGATCGCGCCGGGCACCGGCGCAAGCGTGAAGGCGTTGGTCAGAACGCGGTCCCCCGGCCCCACGCCGAGCGCGCGCAGCGCGCATGCCATCGCGTACCCGCCCGAGGTCACGGCAAGCGCATAGCGCGCACCGGTATAGGCGGCGAATTCCTGTTCGAGCAGCGCGACCTCGCCCGTCTCGTCACCGGCAAGGTTGTAGCGATGCAGCCGCCCCGACCGCAGCACATCCAGCGCCGCCGCGATACCGTCGTCGGGGATCGGTTCCTGCTGGGTGAAACTGCCGGTGAAGACCTCTGTCATGGCCAGAGTTTTGCGGGGGCGCGCGGCCCGCGTCAATGTTTTCCTGCCCGTGCCGTGGCTTTCAGCCGATCAGCCGCGTCACCACGTCGCGCAGTTCGTCATAGTGCCCGATCACCGCCTCGGGGGCCAGCTCGGCAACCGCCCCGCCATTCGGGCCGAACCCGACAAGCACCGACGGCACGCCGGCCGCGCGCGCCGTGTCGCGGTCGGTCGCGGTATCGCCCACCAGCAGCGACCGCACCGGGTCGCCGCCCGCGCGGCGCACGGTTTCGCGCAGATGTTCAGGGTCGGGCTTGCGCACCGCAAGCGTGTCGGCGCCGGTGAGGGCCGCGAAGGCATCGAGCACGCCAAGCCGCTGCATCAGCAGGCGCGCCAGACGCTCGGGCTTGTTGGTGCAGATCGCGACGCGGTAGCCGGCCATGCTCAGCCCTTCCACCGCCGCCATCGCGCCGGGGTACAGCGTCGTGTGCACATCAATCGCTTCGGCATAGGCCTCTAGCAGGATGGGATATTGCCGTTCGATCTCGGCCGCGTCCTCGGCCCGCCCCAGCCTGTCCATCCCGAGGGTGAGCATCGCGCGCCCGCCCCGCAAGGCCACCCCCGCATCCGCCACGGGGTCCAGCAGATCGCGCGCACCCAGCTTGTGGAAACACGCATTGGCCGCAGCGATCAGATCGCCACTGGTATCGGCAAGCGTGCCATCGAGATCGAAAACCACCGTGCGCATCGCGCGCTCCTTCATCCGCCATCGTCGCCGCAGGGCCTTACGCGACCCGGCGGCGAATGACACGTCGAAATCGACGCGTCAGGCGCCGAGGCCCGTGAGGCGCAGTTCCGGCAAGGCTGTGGGCGAGAGGCCAAGCGCCCGGTAGCCGTCCAGCGACAACCGGCTGCCCGCGCCGGGCGCCGCGTCAAGCGGCATCACGTCCACCTCGACCGAGCGTCCGGTGGCAGGATCGGTCAGGCGGCCCCGGCCGGGAACCGGGACGAGCGGGGTTTTCAACCACAGCCCCGGCTCTTTCGCCGATCCCAGCGAGGCCACGGTCAGGCCAAGATCACCGGTGGCGGGGGATTGCGCGTCTTGCGACGGCTCGTCCTCTTCCGTCCGCGGTGTCGCCGCCTCTTCGGGCGCGGGCGGGGCGGACGATGCGTCCGGCGGGGCGGGGCTGCCCGGCTCGAACTGGGCGCAACCGCCCAACAGGATGAAAACGGCGAGTGTCTTGATCTGGTGTCTCATGGGGCAATCATAACGTGATCCGCATCTCCGGAGCAATCTGCAACACGGCCCTTGTCGCAGGCATGTGCGAGGCGTAGTTTGACGGTATGACAGTGCCTCTTATCGACCCGTTTCAACGCGCGATCTCGTATCTTCGCGTCTCCGTCACCGATCGCTGCGATTTTCGCTGCGTCTATTGCATGTCCGAGAACATGACCTTCCTGCCCAAGAAGGAACTTCTGACGCTGGAGGAACTGGATCGCATGTGCACGACCTTCGTCAGGATGGGCGTCGAGAAATTGCGGATCACCGGCGGCGAGCCTTTGGTGCGCAAGGGGATCATGACGTTTTTCAACGGCATGACACGGCATCTGGACTCGGGCGATCTGAAGGAGCTGACGCTCACCACGAATGGCAGTCAACTCGAACGGTTCGCGGACGATCTTTTCGCGGCCGGGGTGCGGCGGGTGAACGTCTCGCTCGACACGCTGGACGAGCAGAAATTTGCCGACATCACCCGCTGGGGCCGCCTGCCGCAGGTTATCAAGGGCATCGACGCCGCGCAACGCGCGGGTCTGCGCATCAAGATCAACACCGTGGCGCTCAAGGGGTTCAACGAGGACGAACTCTTCACGCTGGTCGAGTGGTGCAAGACACGCGACATGGACCTCACCTTCATCGAGGTGATGCCGATGGGCGATATCGGCAACGAGGACCGGCTTGACCAGTACTGGAAACTGTCGGACCTGCGCGCGCGCCTGTCCGAGCAGTACACGCTGACCGAACTGGCCGAGAGCAGCGGCGGCCCCGCGCGCTATGCGAGGCTGGAAGAGACGGGGCAGAAGATCGGTTTCATCACGCCGTTGACGCATAATTTCTGCGAAAGCTGCAACCGCGTGCGGCTGACCTGCACCGGCGAACTTTACATGTGCCTCGGACAAGATGACATGGCCGACCTGCGCGCGCCCCTGCGCAACAATCCGGGCAATGACGCCCCGCTGGAGCATGCGATTCGCGCGGCCATCGCGAACAAGCCCAAGGGCCACGATTTCGACTATTCCCGCCAGTCGGTCGACGGACGCGTGACGCGCCACATGAGCCATACCGGCGGCTGATGCCCCGTGCGGGCGTGCCCTTGCCGTTGCGGCTTTACAGCTTGGCGGCAAACCTGCTTGGTCCGGCGGCCTATCGCGGTGTCTGCCGCAAGCTGGCCGCGCATGGCACGCCGCCCGATCGCTGGCCCGAGCGTCTGGGGCATGCCACCGAACCCCGCCCTGCGGGTCCGCTGGTGTGGTTTCACGCGGCAAGCGTCGGCGAAAGCGTGTCCGTCCTCCGCCTCATTCGCCATTGGGGCGAGGCGCGGCCCGACCTGCAATTCCTTCTGACCTCGGGCACCGCGACATCCGCGGATGTGGTGATGGCGCGGCTGCCGCCGCGCACCCGGCATCAGTTCGCCCCGCTTGACACGCACGCCGCAATGCGCCGTTTCCTGGGGCACTGGCGCCCCTCGGCCGCGATTTTCGTCGAAAGCGAACTGTGGCCACAGATGCTGGAGGACACTCATGCGGCCGGCATTCCGCTCGCGCTGCTGAACGCGCGCCTGTCGGACACATCCGCCCGCAACTGGAACCGCGCGCCGCGCACGGCGCGTCACCTGATGGGGCATTTCCGCCTGATCCATTGTCAGGACGCGCGCACCGTGTCTCATCTGCATGCCCTTGGTCTCGAACAGGCCCGGCAGGGACAAAACCTGAAATCCCTGTCCGGGGCCCTGCCCTTTGATGACGCCACGCGGCAGGCGTTCGAGACCAGCATCGGCGCGCGTCCGCTCTGGCTGGCGGCATCGACCCATCCCGGCGAGGAAGAGATCATGCTCGCCGCCCATGCGCATGTCCTGCGGCATCATCCCGACGCGCTTGTCATCCTCGTGCCGCGTCACCCGGATCGTGGACCGGCACTGGAGCGGATGATCGCCGGGGCCGATCTTGCCGGGGCCCGCCGGGCTGGCGGCGGGCAGATCGACGCCGGGACACAGGTCTATCTCGCCGACACCCTCGGGGAAACCGGGCTGTGGTACGCGCTGTGTCCGATCACCTGTCTTGGCGGCTCGTTCACGCCGGTCGGTGGTCACACCCCGTTCGAGCCGGCCTATGCCGGGTCGGCCATCCTGCACGGCCCGCTTTATGCCAACTTCGCGGAGACTTACCCCGCGCTCGACGCGGCGGGTGGCGCGCGCGAGGTTGCAAAGGCCGGGGATCTTGGCCCCGCCCTTGTCACGCTGCTCGGGGATCCCCGGCGCCTTGATGCGATGCGCGACAAGGCGCGCGCGTTTGCCACCGCACAGGATGACGTGCTGGACACGCTCACGCGGGATCTTTCGGCGCTGCTGGATCCGACGTAGAACCGCCCGACGCCCTGTCAGCCAAGGATGCCGCCATGTCCCATGCCGCCGAAACCATCGACGTGATCGCGCCGAATTTCAAATCCCGCATGTCGGGCGTGACATCCACCGTGTTCCGGCTGGTGCCGATCCAGGCGCGCATGATGAACGTGGCGGCCTGCGGGCCGAACATCCCCGCCGACATCCCCCAGATCCCGCCTGCCTGCCTGCCAACGCTGAGCCGTCGCCGCAGGGTATGGCATGCGCGGCGCAACAACGAGATGCTTGCCGGGATCGTGCTGCGGCATCTGCTGCGCAAGGATCTCAAGCTGATCTTCACCTCGGCGGCGCAGCGAGATCACAAGAGGCTGACGAAATGGATGATCCGGCGGATGGACCGCGTCGTGGCGACCTCGGCCAAGTCGGCCTCGTTTCTGGAGGTGGCCGCGCAGGTCGTCCATCACGGCATCGATGTCGAGCGGTTCTCGCCGGCGCCCGACAAGGGCGCGCTGCGCGCCGAACTCGGCCTGCCGCGGGACAGCCTCCTCGTGGGGTGCTTCGGGCGCATCCGGCCGCAGAAGGGCAACGACCTGTTCATCGACGCGATGCTGCGCCTTTTGCCGGACCGTCCCGGCACGGTGGCGGTCATGATGGGCGGCGTGACAGACCGGTTTCGCACGTTCCATCAGGGGCTGGTGGACAAGGTCGCGGCCGCGGGGCTGCAGGACCGGGTCCTGTTCCTGCCCGAGGATCCGCACTGGGACGTGTCGCGCTGGTTCAAAGCGCTCGACCTTTATGTCGCGCCTCAAAGATGGGAAGGGTTCGGCCTGACCCCGCTTGAAGCGATGGCCTGCGGCAGCCCGGTGGTCGCCACGCGGGTCGGTGCGTTCGAGGAACTGGTACAGGACGGGCGGACCGGAACACTGGTCGATGTCGAGGATCTGGACGCGATGACACACGCCATCGCATCCTTGCTGGACGATCCCGCGCTGCGCGCCGAATGGTCCGACAACGCGCGTATTCATGCCCGGTCGCATTGCCGGATCGAACAGGAAGCCGAAGCGCTTTGCGCGATTTACCGCGATCTGCTCGACGCGGCATGACCGCGATGCGACGATCCCGAGGTGTCAGGCGGCCTCGGCCGCAACCGAGCGGATGCGCTCTATCATCGCCCGAAGCCCGTTCGAGCGTTGCGCCGACAGGTGATCGTGCAGCCCCAGCCGTTCCAGTTCGGCGGGCGCGTCGACCTTGGGAACGTCCGAGACGGGCAACCCGTTGTAAAGCGCGCGCAGCACGGAAATCAAACCTCGCACGATGACGGCATCGCTGTCGCCCTCGAACATGAAACGCCCGTCCTCGATCCGGGGATGCAACCAGACCTGACTGGCACAGCCATCCACCTTGGTCGCGGGCACCTTCAGCGCATCGTCGAGCGGCTCCATCGCCTTGCCGCTGTCGATCACGAACCGGTACCGGTCTTCCCAGTCATCGAGAAATTCGAAGTCATCGACGATTTCTTCGAATGCTGCGTTTGCCATGCTCTTCTCCTTGACCCACACCCTATGACGTAGGCAGCGATGCGGAAAACGTCCAGCCCCGGCTTGCACCTTTTCAAGCGCAGACGGATACGCTACCCAATACCTGTAGGACATGAGGGCAGACGGCATGCACAGGCGCGTATTCATATCCATGGCCGGGGCATTGGCCCTGACAGGATGCGGCGGTTTCCGCGACTCGCGGATCAATCCACGCAACTGGTTCGGGCGCAGCACGGCCCGACGTCGTGATCCGGCCGCGGCCTCGGCCGAGGGGACAAACCCGCTGATCCCGGAACGCGAGAACAGCATTTTCCGGCGCCGCACCCGCGAAGAGGTCTATGAAGGCATGCCTGTGGATCAGATCATCGCGCTGGACGTCGAGCGCACCGGCGACGGCGCGATCATCCACGTGACCGGGCAGACGATGCGACAAGGCGCTTTCGACGTGCGCATGATCCCCGGGCAGGCGAAGAACGATCCCGTCAATGGCGTGCTGTCATACGAGCTGCGGGCGGTGCAGCCGTCGGACACGCCGCAAGGACCGCCACGCACACGACAGGTGCACGCCGCCGTTTTCGTCTCCACCCAGGATGTCGAGCGCGCGACAGAGATCCGCGTGCGCGGACAGCGCAACGAACGCGTCAGTCGGCGCTGATCCGGACTATCGGGCCGGCCGCCGGTCAGCCGGGATCGCAGCCGGGGTCAGAGTTCCACCGGCTTGACCACCTTGCCCCGGACGGCGAGACCGATTTCGCCCTCGCAAAGCCGCAGCGCATCGCCGCCGAACACGTCGCGCCGCCAGCCGCGCAGGGCCGATACGTCGCGCGCACCGCCGGCGATGGCATCCAGATCCGCAGCGCTGGCGATCAGTTTCGACGCGACATCGTAGGTATCGCTTCTGGCCTTCAAGAGAACGCGCAGAAGATCGGCGAGCGCCGGGTTCACCTGCTGCCGGTCAAGTGTGCGGTCGGGCATGGGCAGATCCGCCTCGGGGCAGTCCAGCCCGGCCCTGACGGCCGTCAGAATGCCCTCGGCGATCTCGCCCTTGCGCGCCTCGCGCAGCAGAAGGCGCGACCGGCCCAGATCCTGTACGCTTTGCGGCTTGGTCGCGGCAAGCTCGACCAGCGCGTCATCCTTGTAGATCCGGCTGCGCGGTATGTCGCGGCTTTGCGCGTGTTCCTCACGAAACCGCGCCAGCTCGCGCACGATGGCCAGAAACCGGGGCGCGGTATTGCGGGTCTTGACCCGGCGCCACGCCTCTTGCGGGTCGGCGCGATAGGTTTCGGGATCGGTGAGGACGCTCAGCTCTTCGTCGACCCATCCCGCGCGGCCGGTGTTTTGCAGTTTCCGGGCGAGATGCTCGTAGATCCCGCGCAGATGCGTCACGTCGGCCAGGGCATAGCTTTTCTGCGCATCGCTGAGCGGTCGACGCGACCAGTCGGTGAAGCGCGAACTTTTATCGACCGACGTCTTGGCGATCTTCTTGACCAGCGTCTCGTACCCGGCCTGTTCGCCGAAGCCGCAGACCATCGCCGCAACCTGCGTGTCGAAAAGCGGGGCGGGAATGACGCCGGCATCGACGTGGAAAATCTCCAGATCCTGCCGTGCTGCGTGAAACACCTTGACCACCGAAGTGTCGCGAAAAAGCTCGTAGAGCGGCGCCAGTGACAGGCCCTCGCCCGCAAGCGGATCGACCAGAACGGCGCTGTCCTCGTCCGTGTCCGGCACCGCAAGTTGCACGAGGCACAGCTTGGAATAATAGGTCCGCTCTCGCAGGAATTCCGTGTCCACTGTCACGTAGGGGTACTGCCGCGCCTTGGTACAGAACGCGGCAAGGTCATCTGTCGTGGTAATCGTTTTCATGAGGGCGATTTCGTCTTTCTGTCGTGTCCTGCAGGTCCGGCACAGCCCGCAAGACGGATATATCCGAGATCCTCGGAGATGCCAACGAGGGCCGAGGCTCAGCCCATATCGACCCGGCGCCGGTCACCGCCGGCAAAACGCCGCAGCACTTCGGGATATAGAACATGTTCCTGCGCCAGCACCCGCTTAGCCAGGGTTTCGGGGGTGTCGTCGGAATGTACCGGAACCCGCGCCTGTCCAAGGATCGGCCCGTCGTCAAGCTCCGCCGTCACTTCATGCACGGTACAGCCGGCCTCACGCTCGCCAGCGGCAAGCGCGCGGGCATGGGTATTCAGCCCGCGATATTTCGGCAATAGCGACGGATGGATGTTGAGCATGCGCCCCTGCCATTGCGACACGAAACCCGCCGTCAGCACCCGCATGAAACCGGCCAGACAGATCAGGTCGATCTCGTGCCGGACCATTCGTGCCGCTATTTCGGCCTCGAACGCGGCCCGGTCGGACCCGAACGGGCGATGATCGACGATGGCCGTTGCAAGGCCCCTGCCCCGCGCCCACTCGATGCCACCGGCATCGGCGGTGTTCGACAGGACCAGCGCGGGCCGCGCCGGGTGGTCGCCGGTCATGTCCTCGACCAGTGCGCGCATGTTCGACCCGCCACCGGAAATCAGGATCGCGACCCGTCTGGTCAAAGAAGCCCGCCTGTGTAGCGCACCGTGCCATCGCCGGGGACGACATGCCCGAGCCGGTGCACCTGCTCGCCCGCGTCGTGCAGGCTGTCCGCGACGCGCCGCGCCGCGTCGGGGGCCACCGCCACGACCATTCCGATGCCCGCATTGAAGGTCTTGAGAAGCTCGTCCTCGGCCATGCCGCCGGTCTCGGCCAGCCAGCGAAAGACGCCCGGCAACGGCCACGCGCCAAGATCGATCTCGGCCCCGAGCCCCTCGGGCAGGATACGCGGCACGTTCTCGGTCAGACCGCCCCCGGTGATATGGGCAAGCCCATGCACACCGCCGGTCGCCAACGCCGCCAGCACGGGGCGCACGTAAAGCCGCGTCGGGGTCAGCAGCGCCGCCCCGAGGGCTCCCTCGCTCCATGGACAGGCGGCATCCCAGCCAAGCCCGGACCGCTCGACGATCCGCCGGACGAGCGAATACCCGTTGGAATGCACCCCGTCCGAGGCCAGACCCAACAGGACATCGCCCTCGGCCACGCCGTCCGGCAACGCACAGCCCCGCTCCATCGCGCCGACGGCAAAGCCCGCAAGATCAAAGTCCCCCGCCGGATACATGCCCGGCATCTCGGCCGTCTCGCCGCCGATCAGCGCGCAGCCGGACCCTTCGCAGCCGCGCGCGATCCCGTCGACAATCCGCGCCGCCTGATCTAGGTCGAGCTTTCCGGTCGCAAAATAATCTAGGAAAAACAGGGGCTCCGCCCCCTGGCACACAAGATCGTTGACGCACATCGCCACAAGATCGACCCCCACGCCATCGACATGGCCCGTGTCGATGGCGATGCGCAGCTTGGTGCCCACGCCATCGGTCGCGGCAACAAGGACCGGATCGCTGAAGCCCGCCGCCTTGAGATCGAACAGTCCGCCGAACCCGCCAAGACCCGCCATGACGCCCGCGCGCCGCGTGCGTGCCGCCGCCGGCTTGATCCGCTCGACAAGCGCATTGCCCGCATCGATATCGACCCCGGCCTCGGCATAGGTCATCGCGTCGCGCTTTTCGGTCATGGCAGCCCCCGATCCCACATGCGCCCCGCGTTAGACCATCCCGGCAAGCCGCGCAATGTCAAAGCCTTGACCTCACCCAAGGCTGCACGTATCGGTACTTCTGGTCGGGCCTGTAGCTCAATTGGTCAGAGCAGAGCGCTCATAACGCTTTGGTTGGGGGTTCGAGTCCCTCCGGGCCTACCAACGATTTCAACTCCTTAACGGATTTCTACCAACTGGGCAAAAGGTTCATTGAACCTCTTTTCCTCTGAACACCGGTTGTGAGTCTTTTCGCGGAACCATCCAGCATTTGGCCGGGACCTTGGGCTCTCAGCTCCAGGCAACGCGCCCGATCGATGTTTCAGAGCCCAGTAGAGCGTCCGATCGTCTCTTCGGAAATTGGAACCTTGAACAAGGTGGCGCATCTGCCACAACCGGAAAAATCGCGAAAAGACCCTGGTCGATCCATCGCACAAGACATGAATATGTGAGCGAACCATCCCTCGTGCTGTCTTGCTTTTCATGAGGTTGAGGTGGCGTTGTTGCAGAACTATCCCGTGAAGGATTCACTTTGGGAAGCCCAATGCGCACGACTTCTTTGGCGCCTGCTTTCCGTCAGGCGTGTTGCGTCTTCAGGATGCGGTGAGCAGGATGGTGGCGCTCAGCCGGTTCCGCGCAGCGCAGGCGCAGCCAGTCATTCAGCGCATCCAGATCGTCAAAGGCAAGCTTTGGGCAGCATAACTCGCCACGCAGAAACTGGACCTGCTTCTCGACCTGACCCTTCTCCCATCCTGCGGCGGGGGTGCAAGGCCGTTCATTGTGGCGCCATTGGTTCAAGCCCAATGGACGGCGGTTCGATGACATAGTGGTTCATCAAGGCCAGAAAGCGTGGATGAAAGATCCGATCCTTTGATCGTGAGACTTAGGTGACCATGGTTTTGGGGTTGTCGATGATCCTGGGGCTCCACCCGTTCATGTCCAAACCGTCTCCCAGACGGTTTGCCAACTGCGGTGGATCGATTATCACCCGGCGCGGGACGCCGCCGAAGCTGCAAATCGTGTTTGAAAAGCTCCCGGAGACGCGCCTCGAATGCCGCGCCCAGTTTGTGACCAACACGCGGTTGCCGCTCCCGATACTGCGGTTACTTCGGGTCCTTCAAATATTTCTTGATCGTCATGCGCGAGATGCCTGTCTCGTGCGCCACAGCACGGATGCTGCGGCCATCGCCCAAGATCCAACCACGGATCTTTAGTGCCGTTTCTATTAGTAACACCTGCTCTTCCTCCGTGCATGAACGCAAGGATGCTAACGTGGCAGGTGGGTCAGTTTTAGATGATCATAACCCACCCAGTGGAGTGCGCCCCTCGGGATGGACAGGATCAGGCGGCGGTTTTGACAGGTTTGCGGGCGTTGCGGTCCTCGAACTGGGTGGGGCTTAGATACCCCAGGGCTGAATGCAGGCGACGGGTGTTGTAGGCCTTGATGAAGCGCGGCACGCCGTCGGCGACATCCTCGAATGTTTCGTATTCCATCAGATAGGCATCTTCCACCTTCAGCGTCTTCATGGAGCTCTCGGCCTGCGGGTTGTCGTAGGGATTGCCACGCCGGCTCATGGAGCCGACGAAGCCATGTTCCTCGAGCAGGTCGCGATGCATTTCTGACGCGTATTGCGAGCCGCGGTCCGTGTGAAACACGCAACCGGGCAAGGGCCTGCGCAGCGCGATCGCCTGGCGAAGCGCCTTCACGGCGAGGCGCGCATCGATGCCTCGACCGATTGCGTATCCCACCACGCGGCGGGACCAGGCATCAAGAATGAGCGCGGCATAGGCGAAGCCACCGGTGATCGTGAGGTAGGTCAGGTCGGCCACCCAGAGCTGGTCCGGGCCGTGAACCTCGAACCCTTTTGCAACGAACGGAAAAATGGGGCTGTCGTGATCACTGTCGGTCGTGCGGACAAAACGCCGTCGTCGCCGCGGATTCAGATCGTGCTCCTTCATTAGCCGCCTCACCTTCTTTGCATTCACGACGAAACCGCGGTGGCGGAGCTCCGCATCGACGCGGCGATAGCCGTAGCCTTCGAACTCGTCGGTGATGATGCGGATTTCAGCAACGATCGCCCCGTCGTCAGGCTTGCCGGTGGACCTGTCGCGGTTTGGTGCCGCTCCTTTGATAGCATAATATGCAGCAAAGGAGCGGCACCAAACCGCGACAGGTCCATTCTCGATCCAGATCCGGATCAGGTTTCTTGAAAGGTCGTGGCGGCGGCCCAATGCATGCAGGGTTTCGCCGGCATGATACTCGGCGACGACCTGGCGCTTGAACTCGGTGCTATGGCTGCGATGGCGTCTTAGCATGTGCTTTCTTCCTCTGAAAGCCCGCTCCCGGTCAATTCAACTCACTTAATCTGTCCATCCCGAGGGGCGCACTCCACAGGTGGATCACTTTTCCATGCCGATTCACACTCTTGCCCTTCAGCGCGTTCGCGAGCGCCAGCATCCGCCGCGCCGTCCGGTTCTTCTGCTCACGCGCCGCCAGTGCCCGCGGTCGCGCCAAGCTCGGCTTGATCTCCAGCGCATGTTCTATCTCTGTCTCATGATCCGTTTTCCAGCCGGGAATCAGGGATCAGGGAGGTTGGAAAGGGCCGCAGGGTCAGACGTTTCGCGCGCTGGTATCATCCCTGTTCCTGTGCATTCCCGTTTTGTCAGGCGGCAAGTGGGCCATTGCCGCTGGCCTGTGACAGGGCCGGGTGGCGCAGGACGGTGGCCGTGCTTGTCTCGAGATGTGCCGTGAGGATGTGCCTTGCCTTCGGGTCGAGATGCCAGGCGCCGTCGCCCAACAGGACCAGTTGCGGCCTGCCCAGCAGGATCCGGGCCAGCGAGAGCGCGCTGCGGTCGTGCGCCGAAAGCGTGCGTCCACCCTCTGTGAGAGGACCGTCAAGGCCCCCGATCTTGTCCAGCAGCGTGCTCAGCCCGGCGTCGCGCGCCGTTTCTTCGAGCCTCGCATCCAATGGCCGCCGGCTCAGGCCGAGCGCCAGGTTCCGGCGCAGTGATCCCATGAGCACCACGGGTGTGCTGCTCAGCTGATGCACCCCGCGGCGCAGGCTGCCGCGCGACAGTTTGGTCAGGCAGATGCCCGACAGGGTGACATGGCCGGGCGGTATCTTTTCGAGCCCGCAAAGTGCCGAAAACAGCGCGTCGGCATCGGATGGCGCACAGGTCAGGTCGCATTGCCCACCCCCCGAGATCTTTAGTGACAGCACGTGTCCCTCCGGCATCGGCAGATCGCGCACCTCGACATCAAGCGGCCCGCGGGGCAGGCGCGCGTTGCCCCGACCGGTGCTGCGCTGGTCGCGCGTCAGGGCCGCGATGCACTTCCTGCGCGCCGCGAGATAGGCCGCGCGGAAATTCCAGACGCTTGCCAGGTCACGCAAGGGCGTCACCACGAGGCCGATGGCGGCCAGAGCGCCGGCAATGGTGCCCGTGCCGGCCCCGGTCTGTGCGCCGGTGACGATCACCGCGCAGGCGGCCAGCCCGGCCACCGCATCCGGCAGCGACTTGAGCGATTCCGCCCAGGCGAGGCGGCGCATCGCGGCGCGGATCATGCGCTGCGTGCGCTTGCGCAGGCTGCGTAGCTCGGTCGGCCGGCGCCCCATCCGGTCAAGCTCTGGGGCGAGGGGCATGCGTTCGGCCATCTCGGCGGCGATGCGCGCGCGGCGGGCCCGCAGGCGGCGGTGCAGCGGCTCCAGCCGGGGTCCGGCAAGGGCCATCGCCCCAAGCGTGACGCCGAAAAGCGGCGCGATGACGAGGGCAAAGCGCGGCTCCAGCATCCAGAGGACGGCACAGGCGGCGGGCACCATCACCGCCGCCGCGATCAGCCGGGGCAACCCCTTGCCCAGCCAGTTGCGAAAGGCGGTCATGTCGCCCACGAAGCGCAGGCTCATATAGCCGCTGCGCCGCCTGGCCACGGCGCTTGCCGGCATCCCCGATGCATGGTCCAGCAGCGCCAGGCGGATGGCAAGGGCATAGTCCTGCCCCAGCCGTTCGCCCATCAGCCGCGCCAGAACCCGCGCGCCCGCTATCGCCAGCCCGGAGGCGGCCAGCGCCGCGATCAGGCCTGGCGGGAGGCTCGATTTGGCGTGCATCGCCTCGAAAAGGCCACGGGTGGCGAAGGCCGCGATGCCTGCCGCGATGCCTTGCACCAGCGTCACGAGGCTGACGACAGCCAGCCCGCGCCGGCGGCCACCATCGAGAAGTCCTGGCATCGACATCACGCGGCCTCTTTACGACCAAGGCCTGCACGCAGGGCGAACCCCGTGGCCTCGGCCGGATCGGCGAGATCGTCCTTGGTCAATACGGGCAATCCGGTCGCTTCTCCGGCCTCGGTACTGGCCATCGGCGAGCAGCTGACCATGCCGGTCAGCGCATCGGGGTGCAGTCCCTGACGGATCAGCATCGCCGCGCCGCCCGCCGCCGCGACGGCATCGCCGCAGGCAAAGACCAGCCCCGAGATCAGCGCCTTGAACCACGGATCGGCGATGATCGCGGCAGTCTCGCGCTGCAAGAGGCCGTCGGCCACCTCCATCACCACGATGTCGCAGCCTTGCGCGCCGGCCTCGGCGATCAGCGTTTCGGTGGCGGCCTTGATCCGGCCGAGAGGTTCGCGGTAGGTCGTGACCATTCCGGCATCGGTGAAATCGCCCACGTAATGCGCGCCGCTGTCGCTATATTCATTGGTATCGCCGAATGCGCCAGTGCCGGTCGCCTTGATCGCGCCGACGCGGAACCCCGCGCGCCGCAGGCCGAGGACAAGCTGCGCGGTGGCCAGCGTCTTGCCGGAATTCATCGCCGTGCCCAGTACCGCGATCACCGGCGTCTGCGGCGCGCCCCGATGCGGCGATATCGCGAAATCGGCAAGGCTCACCGCACGTCCCGCCGCATCCAGCAACCGGGCCGACGGCATCAGCCGCGTGGCCGGCTTGATCCGGCTGTTGCGCGCCACCATCCGCCCGATGCAGCCGCCCCCGGCCAGCAGGTCGGCGCCTTGCGCGTCGATCTCGGCCAGCCCCTCGAACTGGTCGGGGGCGTAGCGCGCACCGCAGGCCATCACCACCGCGTCGCCGGGATAGATCAGCGATGGCCGCCCCGAGGGCAGTTGCACGCGGCGGTGCTGTCCGATCTTTTCCACATGGGCGAGGATCAGATCTCCAGGTTTCGCGGCGATGAAATCGGTATCGGCGCGGGCCACGCGGGCACGATCCACCCGCCTCGTGGCAAAGGTCCACTTGGCCTGCGCAAGGGTGTCGGAAAGGGTCATCTCGAATCTCCGGGGTTAAGTGTCGTGTGGCGTTCAGATCGCCTGACGACGCGCGTCCAGCACACGCGCCGCCAGATCGTTTTGGGTGATCGCGCGCGCCACGTCGTGATCGCAATCGGCCAGTTCGACAAAGCGTGCCCGCGCGGGTAGCGCGTGCCGGTCGGCCGCGACGGTCAGCGCCGCGACATAGGCGCGGGCACGTGCATGCCGGTTGCGGCCCTGCCCGGCATCGAGGGCCGAGGTCGTGCGCAGCGCCGGGTCGCGGGCGACATCCCGGCTGCCAACATAGACCGATATCGGCAGGCGCAGAAATTCGCGCAGCCCCTCGGTGTTGCGCCGCGCCCAGTTGGCGCCGGCGCGGTCAGTGCCGGGCGCCAGCCCGTAAGGATAAGGCATCTTCTGGTCTGGCAGGCAGTACCAGCCAGCCGCCACCAGGTGCAGCGCGGTGACCCGGTGCGGGTAGAGCATGGCAAAGCGATGCGCCAGTTGCGCGCCGCCGGAATGGCCGAACAGGTCCACCGGGCCGGCCCGGTCGGGCAGCGTTGAGGCGACGGCGTCGAGCAGCGCCAGCAGGGCCTGATCCGGCCGCGCGGCCTTGCACGGGCGCTGAAACACGGGCCAGATGTCTTCGGGGAAATGCGGCACGATGATTGTGCGGCCGGTACGCTCGGCCTCGGGTGTGAACAACCGCGCCAGGTCCCGGGCATTGCGCGAGATGCCGTGCAGGACGACCATGGGTGGTGCGGGCACGGGGTTTGCCGGCCGGATGACCCGGGCCGTCAGGCGACCGGCGGCGCTGCAGGCCGTGATCTTCTCGGGGATATCCACGTCGAGATGCATCGTGATGTCTTTCATCGTCCCATTCTCCGGTCATGCGTTCGATACTGGGACAACGTGGCGCGCCGAGGGTTATTCCCCGGCGCGACGTGATTTTTCCTGCAGACTATGAAAAGTGGCCGGGTTACTCGGCGGATACCGGCAGAAGCGGCAACGACCCGGGGCACCTGCCCCCGAGATCCAGCAGCCCGTACCCGTAGATGTCATCGCGCCCCTCAGGGCCGAGATCCGTGGCCGTCCCGACAAGCCGCCCGCGCACGGCCGCCGGCGACAGCATCGGGTCGTGCTGCAGCCAGAGCGCGGCCGCGCCGGTCACGAAGGGCGCGGCAAACGATGTGCCGGTCCTCCAGCGCGCGCCCTCGATCGAGGCCGCGGTCCAGACCTCGACCCCCTGCGCGGCCAGATCGACATGCGGCCCGCGCCCGGCGCGGCGATAGGCGGTGCCGCCGCGGTCCACCGCCGTGACCGCGATCACGCCGTCATACGCCGCCGGATAGGCCGGATCGGCGCGCGGGCCGGCATTGCCGGTGGCGGCTACGACGACAATTCCGCGCTGATCCGCAAGCTGGTCGAGCGTGGCCTCCAGCACGGTGTTGGGCGGGCCGGCAAGGCTGAGATTGATCACCTGCACGCCGTCCTGCGCCAAACGATCCAGCGCGCGCACCAGCGTGAAGGCATCGGCGCGCTCGTCGCCCGCATCGCGGTAGAAGGCATCGACCGCGCTCAGGCGCGCGCCCGGTAGCAGCCCCGGCACGCGGGTATTCGGGTTCCCGACCAGCAGGGCGGCGACGGCGGTGCCGTGAATGGCGTCCGACGGCGAATAGTCCTCGGGCGCGATGCGCGTCACCTCGATATCGGCGGCCACCAGCGCCTCGTGATCGGGGTTGAGCCCGGTATCGACGATCCCGATGCGCAGCGGGGCGCCGCATCCCGCCGGTCCGGTCCCCTCGGGCCAGTTGATCAGCGCGCGCGCCGGGCAGTGCAGCCCGTCGCATGTCGCCTCGGGGGCGTCGGTCAACGCCGCCGCGGTGGCCATGCCGTCCTGTCCGGTGCGGTAGTAGTGGTTGAAATCCGCGGCCTCACCCGACGGCAGCGCGCGTACCGTAGCGCGCGCTGCCTCCAGCGTCACGCCGTCGGGCAGGCCGAAGCGGCGAATGGTGGTGGCGAGGCTCGCCAGATCAACGCTTTCCAGCACGGCATAGCCTTGCGCCACAAGGGTCGCGGTATCCTCTGGCGTGAGGTCGCGCGCGACGATCTCATCGGGCGCGCGCTCGGGGCGGGGCGCGGGCTGCGGCGCGGCGCGTTGCCGGGACCGGGCCGGCGGCTGGTCGACCGATTGCCCCCTGAAGAGCTGCTGGAACGCGCGGATCACATCGCGCGGGCTGTCGACCTCACCGGTCCCGACGCTGCCGCCGCCACCGCCACCGGACGCGCCACGGCCGCCAGACGGGCTACTACTTCCGCCATCGTCGCCGTCGCCATCACCGCCATCCCCCTCGCCATCATCAGCCCACGCGACTCCGACCATCTGCAACGACGGCATCATTGGTGCCATGCCCGCCCCCCACAGGCAGATTACTGCAAAGCCCACCATCCAGACGCGTCGCATATCGGAAATCCCCTTTTGCCTTCGTCACCGATCATGCCATGTAGACGATAACGTAAAAACCGGGTGGTAATTCCGTCAGAACACGACGAGGCCCAGAAAAGCAGGTGATGCAGGATCATTTCGTCGAGGAGGTCGTCGATCTTCTGCCCAATCTCAAGCGCTTCGCCCTGTCACTGTGCCGCAACGGGGACTTGGCCGAAGAGCTTGTGCAGATCACCGCCGAGCGGGCGTTTCGCGCCCGCGCGCAATTCGACCCGGCGACGCGGCTCGAGGCGTGGCTGTTCCGGATCCTGCGCAATGCCTGGATCGACATGCTGCGGCGCGATGCCACGCGCGGCGAGGTTATCGACATTCACGAGGCACCGCAGGCCGACCCCGTGGACAGCGCCGCGCAAACCGACGATCGGCTGATGCTCGCCTCGGTGCGGGCCGCCATGAAGGACCTGCCCGAGGATCAGCGCGCGGTGCTGCATCTGGTCTGTGTCGAGGGCCTGAGCTATGCCGAGACGGCCACGGCACTGGAGATCCCCAAGGGCACGGTGATGAGCCGTCTGAGCCGCGCGCGCTTCGCCCTGGCGAAAAAGGTCGGAATAGACGGCGCCGCCAGCCGTTGACGTCAGGCAACACCAAGGATGGTGACCATGGAAATCGACGATGAGACATTGATGGCGCTTGCCGACGGCGAGATCACCGGTGACGCGGCCGCGCGCCTGCACGCCCGGATTGCCGATGATCCCGATCTGGCGGCCCGCTACGCCCTGTTTACGCAGACCGGTAAGTTGGTACACGCGGCGGCGCGCGAGGGTCCCGATACTGTCGTCTCGGCAGACCTCGGGACCCGCATCCGAGAGATGGGCGCAGCCGTGTCACGCGAAGCCGACACTGTGGTGCCGATCCAGCGCGGGCCCCGATGGCAGCCGATGGCACTGGCCGCGTCGCTGGCCCTCGTGGCCGGGCTGTCGGCCGGGGCCTTCTTCATGTCCGGTGCATCACGCACGGACCCACTTGTGTTGAACGCCGAGTTGCAGTCGCAGCTCGGCTCGCTGCCCGCAGGTGCGCAGGCGGAGCTGCCGGATGGGCGCGATCTGCGCATCGTCGCCTCGTTTACCGACAAGGCGGGCGCGTTCTGCCGCGAATACGAGACCACAGCAGGCGGCGCGACAGGCTACGTCAACGTCGCCTGTCGCGACGGCTCGGACTGGTCGCTGCGTTTCGCAATGGCGACGGCCGCGACCGCGACCGGCTATGCGCCGGCCGCCTCACTCGAAACGCTCGACGCGTTTTACTCCGCGATCGACGCGTCGCAGCCGCTCTCGCCAGAGGCAGAGCGGGATTTTCTGAAGTGAACTGCATGACGACGTGCAAAGGTATGCAAACGATCCCATAGCCCGACGCCATCGCCGCATGAGTTGAAACCGCACCCTGAACGGCCGCGGAATGTCCGACAGGTGATGGCAATAATTCAAGAACAAATGGAGGACGCGCATGGCTTGTCCCGGAAGGAACGGCGCCGAGGCGTAAGACGCGAAAGGCGCAACGCTTGATCGGTCCCCGCCCTCAGTTGTCGTTGCTTTGAATTCATAGTGCTGCGCTGACGCCAGTCACAACTACCATTGGCCGTGGTTGCATGGGGAATTCTGCCGCAACTCTATTTGCCCAAGCGATGGCCACCCTCGAAGATGGCCCGTAAGCATCCGGTGGACTCCGTTGTCAGGCGGCCTTCGGGTCGGGCAAGACCTTCACCGCGATGACCCAAGTCTACCGCCTGCTCAAACACCCCGGCGCGCGCCGCATCCTGTTTCTTGTCGACACAAAGAACCTCGGCGAGCAGGCCAAACAGGAATTCATGGCCGTCATCCCGAACGACGACAACCGCAAGTTGATCGAGCTCTACGACGCCCAGCCGGTCCATCATGGCCTCGATCCAGCTCATCCCGTCACCTCGACAGCCGAGTCGGAGGACAGGCGCAGCCCGGCAAGGCAGATCGCCGGCGAGAGACCGTCACCCTCGCAGGTGCCGATGCCGTTGACCAGAACCTCGCCGATATCGTCGCAGGACGACCCGGCCAGATCGAATTGCCGCACGCGCGGGCGGCCTTCGGGCAAGGCGCCGAAATCGAACAGCGTCATCGTGGCGACACGGCCTTTCGTGTCGAACAGCACCGCCTCGGTGACCAGTTTCTCGATCGCCGCGCCAAGATCATTGCGGATCACGAAGGTCACCCGGCAGCCGCCGCCCTCGGTCGCGACCACCGTGTTGAGGGTCAGGTCCAGGCGTGGGTGCGGCACATCGTCGGCCGGTTCCGCAAGACCGGGCGCAGCGAGCGCCCCAAGCGCAAGCACGGCGGCATGGACGCGGCAGGACAAACCCCGGCAGGGCGCAATCATGACAAGCTCCTTTCGCCTCCGGTCGGGAGAGGCCGAGAGAACCGCATGGCTGGCCCAAGGCTGGCACGGTCTGTGTGTGGATAGGCGGCGCAGTCGCCGCACCGCCCGCACCCCGACCCGTTAACGAGCAAATGAGTCAAGATTTGCTGTGGCAGTTACACCACCCGCCTGCGCAAAAGGAGATAGAGGAAGTATCCCCCGCCCAGCACCGAGGCCACGGTGCCCGCGGGAAGCTGCATAGGGTACATCGCCATGCGCCCCAGCCAGTCCGACCCGATCATCAGGATCGCGCCGATCCCGCCGGCCATCAGCGCCTGCGCCGCCACCCGGCGCGCGCCCAGCATCACCGCGGCATGCGGGGCGAGTAGTCCCACGAAGGCCACCGGCCCCAGCCATGCGGTAACAAGCGCGGCGAGCGCTGCTGCCAGCGTCAGGCAGACAGGCCGCGCCAGCCCCAGAGACAGACCGCGCGCCAGCGCCATGTCGTCGCCCGCCGCGATCAGCGTAAGCCAGCGGCGCAGCATCAGCACCAGCGCGAGCCCGGCGAGGGCGGTAAGGGCGAGCAACCCGGCCTCGACCGGGGTGACGCGGTAGGTCGAACCACCGAGCCAGCCGAGGATCGCGTAGCTGTCCTGGCTGCCGGCGGCGAGGGCCACCTTCACAAGCGCGTCGAGCAGCGCGGCAAGCGCGATACCTGTCAGGGCCAGCATCGTCGGGGCGTGACCGTGACGCCGCCCGAGAGCGAGCAGCAAGGCGAGCACGAGCACGCTGCCGAGGACCGCGGTGCCCGGCCCCACCTCGTGGATCGAGCCACCGCCGAGCATCGCCGTGCCGACCAGCGCGACGGTGGCGCCCGCCGTCATGCCAAGGATGTCGGGGCTGGCCAGCGGGTTGCGGATCAGCCGTTGCAAGATCACGCCGGAAAGCGCCATGGCGAGCCCCGCCGCGGCCGCCGCCAGCACGCGCGGCCAGCGCAGATCGAATGTGAGACCGGAGGGCCAGCCCGCCTGCCATCCCGCATCGCCGTGCCCGGTCGTCAGGGCGACGAGGGTGATGGCGATGATCGCAGCGGCAAGGCCGGGCCAGAGGGGGCGCGGGACGCGCGCCGGTCCCGGCGGCAGGCGGTAGGCGGCCTGATCCGCGGATCCCGGCCGACGCCGCATCAGCCAGATCAGCGCCGGTGCGCCGACGAGGGCTGCGACCGCCCCGGTCGGGACGAGATCGCGGGTCAGGTAATTCGCGAGCACCGCCACGAGGTCCGTGGCCAGCAACAGCCCGGCCCCGAGCCCGGTGCTGGCCAGCAGCTCCGCGCGCGGCAGCCGCGCGCCGGCAACGCGCGCGAGGTTCGGGGCGACCAGCCCGATGAAGCCGATCAGGCCCACCGCGGCGACGCTGAGCGCCGTGAGCCCGAGCCCGAGCCCCGCCGCGACGGCGAGGAAGGGGAGCAGCGACAGCCCCCGCGCCTTGGCCCCATCGGCGCCACTGCGCAGGAGCGCGAGGCCGCGTGTCAACAGGAGCGACAGCACCAGGAACGGGGCGAGGCGTGGGGCGAGCCACAACGCCTTGTCCCAGCCCGACTGGCCGAGATCGCCCGCGCCCCAGATGAACAGATGCCCGAAATAAGGGCTTTGCAGCAGCACGATGGTCGCGGCGATGGCGCCGAAGAGCAGGTTGACGGCCATGCCCGCCAGCACCGCGCCGATGCCGGTCAGCCCTCGCAGGCCCGAGATCGCGACAACGAGGCCGAAAGCGGTCGTGGCGCCGGCAAGGGCTACCCATTCGCCCTGCGTCGCCGCCAGCGACGGCACGAGCAACGTGGCGATCACGAGCGCGAGCCATGCGCCCGAGGCCGCCCCGAGGGTGAGCGGTGCTGCGAGCGGGTTTTGCGTGAGTTGCTGGAAAAGGCTGCCCGCGAGGCCGAGGCCCGCGCCGCAAAGGAGCGTCATCACGAGGCGCGGCAGCGCGGCATGGGTGAATTGCACATCGGCGAAGGCTTGCGGCGTGGCCCCCAGGACCAGCGCCAGCATGCGCGGCGCGCCAAGATCGCTGCCCGCCGCGAGATGTGCCGCGGCCAATGCCAGCACTGCAGCGCCGATCAGGGCTACACGGATCATGGCGCGAGGTTCGTCAGCGCGGCATGGATCGCCTGCGCGTGGCGGCCAAGCGACAGGATGCCGCCATAGCTCCAGAGCGGGGGGATCTCGGCAAAGCGGCCTTCTGCCACGGCGGGCAGAAACCGCCAGAGGGGGCTGTCGAAAACCGCCGCGCCCGGGCCATGGGGCCGGATGGCGAGTACCGCGCCGCTCTCGACCCCGGCCAGCACGTCGAGCGGACGTTGCGCCACGCCCCAGCGGCTGGCGGTCTGCGGCAGGGCATTGACGAGGCCGAGCCGCTGCAAGGCGGCCTCGGCAAGGGAATTGTCGCCATAGACCCAGATCGTCGCGGCATCGTTGAGGCGGACGATCGCCGCGCGGCGGATTGGGCTGCCTTGCAGATCCTCGGCCCGCCGGGCAATCTCGGCCCGCATCGCCTCTAGCCGCGTCCGCGCCAATGCCTCGCGGTCGAAAAGCTGGGCGAGCGTCAGGTAGATGCGCCGCGCCGCCGCGATGTTGTCATGCGCGGCGTCGAACGCGTCGAAGACCAGCACGGGTGCGATTCGTTCCAGCCGCGCCACCTCCGCCGGGGCGGTGTCCGACACCAAGATCACATCCGGGTCGAGCGATGCGAGCCGTTCGAGATCGGGCGCGTCGCGGCGACCGATATCGGTGACCGTCCTGGGGATTGGCGGTGTTGCCACCCAGTCGGAGTAAAGCGCGATCTCGGGCACCGCGACGGGCACGACGTCAAGATCGAGCACCTGCTGGGCGAACGCCCAGTCGAGCACAGCCACGCGCGCGGGCCGATCCGCGAAGTTCTGCACCCCGCGGCGGTCCTCGACGGTCACGGGATCGGCCTGCGCCGGCCCGACCCAGAGCAGCAGGACAAGGACGAGCGCGCGGATCATCGAGCGACTCTCGCGTCGAGGGTGAGCAGGGCATCGGCAAACGCTTCGGCCAGGTGGCCGAGCGAGAAGACGCCGCCAAAGGTCCAGACTGTTCGGGTCTCGGCGAAGCGCCCGGCGCGGATGAAGGGCATGAATTGCCAGATAGGCCGGGCCGCGAGCGCGTATTTCTCGGCAAACGGGCCGATCTGGAGGATGATGGCCTGTTCGTGCCGGGCGAGATCCTCGACGCGTTTCTGCACGAATCCCCAATCGCTGGCCTTGCCCGGCGCGGCGTGGCGCAACCCCATCCCGTCGAGCGCCGCCAGCGCCATCGAATTGGCGCCGTGCAGGCGCAGGCTTTCGGGGTTCAGCAGGCGAATGGGCAGAATGGGCGGCACCTCGCCGCCGAAATGCTCGCGCACCCGCGCGCCCGCCGCAGCGATGCGGGCGTCGAGCGCTGCGAGCCGGTCCCGCGCCAGCGCCTCGCGGTTGGTAAGCCGTGCAAGCGCGAGATAGGCCGCGCGGCTGGCGCGGGCATTGTCCTGCGCGGCGTCAAAGCCGTCTATTACCCGCACCGGGGCGATGCGCCGCAGCAGCGGAACGATGTCGGCCTGCTGATCGGCGGCGAGGATGAGATCGGGATCGAGATCCGCCAGACGCTCGATGTTTGGTTCCTGACGCAGGCCGAGGTCGGGGATGCCGTCGGGTAGCGTGGGGCGCGCGACCCATTGCCGGTAACCGGCCACGTCCGCCACGCCGACGGGGCGGATATCGAGTTCGAGCACCAGTTCCGTCAACACCCAGCTGAGCGTCGCAATGCGGTCAGGGGGTGCATCACCGGCGCGCGCGGCGCAGGCTGGCAGCAGCAGCGAAAGCGCGAGACAGAAGAGCGCGTGTCGCATGGCGTCAGTCCTTTCAGGCGACCACGGCCTGCGGCGGGCCGGCGGGATGGGGCAGCAGCGTCATCTCGATGCCGTAGAGGTCGCGCAGCACCGCCGCGTCGAGAAGCCGGTCCGGCGGCCCGTCAAAGGCCACCTGCCCCGCCTTCAAGGCCACGATACGGTCGGCATGGCGCGCGGCGAGGTTGATGTCGTGCAGGATGACGATCACGTGCCGCCCCGCGTCGCGGGCCAGCCGGTGCAGAAGCGCCATCACCTCGTAGGCATGCGCGAGATCGAGCGCCGCCGTCGGCTCGTCAAGCAGCAGCACTGGGGCCTCCTGCGCCAGCAACATGGCGATCCAGGCCCGCTGCCGTTCGCCGCCCGAGGCGCTGTCGACCAGGTGATCGGCCAGGGCGTCGCAGCCGGTGTCGCGCATCGCCTGCGCGATCACTGCCTCATCGGCGGGCCCCATGCGCCCGAGCGCGCCGCGCCACGCGAAGCGGCCCAGCCCCACGAGGTCGCGGACGCTGAGCCCGGCGACGGGGGGCAGGCGCTGCGGCAGGAACGAGACGCGGCGGGCCAGGGCTTTTTGCCGGTAGCGGTCGAGCGGGCGGCCTTCCAGCGTGATGCGGCCCGTCTCAGGGCGCATCTGCCGGGCCAGAAGCGCCATCAGCGTGGACTTGCCAGACCCGTTATGCCCGAGGATCGCCGTCACCCCCTCGGCCCCAAGCGCGAGCCGGTCCAGGCGCAAGATCTCGCGCCCGTCGCGCGCGACGCGCAGATCCTCAAGCGCGAACATGGGCCTGCCATTCCTGCTGGCTGAGGGCGATCCGGGCGGCGCGCGCGCGCCGTGGGCAGGTCGTGCAGAGAAAGCCCGGCCGTGCACGGTATTCCAGACAGCACGAGCGCCGGCGGAGCCACACCCCCTCGCCGCCATCGCCAAGCTGCAGCGGCTCGAGGGCGCTCAGCCCGTCGAGATCGAGGGCGGCGAGCCAGTGCGTCGCGGCGCCGCGGGTGGCCGACACCGTGGAGAATCCCAGAAGCGCGCGGCGGTGGAGCACGCCGAGCACCCGGTCAGCCAACTGCCGCCGGGCCAGTTCGCGGCGCAGACGCACGCGCTGCGAGAGGGCATCGAAGATCGCGGTGGTGGCGCGGTCTAGGGGCCGGGCGGCCATGCTGTGCACGTCCCCTGCCCGTTCGCCCAAGTCTTCGAGAAGACAGCCGAATTCAGGCCCCATGAGATAGCCGGCGCGGTCGACTGGGGCGGCGCGTCCCTCGGCCTCGGCACAGAGCACCGCGACCAGCACCGGCTGCCAGATCAGCACGTTCCACGACCGCATCGCCGCATGGGCGGGTCCACCCTGCCGGTCGATGCCGGAAAGGACGGTGTCGATCGCGTCTGTGTCACCATCCAACGGGTGGAAGACCGGCGATCCGGGTACCGGGCCATGCAGCGCATAGCCCGGCATGAGGGCGTCAAGCTCTTGCACAAGGCGCGGACGCGTCGCGCAGAGCGATATGCCCGCGGCCCCCATCTCAGAAGCGCCGTGTATACCCGAGCGAGACCCGGCGCCCCGGCGCGCGGGCATAGGCGTAGGCGGAGTCGTAGGCCTGATTGATCACCGGCGTATACTCGTTGTTGAGGATGTTATCGATCCCCACCTCCACCGTGCCGCCGGCGACATCGTGGATCGCGCCATAAAGGTCGAAGACGAGATAGTCGTCGATGTCGCTGGTGCCGCCGAACCGCGTGCTGTCGACATCGCGGTTGCCCGAATAAAGCGCCTGAAGCCGTGCTCGCCACTTGTCGGTCGGCGCGTATTCGGCATAGGCGGTGAGCTTGGCCGGTGCGATGCGGGTGCTGGGCAGATCCTCGTCGAAATTGCCGTCGCCGTCGAGATCGACCTCGCCCTCGAGCCAGGTTAAGGTGCCGCCCACGGTGATCGCCTCGGTGGCGTAGACATCGAGCGTCGCCTCGACGCCGTAGGTCTGTTCGGGCTGTTTCACGATCTGCAGGTTCTGGTCAAATGTGGTACCGTTGTCGGAATCGTTGAAGAACACGGCGACGGTCCCGTCCCAGCGGGTCTGCCGCGTGCGCAGGCCGATCTCGTAATTGTCGGTCTTTTGCGCCTCGGAGGTGGCTTGCGTCGTGGTGGCGAAGGTGTTGTCGGTGATCGACCGGCCTATGTCGGCCACGGTGAAGCCCTGCGAGAAACCTGCATAGAGATCGGTCCGGTCGCTCAGGTACAGCGTGCCGCTGATGTTGAAGAGCGTCTCGTCGAATTCGAGCGTGCCGCCGGGCACGAATGTGCCGTCGGCGCGGGTGAAGTCGCTGACATCGACATCGATGATCTCGTGGCGGATGCCGCCGCTCAGCTTGCCGATATCACCCAGGGGCGCGTTGACCTGCACGAAGCCGGCATAGGCATCCTGGTCGAGGGTGGGCGAGGTGTTCGGTGCGTCGGTCGAGGTCTGCTCGGTCTCGTCCTGCAGGTAATCCAGGCTCCAGATCACGTCGAAACCCGCGCCTGCAAGCTCGACCGGCGATTCGATGGTCAGCCGGCCGCCCCGTTTCTCGGATTCGATGCGGGTTTGCGGGAAGCCGGGAAACTTGGTGAACACCACGTCGAGATCGGCCTGGTAGAGTTGCAGATCGACGCTGCTGCCAAGCACGTCGTCGTGGGTGTAGGTGACGGCAAGGTTGCGGTTCTCGGTGCCCGGATTGACCGGGTTGGCGTCGCCGCGCACCGCCGGGGTCTTGGTGTCGGTATCGGGAGCGCCGGCAAAGCTGAGCCCGGCGAAATCGCTGTCCTGTTCCATATTGTAGTAAAGCGTGTTGATCTCGATGCGCTGATCCTCGGTGAGCTGGTAGCCCAGCTTGAGCATCAGGTTCGTGGCGTCGCTGTCGGCGATGCCGCCCTGCGCGCCGGTCGGATCGGCCGGGATACGGTCGCCATCGGCATCAAAACGTCCGCCACGGCGCAGGAAAGAGCCGCTGAACACGTAGTCGAGCTTGCCGGTGCGGCCCGAAGTGTTGACGGACGTCTCCCAGTTAAGGGATTCGCCCAGATCCTTGGGGGAAAAGCTGAGCCCGGCGCCAAGCTCGAGGTTGAATTCCCCGTCCTCGGGCCGTTTGGTGATGATGTTGACGAGGCCGCCGGTCGCGCCGAAGCCGTACATCGCGGTGCCGCCGCGGATCACCTCGACCTGCTCGATGGCCTCCGCGCCGATCGAGTTGAGCGAGCGCCGTCCATCGCGCAGCGGGGTCGATTGCGGTACGCCGTCGATCAGCGTCAGAAAGGGACGGCCGCGCAGGGTTTGGCCGAAATCGGTATTGGCCTCGGTGCTCTGGCTGAAGCCTGGCACCTCGTTGGACAGGATGTCGGCGATGTTGTTGTCGACGCGGCGCTGGTTCTGCACGGCTTCGCGATCCACCACGCTGACCGAGCGCGTGGTCTCGTCGACCGGTGTCTCGGTCCGGGTGGCCGATTCGAGCACCAGAGTGCCCAGCTTCGTCATCTCGTCGTCGGTCGTCGTCTGGGCGCCAGCCGGGAACGCCGCGCATGCGGCCAGGCAGACGGCCAGGGGCCGGTTTCGTTGCATGTCTTGATCCCCCGATCAGTGTGATTTCGTGTTCTGCCGATCGCACGTGCCTGGCGAAAGCTGGGGGATCGCGACGGTCGGAGGCTCGTAGTAAAGGTGACAGATAGTGTCAACCACTCATGCTGGGCGGTGCTGTCTGCGCTGGTGGATTGGCGGCGATCCCGTGAAGAGCCGCGCATCGACGGGCCGCGGTGCGGCGATGCAACGTGAATTTGGCAGGGCTTCATGCCAGCCAAGTCGGGAAAAGATCCGAGCATTGCGCATATTGCAGTCAAATCGCCGTGCCGGGGCGGCCTCATGCCAAAGGCATGCTTCCGGCATGACGAGGCGCGTCTTGATCCCGCACAAGGGACAGTGGCCGGGGTTTCGAGCATGGATACGTGAGAGATCCGCCTGATCCGGACTGAATTATTTCTTGACCGAATTGATCGGAAAAGGCTATGTTGAACAAAGTTGACTCTTTGCATCGTGATTTCGTCCTGCGCCTGCGGATGGCGTGCCAGCCCGTGGCGGGACCGGATCATCTGGACCGGAAAGGAAAAGGCCAGTGACGACACCCGAGCCCGAGCAGACCCGCCGCCGCCCGGCCCCCGGGGCGAATGGCTGGCGCGAGGTCGCGCATGATTGCGCCGGTGCAGACGGGATCGCGCTGGAACACCTGATCGACCTGCAGCGCACGCTTGCGCGGCAGCCGGACGATGCGCGGTAAGCCGGATGGGCGATGCGAGGACACATCCGCACGGGGCCGCAACACCCCTGCCCGCCACCCATGACGCCCGCGAGCTCGTGCAGGCGGACGGCACGGCGCATATCCGTCTGGACGGGCAGATCTACATGCTGCGGATCACCCGCGCAGGAAAGCTGTTCCTCACGAAATCACGACACTGACCTGGACCACCGGAAGGCCCGCATGAGCAAGATACCCAGCCCCTGCATCGATGTATGCAAGTTCAAGCGCGACGGGCATTGCATCGGATGCTCGATGACGAAGCAGCAGAAATCGACCTTCAAGGCGCTGGACAAGAACGCGCATCGCGCAGCGTTCGTCGAGCTTGTCGTGGCGCAGCAGACCCTCATGGGGCGGTATACGCATTGGAAGGAGGCCTTCGAAAAGAAATGCAGAAAGAAGAAGGTCGCGTTGAAGGTGCTGGATGGGGATAAGGCCGCATGAGATCCGCCCTGTCCGAAAGATCGCTGCCTCCAGCGGTCGCGCCGGGGGATAGCAGCCCCCTCAACCCGTTTCTGGATCGCCTGCGCCGCGCATCGCGGGATGTCCGCTGCAAGGGGTATGTCGACTTGTTCGGGGCCTGCGCTGCGCTGTCGCGCAACGGGTCCATCTCCGCGACCGCCGCATCGGAGGTATTGATGCGCTGCCTGTCGCAGGCCTTGGGGCGCCGCCCGATCCTGCGGCGCGCGGGCGAGGCGGAGATGTCCTTTGACGAGACTTGGCTGCTGGCGCTGGCGCGCAGCCTGCGCGGCCGCGACGATGCGAGCGCCGCGTTTCTGCTGCGGTCCCGCGTACCGGCGCATGCCCGCAGACATCTGGTATTCCTTCTGCGAACCGTCATCGACAATTACGAACAGGATTAGAAAGATTCTAAAAACTGTTGCAAGAGGACTTAATCGGGCTCAATATTCCGGTGGTAGCCAGCCGACGAGCTAGCCAGAATGATTCACGCTTCAGGAGGCGGAAATGACCGAGACCGCACAATCACTTTCGACAGACGCGTACACACAGATCATCGAGGCGCTGGACCAGTGCAAGGCCGAAACGGTCGTGACCACGATGCTGGCGCAGAACTTTCACTGGAACGTCACCGGCATGGCCTTCGGCCCGCTGCACGACCTGTTCCAGACCATCTACGAGGATCACTTCACCGCGCAGGACGATCTGGCCGAACGGATCAAGGCGCTGGACGGGCATGCCGAGGGCGTGCTGGCCGCGATGATCAAACGCTCGAAGGTCCCCGAATGCGAGGATGCACCCGCCGCCGAGGAGATGGTCCGCAAGCTGAAAGAAGCCCAGGAGACGCTGGCGGAAACCATCGCCGGGGCTGGTGCATTGGCCGCGAAACACGGCGACACGCTGACCGAGGATCTGTGCATCGAACGCGGTCGGACGCACGAGAAATTCGCCTGGATGCTGCGCGCGCATCTGCGCTGATCAGGCCTGATGCCGTATCGGCCTGCGGTCGTCGCATCCGCCCAACCGTCATGTAAGGTGCAGGTCGAGCGCTGCGGCGACCGGATTTGAGGCGTGACACTCACGAGCCGGAGGCTTCAGTCGTCATACCACATGCGCGACAGGTTGGCCTTTGCCTTGAAGATCCGGTCGAAGGCGGCCGTTTTACCATCGGTGTCAAAGATGGCGCGCGCGGCCACGTCAAGGTCATGCAGGATCTCGCGCCGGGCGGGGTCGCGCACCCAGCTGGTAATCCATCCAACGATCGCCACGCGCTCGCCTTCCGTCACGGGCTCCACCCGGTGCAGGGCCGATGTCGGGTAAAGCACCATGTCACCCGCCCCGAGCGTGATCGCCCGGTCCTCGACCGGATCCTCCATCACGAGCGCGCCACCCGCATAGCTGGCGGGATCGCTCAGCGACAGGGTGAAGGACAGATCCGTGCGATTGCCGTTCATCACCGGATCGTCGACATGCGTACCATAGGACATGCCGCCTCGATAGCGCGATAGCAGCATGCGCGCGTAGCGCCGCGGGCGCGCGATCGAGGTCACGATCTCATTGGTGTCCAGCGCCTTGCGCACCTGCTCGAAGATGGCGTCGAGTTCACGGCACGGTGTGGCTTGGAGGTTTGTCTTTACCTGTCGTGCATACCGCCCCGCGGTATTCCGACCGTCCTGATAGTCCAGCTTTCCGGCGGCCTCTTGCAAGGCCGCCAGATCATGGTCCCCCAAGACATTTCCGATCACGAAGACCATGCGTTACTGGCCGTCCCCCTCGCCGTTCGAAAGCTGGTTCGCCGCCAGTTCCATCCGCGCGGCGGCACCGTAGAGGATGCCCGGCTCCATGTCGAACGAGCCTTCGCCCTGCAGGTCGCCGAAGGCCGCCCCCGTCGCCTCGATCTGCTCGAGGATCGCCGCGCCGACCTTGGCCACGTCTGTATCATCGCTGTCAGCCATTTCGCGCGCCTCGTGCTCGATCGTGCGCAGAAAGCCCCAGCTGTCCTGATACTCGTGCAGGTTGGACACCTTGCCCCCCGCAACGGCGACCTTGTATTCGTCGCCGGCCACGCGGGTCAGTGCGATCAGGCCATCCACCTGCTGCGCCCGGCTGTACTCGGCGCGCGCGTCCTCAATCCCGGCATGCACCGTGTCGAAGAGCGACGAGACCTTTTCGAAATCCGCGTCGGACTCGGCGGCGGCGGCGAGCGCAGAGAGGTCGTCTTTCATGCCGTCCAGTCCAAGCTCTGCGAGGCGGTCCGCGACGGCGTCGTATTTCTCTTCGATGGGATGGCCCATATGGGTCTTGGCCGCCTCGAGATCGCCCTGCTCGTAGAGCGCGAGACCGGCACGGATATGGCCCTCCATGAATCCGAGGCCGCTCAGAAAGGCGGTTTCGGGTTCAAGTCCGGCGGACCCTTCGCCTTCACCCTCACCGCCTGCGGCGCTTTCGCCTTCGCCGCTGGCCTGTGTCAGCAGAATGGGATCGTCATTCGGTTGCGTGTCGCTTGCCGACTGTGCGGTGCCGGTAGTCATTGCGCCGGCTGTCACAAGCGCGGCAAGGCCACCTGTCATCCGGCGTGCGGCGATCCGGCGTGGTGTTTTGTCGGTCAGTTTTCCCATGTTCTCAATCTCCCGGTTTACTTTGACTTTGTTTACTAAAATAGTCGGAATTGTCAACGCCGGTGACGCACAGCGACGGCGCGACCCGTCAATCCGGTGTAAACTTCGTCCATGGGGACGCGATGCGCCTCTTGTTTCCGGATGTCAGTTTCGGCGCTGTGACGATCGGTTTCGGCATGCCGCACGCGTCCGGGCGGGCGGATCAGATCCGCGCGCCAACAGGGTTTGTCGACGCCGCCGCGTCTGTTGTGGCGAGAGGGGCGCAGGCAGCTTATTCGGACGGTAGCACCGGCTGGTTCATGAAAGAGGGCTTCGACACGAGGGTCGAGACATGCACTGCGCAGAAAACGAGCTAATGAATATTCGGTTGCAAAGCGGCTGACCGCCTTTTCTTGAGATTTCTAAACCCTTCTACCAGTATCATGTGTGGCACGGTAAGCGCGGCCAATCCGATGAAAACTGTTTGAACAAGATGCCTTGCAAGCCCATCCGGAGCTTCGACAGTCCGGTCATGCAGATAACCAGCGGCTGCGAGGGTAACAATCCCGGAAAGAAGCGCCGCGATGGCAAGGGCGCGTTTTGCACGCGGTACAAAAAGGATCGTGGTGCTGAAATGCCGAATTGAGTGCAGACCACAGAAATATATCGTGAAAAACATGAGGGGCGGGAGCAAAGCCGCGAGCCCCCACAAGATTGCCTGTTCCGTCGCCGCCCGGCCCCGCGCCTCTGGCCTGAATAGGCATGTCGCGGCAAAAAGGAACAATCCGAGAGCACCGGCCATTGCCGCTGCATGCGCGATGACGCCGGCCGCGGCCGGCGGCGCGAGATAGGCAAAGAGCATGGCCACCTCTTCGGGATGCACCAATGCAGGGGCGCCGATTGTCGCCACCCCTCCCGTCCAGCGCAGTGGCGATGCGGCGTAAGACCAGTCGTCGGAAAAGTGCAGCACCGAGTAGGCCAGAAAGGCAGCCAGGGCAATTCCGGGCACGAGGGTCCAAAGCACGATTACGACGGAGGCCAGCCCCAGATACACCGCCATGAAACGCAGCTTGCCGCGCCATCCGTGAAGCGGCCAGAGCGCCTCGGCGATCGGCAGGTCGAGCGCGCCGTGCGGCAGGCCCAGAATGGCGACAAGCGGTGCCAGAAGCAAAAGCTGCGCAACAAGTCCGGGCTGGGCGAACATGTACCACACCACCGCCAGTCCCGCGCAGCAGCCGAAGAGCACCGTCTGCCAGGCCGGGTTGGTCGTCATGCCGGAACCAATGCGGCGCGCAGAAAAGGCAGGGTCGGCAGCGATGTCATCACCGCGAGCCTGTCCACCGGATGCACCGATCCCGACAGGAACCGCTCCAGCCGGTCTGGGGCCGCGTTGCGAAACAGCGCCTCGAACAGCGCCGGCCCACGCTCTGGCATCGTCTGCAGGACCTGCAGGAACACCCGGTCCATGAACCGCGTGCCCGGCCCGTCCAGGCGCATTTGCGGGTGGGCGCCGCGCCGCAGCGCCGCCGCGACACGATCGGCCTGCGCCTGGATACGGGTAAAGGCATAGCCCGTGGACGGGCGTGCCGCCCCGCCCCCAAGGCCCATGCGGATCACGCCATCGTCGGATGACTCGCCATAGCCGACCTCCATCGGCAGGGCGCCGGCTTCCTCGCGCAGGACCTCTGTCGCGCCGGGTGACAGCGCGGCAATCTCGGCTTGCAGCCAGTCCTCGAACACGGCCTGGCCGGGCGAGGCCGGCGCGAAGGACGTGACCTCGACCAGCGCGCGATCCGGGGCGAAGGGCAGGATGTAGACGAAATCGACACCGCGGCTGCGGGCGGGGCGAAACTGCATCAGCTGCACGCGGGCCGGGTCGAACACCGCGCGCTCTGTGCGGATCTCGCGGCCCAGAAAGAACTGCCCGTAGGTCGGAATCCTTTGCGGCGTGCGCGTGTCGATCACGTGATTGGCGCACAGCGCGCCGGCGTCGGTCTCGATCTGCCAGCCATCTTCCGTTCGGCGCGGGTCCGATGCGCCCACCCCGAGCGTCAGCGAGGCCAGCGGGCTGTCGTCAATCACCGACTGCGCCCGGTCATAGAACGGCCCGGCGGCCACGCTTTGATAGCGCAGATGCGGTGACGTGCGCCCCACCATGCCTCCCGGTCCGCCGACATCCCAATGCGCCCAGGACGCGCGCACGCAATCCTCGAACGGATCCGGGGCGGTGCGCCAGAAGCTCCAGGCGCGGTCATCAGTGTAGTGCGCGCGCGGCTCGATCACCTGCAGGCTGCGCCCCGCCGCGGCCAGCCGGGTGGCGACGCTCAGCCCGGCGCAGCCCCCGCCGAGGATCGCGATATCGACGTCAAGACGCGGCATGATGGCGCTCCGTGTTGGCGGCGCGTCCGGGCCGGACATGCGCGGTCACGCCATGGGCCGCCAGCAGCAGCTTGCGCCATTTCGGCACGACCACCCGGCCGCTCAGCGGATCACAGGACCGCGCACGCAGCTCTGCCCCGATGCCGGAATACATCGACGCGGCGGCGGCCACCGCAAGCCGCAGGCGCAGCGGCAGCACCGGCAGACCGGCGCACCCCGAGGCGTACAGCGTGTCGGCCCGCGCCAGCAGCATCGCCACGGCACGCGCGACATCGCGCCTCGTGTCGGGCGCGGCGGCAAGGATCGCATCGGGCGCATGCGGGCAAAGTGTGCGAGGCAGGTACCGCCGCCCCACCGCCGCATCCTCGGCCACATCGCGGCAGATATTGGTCAGCTGCATCGCCTTGCCCAGATCGGACGCAGGTCCATGCCAACGGGCGGAGATATCAAAAAGCGTGCAGATCATCACGCCGACGGTGCCGGCCACCCCCATGCAGTAGCGGTCGAGCGCGGCCTCATCGGCAAGGCGGGTGGCGCCGGTATCGCCCGCAACGGTCTCGACCAGCGTGGCAAAGCTCGCCAGACCTTCCGGCGCCGCGTCAAACAGCGCGCGCGCCTCGATCGCCAGCGGATCGGCGCCGCCCGTGTCACGCAAGGCGGCACCCAGCGCGGTCAGCCGGGCCTGCACCTGCGGTCCACCCTCGGTATCGGCCAGATCGTCCACCGTACGACACAGCGCGTAGAGCCGCGCGATCCGTGCGTGATCCTCGGGCGGCAGCAGCCGTGCGGCAGGCGCGAAGCTGCGGGCATGGCGGGACAGGATCGCTTCGGGTGTCATGTCTTTTGTCATGGAACCACCGCCGGGGCCGGCACGACCGTGTCCAGCACCTTCGCCGAGGACACCACGCCCGGCAGGCCCGCGCCGGGATGCGTGCCCGCGCCGACGAAATACAGACCCTCGACCCCCTCGGCCCGGTTATGGAATCGAAACCACGCCGATTGCGAGAAGAACGGCGAGAGCGAGAACCCGGCCCCGTCCACCGACAGGTAGTTGGATTTGAAATCCTCGGGCGTCATGGCGAATTCGGCCGTAATGGCCTCCGACAGGCCCGGCAGCATCGAGGCGTCAAGCGCCGCGACGATCCGGTCGCGCAGCTTCGGCCCCTCGACCGCCCAGTCCTGCCCACCGGCAAGGTTGGGCACCGGGCACAGCACGTAAAAGCTGTCCTTGCCCTCGGGCGCAAAGCTGGGATCGGTTGCGGTGGGACGGTGCACGTAAAGCGAGAAATCCTCGGCCAGCACCTTGCGGTGGAAGATATCGCTCAGCAATTCCTTGTAGCGTTCGCCGAACCAGACGGTGTGATGCGCCACGTCCGGCCATGTCCGGTTCGCCCCGAAGAACAGCACGTAAAGGCCCATCGACAAACGCCCGCTTTTCGCGCGCAGTTTCGCGACGGGCGATTGCACCTCGGCGGGCAGCATCTCGCGGTAGACATGCACCGGGTCCATGTTCGACACGACGACATCGGCCGAAAGTTCCAGCCCGTTGTCCAGCACGACCCCGGTCGCGCGCACCCCGTCGAGCCGGATACGCGACACCGTCGTACCAAGGCTGATGGTGATCCCCTCTTCCTGCATCAGCCGCTCCAGCGCGTCGACCAGCGCGCCGGTACCGCCCTTGCAGAACCAGATGCCGTGCGTGCGCTCCAGATGGTTGATCATGCCGTAGATCGCGGTCGTGTCGAACGGGTTGCCGCCCACCAGCAACGGCTGGATCGAGAAGGCGCGGCGCAACCGGTCATCCTTGATGAAGCGGCTGACCATCGACCACACGCTTTCGTAAGACCGCAAGCGCACAAGATGCGGGATCTGTCGCAGCATGAACCCCAGCGAATGGAACGGCGTGGTCGACAGGCGCTGGAAGCCGATATCGTAGATCTTCTTGGACCATGCCCCAAGGCGGCGATAGCCATCGACATCCCGAGGCGACAAGCGCGCGATCTCTGCCTGGGTCGCGGCCTCGGTCGGGCCGTAGTCGAAGGTCTCGCCATCGTGGAAATGAAAGCGGTACCACGGGTCGGGCTCGACCAGTTCGACGTAATCCTCGAGGCGTTTGCCGAAGAGCGTGAACAGCTCCTCGAAGAGATGCGGCGCGGTCAGCACCGTGGGGCCGGCATCGTGGCGAAACCCCTCATGCTCGAACACTTGCCCGCGTCCACCAAGCCGCGCGCAACGGTCGATGAGATGCACGTCATAACCGCGCGCCTTCAGGCGCAGTGCTGCGGCGATTCCGCCAAATCCGGCCCCGGCGACAATCGCGCGGGGCTGACAATCGATCGAGGTATCACGCGGCATTGGAATACTCCGTCAAGGTGCCGTCCAGACGGTCGGCAAGGGTGTGAAAGGCCGATCCGGCGCCGTGCGGCAGGTCACATGCCAGCCGACGCGCCCCGGTCAGCGCGTCCTGGGCTGAACGTCGCGCGGCATCTCGGGCCTCGGCCGGTGTACTGTCCCCGGATTTGAGGATCGTGCAGATATTGACCCGGTTCGCGGCCTGATCCGCGTCGAGATCGTGCAGGTCGTCCAGTATCTGATAGGCGATCGCCAGCTCGCGCCCTACTCGTGCAGCGTCCCCAGTGTCACGCAGGCCCGCCGCACAAAGCGCAAGCTGCACCGGCAGCGCCAGAAGCGGGCCGGTCTTTGCGGCGACAAGGGCTCGATACGCCGCGACAGAAGGGATGCGCGCTGCCAGATCAATTGTCTGCCCGCGCGCCGTCTCGGCCACGGCCTCGTGCAGCAGCATGATGGCGCGGGCGGGGTCGGGATGACGGCCGAGGCTGGCATAGGCGGCGGATATCATCAGATCGCCCGCCGAGATTGCGGCGGCTTCGCCATGGGCGTGCCAGACCGCTAGCCTACCGCGCCGCACGGGATCACGTTCCTGCAAATCATCATGCACGAGCGAGGCGTTGTGCAAGAGCTCCACCGCGCAAGCGCAGGCTCGTGCCGCCGCGGTATCGAGGCCGAGCATCGCGGCGGCATCCAATGCCAACGTCGCACGGGTTCGGGCGCCCCCGGTGTCGAGGTGGTAAGTGGCAACCGAACCGACCGATCCGCCCCCGAGAAGGGCGCGCATCGACTTCTCGACCGCCATGCCGTCGACGTTCCATTGCACTGACACCACGTACCTCTTTTGAAAATTCTGAAATGGGATGGTATCGCTGCCCGCGAGATGGCGGGCAGCGACGACCTTACTCGGCCGGCTGTGCCGACGCTTTCTGGCTTTCGAAGTAGGAGATGCTCTTGCGCTGTGCGATCATGAAGATCAGCACACCGAACACCGCCTTGGCCGTGATGTCGGCCACCGTGTAGCCGACCTCGATCACCGTGGTCGCCGTCGCACCCTCAAGGCCGACAGCCCCGGCGAAGTAGACGACAGGATAGAACGCCCAGCTGGCGATCACGAGGTAGCGTGCACCGCTGATCAGGCCACGTGCCTCTTCCGGCTGATCGTCGATCGACTTCGACAATCCGACAAACAGCTCGTAGACGATCCACAGGAACGGGATCATCGACGCGATGCCCCAGAACCAGCGCGCGCCTGCAGTCTCGGCGATCTCGCCCGGATATCCGAGGGCGATCATCAGCGCCGCCAACAGACCGAGGCGCGTGGCACGCGACACGGTTTCCGACCGGCTGAGCCCCATGACGAGGATCAGTTCGACCAGCAGCAGCGGCACCGTCAACAGCCAGTCGACATAGCGGTATGCCTGATTGAAGGCATAGCCCGTTGTCGCGACCGTACCTTCGGTCACGTCAAACGCGGCCTCCCAGCTTTCGAATATTCGAAAGTAGTGGTAGGCGGCGATAAAGGTAACAAGACCGGTGATGGTCATTGCCGTCCTGTATTGCGGAGCGACCTGACTGCGTCCCAACCAGAAAAAGATTGTTGCCGCAGCAAGAGTCGCGAACGCAAACGAGAAAGCATTGTAAATGAGGTCGTATTGCCCCACCGAGATGTTTTCCATGATTTTGCTCCTTGTGCATACGTTGGTGTACGCGGCGATAGAGGTAACCTAGGGACCCGGTCCGGAAAGCCTTCGAGACTGTATGTCGCATACGGGGCTGCCCCCGTGACGGCGCGCGGCCAAAGACGGGGCATGCGGATCTAGGAAACGCGATGCGGTTCTGGCTGCACGACCCTGCGTGTGTGGGTTCGGCTACTCGGCCACTTGCCGTCGCTGCCCGGACAGCACATCCGCGCCGTCGGCGCGAGCCAAGCGACAAGCTAAATGGATATGCGTCGCCCGTTGGCACGCGTCCATTGACATGAAGGGTTTCACCAAAAGGCTCGGCGTCTATCGGCAAGCCCACCAAATCACCACATGGCGCTCTTTCCTCGCGATGTCGAGCGAGGCTGCCCGAGGCTGAGTGCGGAAGCATCAAAATGACGAGCCAGAGGTAGCGGTGCGGCCCACGCCCGCATCGAAACGCTGCGCGTCACCCGATACCGTGGGAACCTTCGAAGATCGCATCACCGCAAGAGATCCCGACCGCCAAACCGCAAAAATCTACATCCGCATCGCCTTCATGACCCGCGTCTCGGCCCCCGGCACCGCCGAAAGCGTCCGCGTTATATGGCGTCAATGCGATAAGGGGCGGTCCCAGCGCAGGCCGCAATTTTGCAACAATGGCAGCCTCAAGTGCGATCGGGCTGGTCTGGACGCTGCCGGATGGCCGCGGGCCATCGGGGCATGGCTTGACAGCCGGGCATACGGTGCATGACGCATGCAAGACTATAACAGGAACGCGTCAGGACTTGCGGATGCTCGTCTATCCGATAGATGTCACTGTCCTAATATACGGACAAATCAGCCTGCTGCGCCGTCCGCACGCCAGCGCGGGTTTTTCGTGACCGGCCGGCAATGATCCCGGGGATGAGATCAGATGAGATCGACCCGATGACTTGGGTCGTACGTCATCCCTCGTCCACCGTCTGATGGCAGCGGATTGCCTCCCGGACGTCGGAATTCGGGACGGAGGCATCATCGACATGGCCCGCGCCGAAAAATGCCGCCGGATCGCACATGGCTATTGTCCCTTGAAAACCGGATCGCGTTTTTCGTTGAAGGCCAGCACACCCTCGCGCCGGTCGTCGGTGGGCACGGTGCGGTTATAGGCCTCGATTTCGAAGGCGAGCCCGTCCATGAGCCCCATCTGCAGCCCTTTGTGAATCGCTTGCTTGGCCTGTCGCACGGCGATGGGTGCATTGGCGGCAATTGCCCTCGCCGTTTCCAGCGCATCATCCATCAGCGTGTCCGGCCGGCAGACCCTGTTGGCCAGCCCCCAGTCCAGCGCCTCTTGCGCACTGAAAGGACGCGCCGAAAGGATCAACTCTTTCGCGCGCTTCTCGCCAATGGCGCGCGCAAGGGTCTGGGTGCCGCCCGCACCGGGGATGATGCCGATGCGCACTTCCGTCTGGGCAAAGCGTGCCGTGTCCGCGACATAGATGAAATCAAGCGCCGACGCCAATTCGCACCCGCCCCCGTAAGCGGCCCCGTTGATCGCCCCGACAGACGGCACCGGGCAGGCGATCACGGCGCGGATCATCCGCTCGAACACAAGGTGCTGTGCGCCCCATGCCGCATCGGACATGCCTTTGCGCTCTTTCAGGTCGCCACCCGCGCAAAATGCTTTCTGGCCAGATCCTGTCAGGACCAGCGCGCGCACTTGCCCCGGCGACATGGCCAGTGTCTCGAAAAGATGGGTCAGATCCCAAGCCATCTGCGTGTTGAACGCGTTGGATGCCTCGGGCCGGTTGAGCGTGATCAGCAGCACGTGGTTGTCCACCTGCTCGGTCTTCAAGGTCTCAAAGCTGTCCATTATCGCAAAGCCCTCCCTGCGGCGTGGTTAGACTATGGGGGGGGGTCTCGACAACATCTTCATCAAGCGGCTGTGGCGGACCCTGAACCGCAGGTCTGCGAAGCGAACTACGGTTGTATCCACCTGCATGGCTGGAAGGCCGGGTCAGAAGCGAAGGCGGGCGTCCGGAAATGGATGACCTTCTACAACCACCAATGCGCACATTCTGCCCTTGGCGGGAAATCACCTGCCGTGGTCTGTTGACTGAGAAAACCCAACCCGATCAGCAGGTGCAACGAGTGGCTTGATCTATGCCAGCCCCCTTCGAGCGGCGATTCAGACAGCACCCACCCGGCTAAATTTGCTTAAGAAATGCTTATACGCTCTTCACAGCGGCTGTCCTCGCCACCTCAGTTTTTCCAATAAGTACGTGATTTCGTTGTGGTGGGCGACCTAGGAATCGAACCTAGCGTGCGTCTCCGCGAGGGAGTTACAGTCCCCTGCCACACCTTGCGGCCTGTCGCCCACACAGCGGCGGTTTTGCACCTGCTGTAACGGTGGGTTACAAGCGGGCGGAAAAGGCGTCAACCGGAAAATCGCTTGCACGCGATGGCCGCGCGGTGCAGGGTCGCGCGCTGGAATTGAGAGGGGCGACGGGCATGAAAAAGCCCCGATGGGTGATAGAGAAAGAGCAGGCCCGCCGCGCGGAGGGGGCCGAAACGGTGTGGCTGTTCGGGTTGCACGCCGTGCGTGACGCGCTGGAGAATCCGCGCCGCGAGAAGCTGCGCCTGATCGTGACGCGCAACGCCGCCGACAAGCTGGCGCCCGCGATCGCGACGAGCGCGATGACGCCCGAGATCGCCGATCCGCGCAGGTTCACCGCCCCGCTCGATCCGGGCTCGGTTCATCAGGGGGCGGCGCTCGAGGTCAAGCCGCTCGATTGGGGGCCAATGGCCGAGGTCTGCATGGGTGACGGGGTGCAGGGCCCGCGCGTGGTATTGCTCGACCGGGTGACCGATCCGCATAACGTCGGCGCGATCCTGCGCTCGGCCGAGGTGTTCGGCGCGCGTGCCGTGATCGCCCCGCGTCACCATTCCGCGCCCGAGACGGGTGCGCTGGCCAAGACGGCGAGCGGCGCGCTGGAGCGTCAGCCCTATCTGCGGGTACGCAACCTTGCCGATGCGATCGGCGACTTGCAGAACATGGGCTATATCGTTCTGGGGCTGGCCGGCGAGGCCGAAGAAAGCCTCGAAGCGGCGCTGGAGGGGCGGCGCGACCGGCCCGTCGCCCTGGTGCTGGGCGCGGAAGGGCCGGGATTGCGGCCACGCACCCGGGACACGGTAGACCGGCTGGTGCGCATCGACCAGGCCGGCGATTTCGGCTCGCTCAACGTGTCGAACGCCGCCGCGGTGGCGCTTTATGCCTCGCGGGGCTGAGCACGTCCGGGGGATTGGACATGGCGGAATTTCGGGCAATATAGGCGATATGGCCCACAAGATCGCCACATGCACCTATTGCGGCACGCGCGCGGCGCTTGTGCTGGATCGCGCACGCCACGAGTTGACCTGTGCAAGCTGCGGAGCGCCGCTGCATGACATGAAGGCGCTGCCCAAGGCCAAGGTTGCCCGGACCCGCGCGTCGGGCCCGCCCGGTGCGGATCCGCGCCAGCCGCGCGGCACGGCGCGCCCGATGACGCTGCCCCGGCAAAGCTACGAGGGCGACCGCCGGCACAGCCCCCCGCCCCGGCCACGCAAACGCCGCAAAGGGCTGGGCCGGCGCGTGATGGAAGAGATCTGGGACGTGGTCGAGGATATTTTCGATTGACGGGTTCTCTTCAACCGCCGGTCACAGATCTATTACAGGCCTTTTTATCCGGGAATCGGGCATTATATAAGATGCAGAAGCGGCGGAACGGAACATCGCCGTTTCCTATCACTGTCCCTCGTTCCGCGACTGGCGCCCAAGTTCTACTTGGGCGCTTTTTTCTGCGCGCAACACGTGCTTTATTACGGTCATGAGCGAAGAGTACAGCGATTCCCACCTGCGCGATATCCTGTCCCGCACGCGTCGCGTCGCGGTCGTGGGCGTGTCGATGAACCCGGTCCGCCCGAGTTATTACGTGGCGCGTTATCTCGGCCTGAGGTCGTACGAGGTGGTGCCCGTCAATCCCGGCCACGCGGGAGAGCGATTGTTCGGGCACAGTGTCGTCGCCTCGCTGTCGCATGTCGAAGGCGGTGTCGACATGGTCGATATCTTCCGCCGCCCCGAACACGTCCCTGCCATTGTCGACGAGGCGCTGGAGGCGTTTCCCGACTTGCAGACCATCTGGATGCAGATCGGCGTGGAGCATGCGCAGGCCGCCGCCAAGGCCCGTGCGCGCGGCGTCGACGTGGTGATGAACCGCTGCCCGAAGATCGAGTACCAGCGCCTCTTCGGGGAATTGCGGATGGGCGGGTTCAATACCGGCGTGATCTCGTCGAAGTTGTAACCGGGGAATCGCGTATTTTTGGCAAGGTAAAGCCGGGGACGGTCGCTGCGACAGGGCTGGATCACGGCGTCGGGCGTGATAGCTAGGGGGCATGACGCATTGTTCCGCTTCGCCTGACCTGATCGACTCCCTGCGCGCGCATCTGCCCGAGGCGGCGTTTCGCGAGACAGCGCCGCATTATCTTGAGGAACCGCGTGGACAATGGCACGGCCGCGGCATTGTGATCGCGCCCGATTGCGTGAATGGCGTGGCGCATGTGGTTCGGGCCTGTGCCGAGGCACGCGTGCCGGTGCTGCCCTATGGCGGGGGTACCGGCCTTGTCGGCGGGCAAATCAGCCCCGACGGCCCCGTGCCGGTGATCCTGAGCCTCGAGCGGATGCGCGCGGTACGCGGGATCTGGCCCGAGGAGAACGCGATGGTCGTCGAGGCCGGGGCGATCCTGCAGGACATCCATGCGGCGGCGGCGGCCGAGAACCGGCTGTTTCCGCTGTCGATCGCCGCCAAGGGGTCGGCCCGCCTGGGCGGGCTTCTGGGTACGAATGCCGGCGGAATCAACGTGTTGCGCTACGGCAACGCGCGCGACCTGTGCCTGGGGCTGGAGGCGGTTTTGCCCGACGGGCGGATCTGGCACGGGCTGAAGCGCCTGCGCAAGGACAATACCGGCTACGATCTGCGCAACCTGCTGATCGGGTCCGAAGGCACGTTGGGGGTGATCACCGCCGCGTCGCTGAAGCTGTTTCCGCGCCCCGCCGGGGAGGGCACCGCGCTGATGGTGGTGGACAGCCCGCGCGCGGCGCTCGACCTGCTGGCGATGGCGCGCGATCACCTGGGCGAGGGCGTCAGCGCGTTCGAGATCATGCATCGCCAGGGGCTTGAATTTCTGGCCGAGACCCTGCCGGATATTCGCCAACCGTTTGACGTGCTGCCTGAATGGCTGGTGCTGATAGATATCGGGCTGGCCCGTGGCCTTGATCCCGCCGAGGCGCTGGAGGGGCTTTTCGCCGCGGCATACGAGGCCGGTCTTGTCACCGACGGCATGATCGCCCAGTCCGAGGCGCAACGCCGCGACGTCTGGGAGGTCCGCGAACAGATCCCCGAAGCCAACCGGCGCATCGGCGCGATCAGTTCGCACGACATCTCGTTGCCGATGTCGTGCATCCCGGATTTCATCGCGCGGGCACGGACCATGATCGCCGATCTTGGCGCGTTCCGGATCAACTGTTTCGGACATCTCGGCGACGGGAACCTGCATTACAACGTCTTCCCGGCACCGGGCCGCAGCCGCGACGACCACGCGGGCGACCGCGCGGCGATCAAGCGCGCGGTACACGACCTGGTGCACGCGATGGAAGGGTCGGTCAGCGCCGAGCACGGCATCGGGCGGCTCAAGGTCGGGGATCTGGAACGCTACGGCGATCCGGTCAAGCTTGACGCGATGCGCGCCATCAAGGACGCGCTCGACCCCGCCGGTATCATGAATCCCGGGGCTGTTCTGCGCGGCTGACCGCGGAAGGGGATCGCACCACGACACTGCCGTGTCGCCCCTTGTCGCGGGCCGATGCCGGGCGTATAGGCCCGGTCTGACCCAGAAGGAGCAAGCGCCATGGTAGGCAGTGCCAATCTCAACGTCATGCTGAAGGCCGCGCGCAAGGCGGGGCGCACGCTTGTCAAGGATTTCAAGGAGGTCGAGAACCTTCAGGTCTCGACCAAGGGCGCGGGCGATTTCGTCAGCCGGGCCGACATCGCCGCCGAGAAGATCCTGAAAGCAGAGCTGATGAACGCACGGCCCAACTATGGCTGGCTGGCCGAAGAGGGCGGCGAGGAACCGGGCAAGGATCCCACCCGCCGCTGGATCGTCGACCCGCTGGACGGCACAACGAATTTCCTTCACGGCCTGCCGCACTGGGCGGTGTCGATCGCGCTGGAACACAAGGGCGAGATCGTGGCGGGCGTTGTCTACGACCCTGCCAAGGACGAGGCGTTCTTCGCCGAGAAGGGCGCCGGCGCGTGGATGAACGACAGCCGGTTGCGGGTCTCGGGCCGCCACAAGATGAGCGAGGCGATCTTCGCCACCGGCCTGCCCTTTGGCGGCCGCGCGGATCTGCCCGAGACGTTGCAGGACCTCGCGCGCCTGCTGCCCACCTGCGCGGGCGTGCGGCGGTGGGGGGCGGCGGCGCTCGACATGGCCTATGTCGCGGCGGGGCGCTATGACGGGTTCTGGGAACGCCGGCTCAGCCCGTGGGACCTGGCCGCGGGCATCATCATCGTGCGCGAGGCGGGCGGTCTGGTGGACCCGCTGACCCGCGGCGAAAATATCGTGGAATCGGGCGATGTGATCTGCGCCAACGAGCCGTTGTTCGACAAGTTCGTCGGCGTGATCCGGGGCTGATCCAGAGGGCCGGGGCAACATCCCGGCCACTTTCGGACGCGGGAATCGATTGAGAACAATAGGTGAACATGCTATATCTCATGGCATGAACGCGCCGATCCTGACACGACAGCAGACACAGCCCGCCGCGCCACTGCGCCTGCTGGGGGCGCTCGATCTGCCACGTGCGCGGCTGCACGAAGCCTGCGGTCCCGCGCGGCACAGCTTTGCCATGCTGGTGGCGGGCGACACGTCGGGCCCGGTGCTGTGGATCGCGCCGGGATGGGCGCCCGACCGGCCCAATCCCGACGGCATGCGCGCCCTGACCGGGCCCGCGACCGGCCCCGAAAGCTTCGTTTTCGTCACCCCGCAGCGGCGCGAGGACATCCTGTGGTGCATGGAGGAATCGCTGCGCAGCGGGGCTGCCCCGCTGGTGGTGGCCGATCTGCCCGGGCCGCCCGGCCTGACGCCGGTGCGCCGCCTGCATCTTGCTGCCGAAGAGGGCGCGGGACGGGGCCACGCGCGCCCGCTGGGGCTGATCCTGACGCCCGGCGATGGCGGCGCGCCCGGGATCGAGACCCGCTGGCACATGGCCCCGGCGCACACATTGCACGCCGATCACTGGCGACTGGAGCGCCGCCGCGCGCGCACCGGCCCACCCGCGACATGGGCGCTGTCGGGGCGCCCCGGCGCGTGGCATCTCGGGCAGGCGTGACATCCAGCGACGCCCGTCGCGGCCGGTGGGGATGACGCGCGCCTGTCCTTCGATCCGGTCATCCGCGCCGCAGGCGGTGGCGGACCTCTTGCAGTCGGAACGCGCCAAGCGCCTGACCGAATAGCCCGTAGGCCAGCGTGCCGAAGGCCACCAGCGCCAGCAGTGCCAGCCACCGCCAGCCGGCCATCGACAGCAGCGGCCCAAACACGGCGCCCAGCCCCCAGATCACCGCCCCCATCAGTGCCGAGGCCAGCACGATGCGCCACAGGCGGCGGCGGAACTGTGCATCGAACCGTGCCACCTCGCCAAAGGCCCGCGCCCCGCGCGCCAGTTGCCAGACCATCACCCAGGCCGCCACGGTGGTCGCCAGCGCCGCCGCGATCCAGCCCACGGCATAGGACAGCCCGACCGCCAGCACGGCGTTCACCACCATCGCCACGAGCGCATAGCGGAACGGGCTGCGCGTATCCTCGCGCGCGAAGAAGATCGGCTGCAGGATCTTCTGCAACACGAAGGCCGGCAGCCCGAGGCCGTAGATCGCCACCGCAAGCGCCGTCGCGGCGCTGTCATCAGCGCTGAACGCGCCGCGCTCGAACAGCACCGCGACCAGCGGCAGCGGGATCACCACCAGCGCCACGGCACACGGCACGGTCAGCGCCAGCGCCACCTCGCCGGCCCGCGACAGGGCGATCCGCGCGCCGGTGTCGTCGCCGGCCTTCAACCGGCGCGACAGGTCCGGCAACAGCACGATCCCCACCGCGATCCCGACCACGCCAAGCGGCAACTGGTACAGCCGGTCCGCAGAATACAGCCAGCTGACCGCCTTGTCGTAATGCGAGGCCACCAACTGCCCGACCACGAGGTTGACCTGCACCACGCCACCGGCCAACCCGGCAGGGATCGCGATGCGCACCAGCTGCGCCATCTCGGGCGTCCAGCGCGGCCGCACGGGGCGGATGCGCAGCCCGGCGCGGTTTGCCGCGTGCCAGACCAGCGCCAGCTGCGCGATGCCCGCCACCGGGATCGTCCAGACCAACGCCTGCGCGACGCCCCCACCCCAAAGCGACGCCGCGCCCATGGCCGCGATCAGCAGCACGTTCAGCAGCACCGGTGCGGCGGCTGCCGCGGCAAAGCGCCCGGCGGCGTTCAGCACGCCGGAAAACAGCGCGGCCAGCGAGATGAAGAAGATATAGGGAAAGACGATGCGCCCAAACTCGACCGTGACGCCGAAGCGCGCATCGCCCGCGAACCCCTCGGCGGTGGCCCAGACCAGCGCCGGCATGAACACCATCGACAGCCCGGTCAGCGCCAGCAGCACCAGCCCCAGCCCCGACAGCGCGAGGCTGGCGAAACCCATCGGGTCCTCTTCGGCCTCCAGCCGCTTGGAGAACATCGGCACGAAGGCGGCGTTGAACGCCCCCTCGGCAAAGAAACGGCGAAACATGTTGGGCAGGCGGAAGGCGGCGACGAAGGCGTCCATCAGAACGCCGGGACCAAGGAAACTGGCGATCATCACGTCGCGCACGAAGCCCAGAACGCGGCTCATCATTGTCCAGCCGCCCACGGTCAGGATGCCGGAGAGAAGGCGGACGGGTCTCATGGGCGGGCCTCCGGCAGGGTCGATGCAACGCAGACCTAGCCGATCGCGATCCGGGGTGAAAGGGGCCTGGCCTGTCCTGGTGCTTGCCACCCGACACAGGGCGCCCCGATGGGGTCGGGTTCTGTCATGATGGCACGATGCATTTGTGCAGGTTTTGGCCTTGAGCGGACGTTGGGAGTACGGCCCGCGCGGAATCAAGCCCGAAGGGCGCCGCGCATCGCCGGGCCGCCCCCCGGCACGGCGATTTGGCTGAAACCTGCGCAAGGCTCTGATCTTTTTCTGATCTGGCTGGGATAAAGCGCTGCTGAATTCACGCGGGATCGCCGCACCGCGGTCCGCCGATGCGCGGCTCGTCACAAGATTCCCAACGTCCACTCAAGACCATGAAAGACCCCCGCATATCCCTTCGAGATCGGGGAACGTCTCCTATCTGCCGGAGACTATCCCGGCAGCAGCGGCATCATGGTGCCGGTCAGCAGCGCGACATGGGTCTCGAACCCGTCCTCCTCGGCATGAACATCGGCCTGCACGATCACCAGCCGGCGCCCCGGCTTGATCACGCGGCCCCGCGCGATCAGACGGGTGCCGCGCGCCGGGGCCAGAAGGTGGATCTTCATCTCGGTGGTCAGCACCTCGGACCCTTCGGGCATGATGCCAAGGGCGGCATAGCCCGCCGCGCTGTCGCCGATGGCGAAGGTCAGTCCGGCATGGGCGTAGCCATGCTGTTGCAGGCTGCCGGGCAGGATCGGCGCCTCGATCCGCGCGGTGCCGGGCGCGATCTCGGTCAGCGTCGCGCCGAGCGTCGTCATCATTGCCTGCGCGGCAAAGCTGTCACGAATGCGCGCCTCGATCGCGGGCGACAGGGCTTGGGTCATGGCGGGCCTTCCTGCAAGGCTGGGACGGATCGCCACAGCCTTACCGTGTTTGCATCAACTGCGCCAGATCCGCCCGACCGGCCAATAACCGGCCCATAAAAAGAGGGGGCCAAGGCCCCCTCAGGTTTCGCGGATCGGATTATTGACGCGCTGCTCGATCAGGTCGTTGCCTGCCGCCGATCCGCGCGCGGGACGAGCGCACCCGCCCCTGAACTGTTAAATCCATTCTACTCTCGAATAAGTGCAAGCATGGCTCTCTCTACATATCCCTCTGGCAACAATCTCTCGTTTACCTTCTTTGTAAGATAAGTCTTAAAACGGCCCTCACCGATGTAGTCCTCTCGGAACCAACGACGAAACTCACCAAGTGCATTTTCTGGATAACACTTGACAATTTGTGGGTTGCTAAGCGCTTGGGGAAAATACTCAGGATAGTAGTGAGCGTATGACGTACGGGCTCCGAAATGTTTAGTCAGGTTTGCCTTCTCCCAATGCTTTGACCAAGCTTGGCCTACGCTGATGTCAGGAACAAAGTTTTCGTCAATTTGTAGACCTGAAAGACCAAGGGTTACGATCAATGAGGATATTTCTTTGAATATCCCAAAGTAGCCGTCTGGCACCGCATCAAACGTCAAACTGACTCGGTCCTTGAAGATCCTCCAAACATCTTCGTCAGGCTCGGATACATACCCTGTCGCATCGTAAATGTATTTCTTCAGGCCATTGCGAACCAACTTTCTATAGTTCTGCAGAGCGATTGCTGCACCTTGACGCTGCGCTTCAAAGGCAAAGTACTCAAGAAGCGCCGTGCATATTCTATCGGTATATGCGAGATACTTTTTATTTCCGGCCCACACTTCAATATGCGGGAGGTTAGGTATCTCATCACCTTGTTCGTAAAGAAGTTCTTTCAAACGCTTCACTTCTACCGGCGGACTAGAGTTATTCCACTCCGACGAAATTATCCCGATATATTTATTCCGAAGACCACATAGATCTCCAATTGCACGTTGGGTCAAAAACGGCGTGCCGTCGCTGAGCACCCCCATGCCAATACCATCTCTGTGGGCTTCTCGTTCGACATGGAGTTCCAGTTCGGGCTGCATCGGATCGCAGGCTTTTTGCCTTGTGGGCAATCTCACAATCTTTGGCTGCATGATCATTCTCCTTAGCTACACCCGCTGGTGGACCCGCAGGTGTTGCACTTCATGCAGGTGCCGTTGCGCACCAGCGTGTAGTTGCCGCATTCGCCGCAGGCCTCGCCCTCGAAACCCTGCATGCGGGCCTTTGTGCGGGAATCCATCGCGGTGGCCGCGGACGTGACAGTCGACAGGCTGGTCTGCACGGCCTCGGGCGCGCGTGTCTGAAGCGCGGTCTGCGCCTCTGCGACAAAGCTCTCCTCGGTCATGCCATGGCCACCTTGCAGCACGACCAGTTCCTGCGGCAGACGCTTGCGCAGATAGCCGGTCGAGCTGATCTGCTTGAGCACCTCCAGCGAACGCGAGGCGGCCTCGCCCGACACTTCCCGGATATTGCCGGTGCCTTCCTGCTCGCCATGACCCAGATCGTCAAAGCTCGCGCCCTCAGGTTTCACATGCGCCAGATCCGTGCGGTCGAGATAGCTGACCGCCAGTTCGCGGAAGATGTAGTCGAGGATCGAGGTCGCGTTCTTGATGCTGTCATTGCCCTGCACCATGCCCGCAGGCTCGAACTTGGTGAAGGTGAAGGCATCCACGAACTCTTCCAACGGCACGCCGTATTGCAGGCCGACACTGACCGCGATGGCGAAGTTGTTCATCATCGCCCGGAAACCCGCGCCTTCCTTGTGCATGTCGATGAAGATCTCGCCAAGCTGGCCGCCCTCGTATTCGCCGGTGCGCAGGTAGACCTTGTGCCCGCCGACATTGGCCTTCTGGGTGTAGCCCTTGCGCCGCTGCGGCAGCTTTTCGCGCTGCGTCTTGCGCACCTCCTTGTAGATCACCTTCTCGACGATCTTCTCGGCCAGCACGGTGGCCTTTTCCTGCTGGCTGCCGGATTCCAGCACCTCGGCGGCCTCGTCGTCATCCTCGACCAGCGCCGATGCCAGCGGCTGGCTGAGTTTCGAGCCGTCACGATACAGCGCGTTGGCCTTCACCCCCAGCGACCACGACAATTCATAAGCGCTCTGGCAATCCTCGATGGTGGCATCGTTGGGCATGTTGATCGTCTTGGAGATCGCGCCCGAGATGAAGCTTTGCGCGGCCGCCATCATGGTGATGTGGCTTTGCACGCCGAGGTATCGCTTGCCGGTCTTGCCGCACGGGTTGGCGCAATCGAAGATATGGTAATGCGCGGGGTCCAGATGCGGCGCGCCTTCCAGCGTCATGGTGCCGCAGACATGGTTGTTGGCCGCCTCGATATCGCGCTTGGAGTAGCCCAGATGCGCCAGCAGGTCGAAGGTCGGATCGTTGAGCTTGTCCTGCGGGATGCCCAGAACCTGCGTGCAGAACTCCACCCCCAGCGTCCACTGGTTGAAGACGAAGCGGATATCGAACGCACTGCCAAGCGCGGCCTCGATCTTGGCCAGCTCGTTTTCGCCAAAGCCGTGCCCGACCAGCGAGGTGGGGTTGATCGCCGGCGCGTTGCCGATGGTGCCGTGACCCACGGCATGGCCCACGATCTCCTCGATCTGCGCAGGGCCGTAGCCCAGCTTCTCCAAGGCGGCCGGCACCGACTGGTTGATGATCTTGAAATAGCCGCCGCCGGCGAGCTTCTTGAACTTCACAAGGGCAAAATCCGGCTCGATCCCGGTCGTGTCGCAATCCATCACCAGCCCGATCGTGCCGGTGGGCGCGATCACCGTGGCTTGCGCGTTGCGGTAGCCATGCGTCTCGCCCAGCTTGAGCGCCTCGTCCCAGCACCCTTTCGCCAGATCGGTCAGCCGCGCATCGGGGCAGTTGGCGTGATCCAGTGGCACGGGCGGCACGGCCAGCCCCTCGTAGCCCTTGGTCGCGCCATGGGCGGCGCGGCGATGGTTGCGGATGACGCGCAGCATGTGGTCGGCGTTCTTTTCGTAGCCCGCAAAGGCGCCCAGTTCGCCCGCCATCTCGGCGCTGGTGGCATAGCTAACACCGGTCATGATCGCAGTCAGCGCACCGCACAGCGCGCGACCCTCGTCCGAATCGTAGCCATGGCCCATGTTCATCAGCAGGCCGCCGATGTTGGCATAGCCCAGCCCGAGCGTGCGGAACGCGAAGCTGCGCTGCGCGATCTCGCGGCTGGGGAATTGCGCCATCATCACCGAGATTTCAAGCGTCACGGTCCACAGCCGCGTGGCATGCATGTAGGCGTCGGCGTCGAATTCCTCGCCATCATAGAACTTCAGCAGGTTCATCGAGGCGAGGTTGCAGGCCGTGTCATCCAGAAACATGTATTCCGAACACGGGTTCGATCCGCGGATCTCGCCATCTTCGGGGCAGGTGTGCCATGCGTTGACGGTGTCGTGATACTGGATACCCGGATCGGCGCAGGCCCATGCGGCATGGCCCACGTCCTCCCACAGGTCGCGGGCCTTGATGGTCTTGGCCACCGCCCCGTCGGTGCGGTTGATCAGCGCCCAGTCGGCATCGTCCTTGACCGCCTTGAGGAAGGCATCGGTGACGCGGATCGAGTTGTTGGAGTTCTGGCCCGACACGCTGGCATAGGCCTCGGAATCCCAGTCGGTGTCGTAGGTCGGAAACTCGATGCTCTCGTAGCCCTGCTTGGCATAATCCAGCACGCGCTTGACGTAGGTCTCGGGGATCTGCATCTGCTTGGCGCCACGGATGGCCGATTTCAACTGCGGGTTCACGCGTGGGTCGACGGCATCCTCGGTGGTCCCGTCCCAGCCACGGATTGCCGCGAAGATCTCGTTCAGCTTCTGCTCGTGCATCTTGCTGCCCGCGACGATGCTGGCGACCTTTTGTTCCTCGCGCACCTTCCAGTTGATGAATTCCTGGATGTCGGGATGGTCGGCGTCGCAGATCACCATCTTGGCGGCGCGGCGCGTGGTGCCGCCCGACTTGATCGCGCCCGCCGCGCGGTCACCGATCTTGAGAAACCCCATGAGGCCGCTGGACTTGCCACCGCCCGACAGCTTTTCGCCCTCGGCGCGCAAGCTGCTGAAATTGGTGCCTGTGCCCGACCCGTACTTGAACAGCCGCGCTTCGCGCACCCACAGATCCATGATGCCGCCATCGCCGACAAGGTCGTCGCGCACCGACTGGATGAAGCAGGCATGCGGCTGCGGATGCTCGTAGGCGCTGGTCGATTGCGTCAGCTCGTGGGTTTCGGGATCGACATAGAAATGCCCCTGGCTGGGTCCGTCGATGCCGTAGGCCCAGTGCAGGCCGGTGTTGAACCATTGCGGGCTGTTGGGCGCCGCCATCTGCCGGGCCAGCATGACGCGCATCTCGTCGTAATAGGCACGGGCATCGGCCTCGGTCGAGAAATAGCCGCCCTTCCAGCCCCAATAGGCCCATGCGCCGGCCAGCCGGTCAAAGACCTGCCGCGCCTTCGTCTCGCCGCCGAACCCGTCATTGTCGGCCGCGGGCCCCGAGCGCCACAGGAATTCCGGCACGCCGTCCTCGGGCCGCTTTTCCAGCTTGTTGGGCACGCCCGCCTTGCGAAAATACTTCTGCGCGATCACGTCGCTGGCCACCTGGCTCCAGCCCGCGGGCACCTCGATCTCGTCCAGCCGGAACACCGTGGTGCCGTCGGGATTGCGGATCTCGGACGCGGTGGTGACGAAATCCAGCGCGGCATACGCATCCTGTCCGGCGGTGGTGAATTTGCGTTCGATCTTCATGACTCGTGCCTCTTGATGGTCTGGACTGCCGGGACTGGGGCCCGATCTGCCGGTCTATGGGGACCGTCAGCCACACTGCGTCCTCAGCCGCACATCCTTGAGGGGCGCGCGACGCACTTGGACCCGGCGGCATCCGGTGATGTCGAAACTGGCCATCGGCTCCTGAATACGGCGCGGTGCTTGATTATGGGGCAACGCTATATCTGGTGGCCTTGATGGCGACACACACAACTTGCCGTATTTAGACCGGTCCGGTCAACGCAAAATTTACGGTTCTCATGACAAAAAAGGTTTGACTATCGGAATGCCGCAGCCACGCCGGGCCGGCCTCGCGACTCGGCCATGCAGGCCCGCGCTTACCCAATGTGTCGGAAATGGTCGGGGCGGCAGGATTCGAACCTACGACCCCCTGTACCCAAAACAGGTGCGCTACCAGACTGCGCCACGCCCCGAACCATGATCGGGCAATACCCGCGATGCGCGCTTTTGAAAAGTGGAAATCGCCGCGCCGCGCGCCTTACTCTTCGGCGCCGCAAGGCCAGGCGGCGCGGTCCTGGTCGATGGCCGGGTGGCGCAACTCCCAGCCCTCTGAAATGCCGATGCGGCGCGCCAGCCCGCCATTGATCTCCAGCACGCTCTGGATGCCGTCGCCACCGAAGATCGGCGTCTCGTCATGGGGGACGGCCTCGTGATGCACCTTCTGCACGATGCCGGCAGCGTCGAGAAAGATCATGTCGAGCGGAATGCGCGTGTTCTTCATCCAGAACGCCACCTGCCGCGGCTGCGGATAGACGAACAGCATGCCCGCCCCGCGCGCCAGCGTGTCACGGTTCATCAGGCCCTGCGCGCGCTCGGCCGCGTCATCGGCCAGTTCCACCCGGAACCGCGCCTGATCGCCGTCGCCGCGCAGCTTGACCGCGTCCTCGCGGCACGGCCCGGCCCCCGCGATGCCTGCCAGCGTGACGGCCACCGTGACCAGCGCTACCCCGAGGATCTTACTGCCGCTTCCCATCCGCACACCTCCGTTGCCATGCGTCCTCGCTTGCCGTCGATGACCCGGATCGCCACGGCCTCGCCCGCCTGCACGTCGGCCAACCCGGCTCGGCGCAGCACCTCGACATGCACGAACACGTCGTCCTGACTGCCAAAGGTGTTGGCAAAACCGAACCCCTTGCCCTTGTCGAACCATTTGACGCGCGCGGGCTCCAGCGGTGCCGCGCGCAGCACGTCCGGGTCAATATCCTGAAGATCGACCAACGCGCCGATCTCTGCGTCATCCGGCGGCTCGACGACATGTACCTCAACCGCCTGACGGCCGCGATCGGTCTGTTGCACATCGATCTCGACGCTTGCGCGATCGGCGATCGAGCTTTGGCCGAAGTTGCGCAGCACGTTGGCGTGCAGAAGGATGTCCGTGCCCCCCTCGTCGGCGACAACGAAGCCGAACCCTCTGACGGGATCGAACCACTTCACACGGCCCCTTAACCTGCGAATTGCGTCGTCGTCTGCGGTCACGGCACATTACCCTGAAACTCGGTGCACACGGGTTCGGTCGTGTCGCCCCCGCTCGACTACCGCACCCGCGCCCGTTAACCTTTGATCGTTACAGAAAATCGACACCCGCACAACACGCTTTTCACGGGTTGAGACGCTGCACAGTCCAGTCCTGCCCGGCATCCTGCCGGCGCCACACGAACCGGTCATGCAGGCGAAAGGCGCCGTCGGCCCAGAATTCGATCTCGACCGGCGTGATGCGGAACCCGCCCCAGAACTCTGGGCGCGGCGGGTTGGGTCCTTTTCGCGCCGAGACCTTCGCCACCTCTGCCATCAATGCGGCCCGCGACTCGAGCGGCTGCGACTGCTTCGACGCCCAGGCCCCCAAACGGCTCTTGAGCCCGCGCGAGGCATAGTATTCGTCCGCCTTCGCCCCGTCTTCGCGCGTGACATGCCCGCGCACCCGCACCTGACGGCGCAGCGATTTCCAATGCATCACCAACGCCGCCTTGGGGGTTTGGGCCAGCTCGGCCCCCTTGGCCGAGTCGTAATTGGTGTAGAAGATGAACCCGTCCGCGGCGATCTCCTTCAACAGGACCATGCGCACATTGGGCAGGCCGGTCGCATCGACCGTGGCGACGGCGATCGCGTTGGGATCATTGATCTCTGTCGCCTCGGCCTCGCGCATCCATTGACGCGCGATCTCGAACGGGTCGTCACCTGCGAATATTCCGTCACGTTCCATCGTGCACCTTTTCCTGAAACCACCGGAAACCCGGCTGATTTGATGATAGGGCCGCAAGGCCACGTTGACAAACCGTCACCCGCAGCGGCGTCTGTGGCCGACCGGCCCTTGATGCACTTCGTGCAATCGCCTAAGGGTCAGGTAAATCGCTGTGGCGGGGGTCGGGAATGTCGAACAATCTGATGACGGGCAAGCGCGGGCTGATCATGGGGCTCGCCAATGACAAATCCATCGCGTGGGGCATCGCGCGGGCCTGCGCCGATGCCGGGGCCGAGCTTGCCTTCAGCTATCAGGGCGACGCGCTGAAGAAACGCGTCGGCCCCCTCGCGGCAGAGCTTGGGTCAAGCATCGTCCTGCCGTGCGACGTGGCCGACATGGCCTCGATCGACCAGCTCTTTACCGATCTGGGCAGCCATTGGGACAATCTCGACTTCGTCGTGCATGCGATCGGGTATTCCGACAAGAACGAGCTGCGCGGGCGCTACGTCGATACCAGCCGCGAGAACTTCCTGCGCACCATGGATATCTCCGTCTATTCCTTCACCGCCGTGATGCAACGCGCGGAAAAGATGATGAATTCTGGCGGCTCGGCGCTGACGCTGACGTATTACGGCGCGGAGCAGGTCATGCCGCATTACAACGTGATGGGGGTCGCCAAGGCCGCGCTGGAGGCATCGGTCAAGTACATGGCCGAGGATCTGGGCCGCGACAACGTCCGCGTCAACGCGATCAGCGCCGGCCCGATCCGAACGCTCGCCGCCAGCGGCATCGGCGATTTCCGTTATATCCTGAAGTGGAACGAGCTGAACTCGCCGCTGCGTCGCAACGTGACCATCGACGATGTCGGGCGTTCGGCGCTCTACATGCTGAGCGACCTCGGCTCTGGCGTCACCGGCGAAACGCTGCATGTCGATGCGGGCTATCACATCGTCGGCATGAAGGCCGTCGATGCCCCCGATATCGACGCCACCTGAGGGCCCGCAATGACACCCGACCGCCTGCCCCATGAAAAGGGCTTTCACGTCAGCTGGGACCAGTTGCACCGCGATGCGCGCGCGCTGGCATGGCGCCTGCAAAGCGAGGCCCCGGTCGAGGGCTGGCGCGCCGTCGTGGCAATCACCCGCGGCGGCATGGCCCCGGCGATGATCGTCGCGCGCGAACTGGACATCCGCATGGTCGATACGATCAGCGTGAAATCCTACAACCATCAGACCCAGACCGCGCCGGTGGTCATCAAGTCGCCAGATGCGGACCTGATGGGCGACGGTGCGGGCGTTCTGATCGTCGATGATCTGGTGGATACCGGGCGCACGCTCGACGTGGTGCGAGATCACCTGCCGCAGGCGCATATCGCCACGGTCTACGCCAAGCCGATGGGGCGCGACCGGGTGGACACCTTCATCACCGAGGTCAGCCAGGACACGTGGATCTTCTTTCCGTGGGACATGGCGCTTCAATATGTCGAACCGTATCGCGGCGTCTGAGCGGCGCCGCGCGCGGCGGTATTGCCCCGCCTCGGCGTAGCGCGTAGACAGCCTGGCGATACGCAATTCTGAAATGATGGCGAACAGGAGGCCGGGATCGTGGGCAAGGGACTTTCGAAAGGCGCGATGTGGGTCCTGATGGGCCTTTTGATCATCGGGCTGGCCGGCTTCGGCGCGACCAACCTGTCGGGGACGGTGCGCAGCGTCGGCTCTGTGGGCGACGCGCAGATCGACGTCAACACCTATGCCCGCGCCCTGCGCAACGAGATCCGCGCGCTTGAGGCCGAACGCGGCGAAACCGTCAGCTTCGCCGAGGCCCGCGCGGCAGGGCTGGACCAACGGGTCCTGTCGCGGCTGGTCTCGCGCGCCGCGCTGGAGCACGAGACCGCGCGCCTTGGCATTTCGGTGGGCGACGCGACCCTGCGCGACGAGATCCTGTCGATCGAAGGATTTCGCGGCCTCGATGGCGAGTTCGACCGCGAGGCCTATGCCTTCGCGCTGGAACAGGCGGGGCTGAACGAGGCGGAGTTCGAGGAAGACATCCGTGCCGAGACCGCCTCGACACTGCTGCAGGCCGCGGCCCTTTCCGGCATCCGGGTGCGGCCCGCCTATGTCGAGACGATCATGACCTACCTGGGCGAGCGGCGCAGCGTCACCTACGCTGCGCTTGACCGCGGCGACCTGCAAACCGGCCTGCCGGTGCCCTCCGAGGCGGATCTGCGCCGCTATCACGAGGAAAACAGCGCGCAATTCACCACGCCTGAAACCAAGGTCATCACCTATGCGTGGGTCACGCCGGAGATGCTGCTCGACAGCGTCGCACTGGACGACGACACGCTGCGCCGCGCCTATGAAGAGCGTTCGAACCAGTTCAACCAACCCGAACGCCGCCTTGTCGAGCGGCTGGCCTTTTCCGACCGTGCCGCGGCCGAGGCGGCGCGGGCGCGGCTCGACGATGGCGACAGCTTCGAGACGCTGGTGGCCGACCGGGGCCTCGACCTCGCCGATGTAGATCTGGGCGACGTCTCTGCCGAAGAGCTTGGGGCAGCGTCCGAGGCGGTCTTCTCTGCCGAGCCGGGCAGCGTCGTCGGCCCGGTGCAAACGGACTTGGGACCGGCGCTGTTTCGTGTCAACGCGGTGCTCGACGCGCAGCGAACCTCCTTTGAAGAGGCGAAACCGCAACTGCGCGATCTTCTCGCGCTCGACCGCGCCCGCCGCATGATCGAAACGATCGGCACCGAGGTCGATGACCTGCTGGCGGGCGGCGCCACTCTCGAGGATGTCGCGCGCGAGACCGCGCTCGAACTGGGCGAGATCGAATGGCACCCCGGAATGACCGAAGGCATCGCGGGCTACGCCGACTTCCGCGACGCCGCCGAGGCCGTCGAGGACGGCGATTATCCGCGCGTCGAACGGATGGACGAACGCGGCCTCTTCGCGCTGCGGCTCGACAGGATACAAGAGCCGCGCCTGCAACACCTCGACGCGGTGCGTGACGAAGTGGTTGCGGGCTGGCGCGCCGACGCCACCATGCGGACCCTGCAGGACCAGATCGAACCACAACTTGATCGCTTGCGCGGCGGCGAAACCTTTGCGGCGCTCGACATGGACGCGACCGAGGTGATCGACATGACCCGTCGGGGCTATCGCGACGATGTCCCGTCCGACTTCATCGAGACGGTCTTCGACATGGACGAGGGCGCGGTGCGGATGATCGAGGGCGACGGCCAAGTCTTCGTGCTGCGGCTCGACGCGATCAGGCCACCGGCCGAGGACGACCCGGACATGGCGCGCCTGCGCCGCAGCCTGCGCGATCAGGTCGCCGCCGGTCTCGGTCAGGACATGTTCGAGATCCTCGCCAACGACATTCGCGCGCGCGCCGGAGTGACGATCGACCAGGCCGCGCTCAACGCCGTGCATGCCAACTTCAACTGAGGACGCATCCCGTGGAACTGACCCCGTCCTATGACGTTTTCGCGCGGGCCTACGAGGCCGGCGAAAACCAGGTCGTGCATGCGCGGCTGGCCGCGGATCTCGACACGCCGGTCTCGCTGATGCTCAAACTGACGGGCGGGGCACGCGACAGTTTCCTGCTGGAATCGGTCACCGGCGGCGAGGTGCGCGGGCGCTATTCGATCATCGGGATGAAGCCCGACCTGATCTGGCATTGCAATGGCACCACCAGCCGGCTCAACCGCGCCGCGCGCTTCGACGCCGACGCCTTTTCGGATCAGGACGGCGATCCACTGGCCAACCTGCGTGACCTGATCGCGGAAAGCCGCATCGCCTTGCCCGATGATCTGCCGGCGGCGAGCGCGGGACTTTTCGGCTATCTCGGCTACGACATGATCCGGCTCGTCGAAAACTTGCCCGACATGCCGCCCGACACGCTTGGCCTGCCTGACGCGGTCATGCTGCGGCCCTCGGTCGTCGCGGTGCTCGACGGGGTGAAGGGCGAGGTGACGGTCGTCGCGCCCGCATGGGTCAGCAGCGGCCAGTCGGCGCGTGCCGCCTATGCGCAGGCCGCCGAGCGGGTGATGGACGCGGTCCGCGACCTCGACCGCGCGCTGCCGCAATCCAGCCGCGATCTTGGCGAGGCGTCCGAGGACGCAGCGCCGGTGTCGAATTTCACGCGCGAAGGCTACAAGAAAGCGGTCGAGACCGCCAAGGATTACATCCGCGCCGGCGACATCTTTCAGGTGGTCCCCTCGCAGCGCTGGACACAGCCGTTCCGCCAGCCGCCCCTGGCGCTGTACCGGTCCTTGCGGCGCACCAACCCCTCGCCCTTCATGTTCTATTTCAACTTTGGAGAGTTCCAGGTGATCGGCGCCTCGCCGGAAATCCTCGTGCGGGTCTTCGGGCGCGAGGTCACTGTGCGTCCGATCGCCGGCACAAGGCCGCGCGGCGCGACACCCGAAGAGGACCGCGCGCTCGAGGCCGATCTGCTGGGCGACGCCAAGGAACGCGCCGAACACCTGATGCTGCTCGACCTCGGACGCAACGATGCGGGGCGCGTGTCCAAGATCGGCAGCGTCCACCCGACCGAGAAATTCGTCATCGAACGCTACAGCCACGTGATGCATATCGTGTCGAACGTCGTGGGCGAGCTGGCCGAAGATCAGGACGCGCTCTCGGCGCTGCTGGCGGGGCTGCCCGCTGGCACCGTGTCGGGCGCGCCCAAGGTCCGCGCCATGCAGATCATCGACGAGCTGGAGCCTGAAAAGCGCGGCGTCTATGGCGGCGGCGTAGGTTATTTCAGCGCCGGCGGCGACATGGATGTCTGCATCGCGCTGCGCACCGCGGTGGTCAAGGACGACACCCTCTATATCCAGGCCGGCGGCGGCGTGGTGCATGACAGCGACCCCGAGGCCGAGTACATGGAAACCGTCCACAAATCCAACGCCATCCGCCGCGCGGCGGCGGATGCGGCCCGGTTCGGCGGCGACGGCAACCTCTGAGGCGGGCTTGACGCAGATCAATGCGGACCCGCCACTTGAGATTTAGATCCTCATCATCATATTCCAATCTCGGAATGTATATCAGGAGGGAAAACCCAATGCCCTGTATCGCCCACAGCATTGCCCCGGCGCTTGTCGCGCTCATGTTGGCGTTTGCACCGATGGCCGGCCATGCCGCACCGCTCGACCTGCAAGACCCGGTCGCGGCCGACAGCCTGCCCGACAAGAAGCTCACCGACCCCGGCCTTTACATCACGGCGGCCGAGTCGGGACGCGTCCTGTCCGAACACGACAACGTCGCCCTGCTCGACGTCCGCTCGCCGTCCGAGACGATGCTCGTCGGCTATCCGACCCCGACCGCCGCGAATATCCCGTTCAAGATCGTCGACCCCGAACTGGGGTTCAACGCCAAGAAAGGCGTTTACAAGATGATAAACCATCCGGATTTCGTGCAAGAGGTGACGGCATGGCTGGCCAGTGATGCCGCACAAGGCATCGACACGCTGGTGGTCATGTGCCGCTCGGGCTCGCGCAGTGCCGATGCTGTCAACGCGCTGACCGAGGCGGGCGTCGACGTGACGCTTTACAGTATGGTCGACGGCTTTGAAGGCGACAAGAACGACGCGGGCGTGCGCGACGTCAATGGCTGGCGCAACGCCGGTCTGCCCTGGACCTACAAGATCCGCGAAGGCCTGTGGCCCGGCCACCACTGAGGCTTGCGGCGGGCCGGGCCTTGCGGCATCACCGGGGGCATGGCTCGCCTCATCCTTTTCAACAAGCCGTTCGGTGTGCTGTCACAGTTCACCGATACCGGCAATGCCGACAGCCCCCGCGCGACGCTGTCTGATCATGTCGACGTGCCGGGTGTCTACCCGGCCGGCCGGCTGGATCGCGACAGCGAGGGGCTGTTGCTGCTGACCGATGATGGTCGCCTGCAGGCGCGTATCGCCCAGCCCCGCCACCACACCGAAAAGACCTATCTCGCGCAGGTCGAGGGGGTGCCGGACGCCGCCGCCCTCGACGCGCTGCGCGGCGGTGTCACGCTCAAGGACGGGGCGACACGGCCCGCGCGCGTGCGGCGCATCGATCCGCCCGACCTTTGGCCCCGTGACCCGCCGGTGCGGTTCCGCAAATCCGTGCCGGATTGCTGGCTGGAACTGGTCCTGTCCGAGGGCCGCAACCGGCAGGTGCGGCGCATGACGGCGCATGTCGGGCACCCGACCCTGCGGCTGGTGCGGTGGCGGATCGGCGACTGGTCTCTTGATGGCTTGGCCCCCGGCACATGGCGCGACGCGACACCCTAGCGGCCCTGCGCCTGCCGCTGGGGTGTGGGGCGTGCGCGTGGGCGCGTGTCCGGCAATTGCTTGCAATAGTGCTGCGCGCGTAACCACTTTTGCATGTCGCGCCGTTTCGAGCTGCTGTGCAGCGGCCCCCAATCGGCGGCCACGCCGCGCATGCCGGCAGACACGACGCCGTCGCGCGACACGGTATGGGCCATGATGCGGATCGCACAGGACAGGTTGGACGGCCCGTGGCGTAGCGCCTCGCCGCTTTTTGCCCGGCAATCATAGCCGCGCGCCGTGGCCGGCGCGATCTGCAACAGGCCGAAATATCGCCCGCCCCCGCCGACGGCCTGGGCGCGATAGGTGCTTTCATGCTTGGCCAGCGTCGACAGGAACCCGACCCAGAAGGCGCGTCGACCCTGCTGACCGGCCTGCGTATAGCCGGGACACCACGCCGCGATATCGGTCGGCACATCCGACACGAGCGGCGCGCCATGCGCCCTGAGCGCCGAAAGCGCGCTGCGGGTCCATAGCGCAGCCTTGTCGCGGTGCGACCAGCGCACGGGCGGCAGCCCACCGTCCCGCATGACGGGTGACACGGTTTGTTCGCTGTCCTGCACATCCTTGCCGTGACCATCGGTGGGCAGGACGATCACAAGCAGAAAGACCAATATCCATTTCATCAGATGACTTTGCCGGACCGCATCGGCTTTGGCAATCCGGTTCGACGTGCTCGCGCCCGGCCCGCCAGCAGGGTCCGGCGCCAGGGCCGTCCGATCGTGTCGCGCGGCACCGCCTCATCCCGCGCTGCGCAGGGTCGATCCCGGCCGACGGTCGGGGTCATGGATCACGTGACACCCGCGCCCGGCGGCCTTTGCGGAATACAGCGCCTGATCGGCATCCGCCATCATCCGCGCGATATCGGGACATTTGTAAAACCGGCTGAGCGTCGTCCCGATACTGGCCGAGATCAGGCACCTTTGCCCGGATCGCAGTATAGGGTCCTGCAACCGCGTGATCAGCCGCGTGGCGATGTCGCTCAACGCCTCCGGTGCATCGGGTCCGACCAAGACCAGAACGAACTCGTCACCACCGACCCTGGCGATCAGGTCGCCCTCTCGCACCACCGTCAACATGCGCCGCGCCGCCACCTGCAACACGTGATCGCCGGTCGCATGGCCGTGCGTGTCATTGACTTGCTTGAAATAATCCAGGTCAAGATGCATCAGCGCAAAGGCCTGACCGCCCTCTCGCTGACGTTCCAGCAGATGATCGAGCGCGCGCCGGTTCCTCAGCCCAGTGAGCGTGTCGGTGAAGGCCTGTTCCTCGGCCGCGATCCGCGCAGTTTCAAGCCTCAGGTTGAGGCTGCGCGATTCTTCCATCGCCGCCGATTTCGCCTCGATCAGGTAAAGCATCTCGGTCGTCAGGTCGGTCGGGGCGAAATCGAGGCCCGTCAGGCCGAACTCGCGCACCGCGTCGGCCACGGAAATGCCGAAAGAAAGATTGACGAGTGCCCCGTCACCGCCCTGCACCGGAAATGGTGCAAGCACGCCCTTCAAGGCATGTCGCGGCCCGGTCCGCAGCCGTAATCGCAAACGCTGCCCCGCAAGGCCGCGCAGATCGGCCATGCCCTGCGTCATGTTCGGGCGGGACATCTCGAATAGTTCCAGAAACCGCGCGCCGACCGGCGCGGGGTCACGGACGACCTTGCACAGGGTCGGACCGGCCTGCACCACGTGCCCGGTGGGGCCCAGCACGACATGCATCGGGCACAGCGTATCCAGCATGTGCCACACCGCATCGTCGCATGTCCCGCCGGTCATCCCGCCTGCCTTCCGGCCCCCAGATCAAAGGCCCGGCCGCTGGCGAACCCCTCGTCCAGCAGTTGCACCTCGATCAGTTCCCGCGTGGCGCTCGCCCCCCGATGATCCAGCACCACCAACGCGCCATAATCGTCGGCCATCGCCCGCAGTATGCCCATCATCACGTGGCCGAATCGCAGGCCGCCAGGCGCGAGCAGGCCCACCTCCAACCGGTAGAGGCCCGCCCCGTGCGCATGAAGCGTCAGCGACGGCAGATCAAGTTCGGCCAACGCCAGACGCGCCCGCTCCGGCAGATCCTCGAGGGAATGCAGGAAATCCACGAAATCCACACCACTGAACCGCAGCAGCCGGCGGATTGCCTCAACCTCGCGGTGCGACACCAGATAGGTGCCGATATCCTCGAGCAGGTCATCGTGCCCGCGATCCAGCCGCGCGCCAAGCACCGCCAGCAGCCGCGCCGTCACCTCGGGATCGTACCGCATCATCGGCTCGAAACTGTCATAGCCGAGATCGAGCCGCCCGATCACGTCGTGCCAGACCTCGTCACCGTAACTGTCGCAAACGAATCGCTCGATGGCGCGGTTCATCAACCCGTGCATGCCCTTTCTCCCACTCGATTGCGCCGCAGCATGGCAGCCAAGCCTTAAGAATCGCTGAACCCGATCAGGCCCATATCCCGGCCGCTTGTCTTGGATCCATAGGACCGCTAACCTCTGCAAACCAGCTGGGGTGCACCGTTCCGGGGCTCAGAGGGTGTCGTGCCAACCCACCGAACCCGATCCGGCGCGCAACGGCGTAGGGAACGGGGCCGCGCAGATGGCGCGCCCGTCTCACTTGTGCCGCCAGTACCGCCTGATGAAAGGCCGCTCCATGCGTCCAGATCCGCCTGCGCTGACGCTCGATGGCACTGCCCGGATTGGCGGGCGGCACATCTTCGGGCCTTTGCGCCTGACGGTGGCCGCCGGGCGCATCACCTGTCTTCTAGGCCCTTCGGGCGTCGGCAAGACCACGCTGCTGCGGCTTTTGGCCGGTGTCGACGAGGTCACCGATTTCACCGGCATGAGCGCGGCGTCGGACGGGCGGCCGCTGGCCGGGCGCATGGCGCTGATGGCACAGGGCGACCTGCTGATGCCGTGGCTCGACGTGCTGGGCAATGTCACGCTCGGCGCGCGGCTGCGTGGCGAGCGGCGCGACCGGAGGCGCGCGATGACCATGCTGGGCCGCGTCGGGCTGACGGATCACGCGCACAAGCGCCCGCATGCCCTGTCGGGCGGGCAGAAACAGCGCGTGGCACTTGCCCGCACGCTGATGGAGGATCGGCCGGTGATCCTGCTGGATGAGCCGTTCTCTGCGCTGGATGCGCGCACACGCACGCAAATGCAGGATCTCGCGGCAGCACACCTTGCAAACCGCACCGTGCTGATGGTCACGCACGACCCCGCCGAGGCCGCCCGCATGGGCCACGCCATCCACATCCTGACCGAGACGGGGCTGGAGGATGTGACGCCGCCCCCCGGCGCGGTGCCGCGCCCCGTGGACGATCCCGACACGCTGACCGCGCAGGGCCGGTTGCTGTCCCGCCTACGTGCGCCCGTAGGTCAGGCGTAGTCGATGCGCGCCACCGATCACCTGAAATCGCCATGCGCCGCCGACTGGCGGGCGGGCAGCGTGGTCCCGGGCCGGGTGCCGGCCCGTCATCGGCAGGACCGCCCATGTCGCGACAGGTTCGAGGGCATGGTGGCGCCTCTGCACGATCACCCGGGCCCAGTGTGGCCCACGCTGTCGGACGCGGATCGACGCACCGTCGCGGCCGATTTCACGGAAACCGCGCGGACAGAGCGCGCCACGGCCCTCGCGGGCCATTGCGCGCCATGAACCGGCAGGTGAACCGCCTTGTCACCATCCTTGCCACGACCGCGCTGGCGCTGGCGCTCTGGCAGGCGTTGGTGACGCTGGCCGCGCTGCCCCCCTTCATCCTGCCGGGACCGGCCCGCGTCGCCGAGACGCTGTGGTCCAGCCGCGCGTTGATTGTCGGGCATGCGGGCATCACCATCGCCGAGGTCCTGATCGGGCTGGCGCTTGGGGCGATCCTTGGGGGAATATCGGCCATCGGACTGGCCGCCTCGCCGGTGGCACGTCGCCTGCTGCGCCCGATGATCGTGTTCTCGCAGGCGATCCCGGTCTTCGCCCTCGCCCCGCTACTGACGCTGTGGCTGGGCTACGGTCTGTGGTCGAAAATCGCCATGGCACTGCTGATCATCTATTTCCCGGTGACCTCTGCGTTCTTCGACGCTCTGATGCGCACGCCGCAGCACTGGCTGGACCTAGGGCGGATCATGGGCGCGAACGCTGCGCGGCTGATGTGGCATATTCGCGTGCCCGCCGCGCTGCCGGGCTTTGCCACCGGGCTGCGGCTGGCGGCGGTCTATGCGCCGATCGGCGCAATCATCGGCGAATGGGTGGGGGCATCGAAAGGCCTTGGCTACCTGATGCTGCTGGCCAATGGCCGCGCGAAGATCGACCTGATGTTCGCCGCATTGATCGTGCTGGCGATCTTCACCCTTGTCCTGCACATGGGCGTGGACCGCGGCTGCCGCCGCTGGCTGGACGGGACGCCGGCGGGCTGAAACGGCGGCTTTGTTCATCGTGGTGTCGTAAGGATCGGGCTGCAAACCATTTGTCCATTTGCGCGATGTCGGGGTGACGCGTGTCCATGGGCAGCAATCCGCGCGGACACCTCACGCGATGACACGGGCGATCACGGTTCGGCCTCGTGGAACATTTGTCCCACATGCCTGACACATTCATTTTTATCAATTCGTTGACACGAGCGGCGCGAATTCTGCGGTCCGCGTTTCGCCGGGCAATGGCCCGAAAAGCAGAATAATACGGAGACTATCGATGAAAATCTTGCTTTCCACCGTCGCGGTAGCAGCGGCGATTCCCATTGCGGCGCAGGCTGCGACACTGGATGCCGAGGCGGTCGCCTCCGGCACAGTCGCGATTGCGCTTGATGAGTTCAACGCCATCGGGACCGCCCACACCGAGGGACCCGCCTACGTTGGGGGCAACTTGAACAGTTCCACCGCGTTCTACGCCAATTCAGACTCGATGCCCGAGGTGGACATTGGTGGCGTCACGGGTGGCTTGATCGTCGGCGGTGATGTCAACGCCGACCTCCAGAAAACGGGCCAGACACCGGGGTCGGTCGAAATCGGGGGGTCATTTAACGGAAACCCCAATACGGGTGGATACGTCGTGAACGAAGGCGTGTCCGGCATCCCAGTCCAGGACATGAAGACAACCTTCGAGGACGTCTCAACGACCGCCTCGGCCTTGTCCGATACCGCAGGCGCGTCGTTTGACACCAGCCTGAACTTCAAGAGCTTCACGAGCGGGAGCGGTGGCGGCGACAACATCGCCTATCTCAACCTGTCATTCTCGGACGCGACCGACATGTTCGCCGGAAACCAAGGGCAGATCGGGCTTGACTTCGACACATCGCTCGATTCGTTCATCATCAATGTTGCGGGCACCGACTTCACCGGGTCGAATGCCATAAGCGCGAGTATCTTCCAGAACTACAAATCCGAGTCTGAAAAAGTGCTGTTCAACTTCTACGAGGCGACGGACATCGTCATGGACGGTAACCTGAACGGCAGCATTCTGGCCCCCGGCGCAGCCATAGACAGCCCGACCGGCGGCATGAACGGAACGCTTATCTCTCTCAATATCAATCAGCAGGGCGAGATCCGCCCCTATGACGACCAACGCGGCTTCGGCGGCGCCCTTCTCGCCACGACGACCATGGCACCGGTCCCGCTGCCTGCGGGCGGGTGGCTGCTGCTTTCAGCCTTCGGTGGGCTGGTTGGCCTGCGCCGGCGGCGTAACGTCAGCTGATCCGATCAAATCCAGCGTCTCTTGCGGCACCCTTCGGGGTGCCGTTTTCATGCGGCGTAGACGTGACCCTGTCACCATGTGGGACCCTTGGTTCTTCACGGCTGTCCAGCCTGACCGACCCTTGGGCCCATTGCGGAAAACCGCAGGTCTTCCGATCATGCAGATGCAGCATGTCAAAGAGATGCTCTGCCCGCGCCACATTGCATCTGACGACAAAGACACCGTCAGTCGGAACATCGGCGTTCGACACCGCACTGGTCAGGTCGCGCGTGCAAGCCGTCTTCGGCCTGTATGCCAAAGGTAGATCGCAAGGCTGCCCACCACGATCACACCGCCCGCCAGCATCATCGGTGTCGGCGTCTCGCCCACCCCCAGCCACACCCAAAGCGGGCCCAGAACCGTCTCGAGCAGCAATAGCAGGCTGACATTGGACGCATGGGTGTAGCGCGATGCAAGCGACAGCGAAAAGAACGACACCGGCAGGATCACCAGCCCGCAGACCGCGATTGCCCAGACCGTGCCGTCGGCCATTTGTGTCGGTCCGGTGACCACGACGCCGGTGACACCCGCCAAGGCCCCACCCAGCCCGATCAGCAAGGCGATCGGCAGATCGGGCCGTGCGCGCAGGATCACGAAATTGAGCGCCAGCACCATCGCCACACCCAGCCCGGCCAGCGCCCCCAGAAGCGCATCCGACGTCAGCGCCACCGCCCCGCGGCCACCAAAGACCGCCAAAGCGATGCCGCAGAGCACCGCCAGGATGGTGACCCAGGTGGCGCGGCGCGTCGGCTCTCCGATGATGATCCGCGCGAACAGGGCCGCGAAAACCGGCACGGTCGCGACCGCAAGCAGCATCACCGCCACCGGCGCATGCGCGATCCCCAGGCTGAACAGCGTCGCGTTGACATACTGGCAGGCGAGGATGGCCAGCCCGAACCCGGTGCCCAGCAGTGCCAGATCGCGCCCGCGATCCCGCGCCAGCACCGCCCAGAGCGTGACCATCACTGCCCCCATCATGAGCCCGCGCCAGCCGACCATCTGATAGCCGCCCATGCCCGATAGCCGCATGAACAGCGCATCCGGCGTCAGAACGAGCGCGCCGAGGGTCGCAAGACCAAGACCGAACAGCGGATGGCGCGTCATGCGTCCAGCCAGTCGGGAACATGCCCGATATCGGCAAGCACCACATCGGCCAGCGGGGCGAGATCGCCCCGTGCCGCGGTGCCTGTCAGCACGCCCACGCATGTCATCCCCGCCGCACGGCCCGCGATCAGGTCATGCGCGCTGTCGCCCACCATGACCACGCGCGCCGGGTCGATCCTCATCGCCCGCGCAAAAGCCAGAAGCGGCCCCGGCGCGGGTTTGGCCCCGTGCCCCGAATCAAAGCCGGCGATGAAATCGAGACGGTCCAGCACGCCGACCGTGCCCAGATGCGCCCGCGCGCCCGCTTCGGTGTCGTTCGTCACGACCCCGAGCCGCAATCCCCGCGCCGCCAACCCGTCGAGATACGGCACGAGCGGCACGGCGGGGACAAGCGGCGCGCTCGCCGCGCATCTGGTCATGTGGGTCTCGATCTCTGCGACCGCCCGCCCCGGCAGGACGGCGGCAAAGCATTCGGCGGCCTCGCGATTGGTGCCCGCCACGATCGGGCTGGACGGCAGAAAGCGCAGCGCGTCCAGATCGTAATGTGCCGCATCGGCCAACCGGGTCATGAGCTGCGCATCGCCGCCTGCAAGATCGGCGATCATGCGCTGTGCCCAGACACTCCAGGTGGCGTGGAAATCGAAAAGCGTGCCGTCCTTGTCGAACAGCACGGCGTCCGCCCGGCTCATGTCCAGTTCACCTGCGCACCGCCCGGCAGGGCCGCGCGCGCCCTCATCGGCATGTCGAAGGCCAGGCCCTGCCCCTCGCAGAACGCCACCACCCAGGCATCGTCCATCATCAGGAAATCCAGAACCGAGCCGAGAAACTCCGGCTCTGTGGCGCGGGCGCGCAGATCGGCTTCCGACGCGCCCGTCGCGCCAAGAAAGACCGGCAAAAGCTCTTCATTCGCCGCCAGCCAGCCCAATGCCTGCAGGGCGATCGTTTCGGCGGAATCTTGCTGCATATTCACCCTGACAAACTGATCGAAAGACTTTCTTAACCACTCCCATGGATAGTTAATCGAACATAAAGGGCAAGTCGGAAAGGCGTCACGCCCATGTCAGGGAAAATTTTGATCGTCGACGAACTCGCCACCAACAGGATCGTCCTGAAGGTGAAGCTGTCCGCGACACCGTACGAAATGCTGCAAGCCGCCAGCGCGTCTGAGGCGCTTCGCCTTGCGGCCAGAGAGCGGCCCGATCTCATCCTGTCGAGCAGCCGCCTGTCGGGGCACAACGTCGGCGGCTTCATCGCGGCGCTGCGACGCATCGACGGGATCGCCACGACCCCGATCCTGATGTTGCAGACCGGCAATTCGCGCGCGGAACGCGAGGAGGCACTGCGCGCCGGGGTGGACGACATTCTCGCCAAGCCGGTCACGGAAGCCCTGCTGCTTGCGCGGCTGCGCAACCTGTTGCGTCAACGTCACAACGATCACGAGCTGGCCCTGCAGGCCCCGATCGACCCGCATGGCGCAGGCTTCGCCGATGCGCAGGCCACCTTCACGCCCCCCGGCCGGATCGCCATCATCGGGACAAGCCGTGCCGACGCGCTCAGTCTGCGGGGGCTGCTGGCCGCGCAAAGCCATCACCACTATGACGCGCTGACCAGCGAGGCCCGCCCCCCGACCCGGCCTGCCGATATCTACATGCTCAGGATCGGCATGGCCCAGGCCGAGGACGGGCTGCGCCTGCTGGCCGATCTCAAGGCGGCACGTCCCACCCGCGACTGCCCGGTGATCGCCCTTCTCGACGCCGAGGCCGGTCCGCTGGCCGTCACGCTGCTCGACATGGGGGCGGATGACGTGCTCACCGGCACCCTCGACAGCCAGGAGATCCTGCTGCGCCTCGACAACCACCTCGGCCGCAAACGCCGCAACGAGGGCATGCGCGCGCATCTGCTGTCGGGTCTTCAGGCCGCCTGCATCGATCCGCTCACCGGCACCTACAACCGGCGGCACGCGCTGCCGTTCCTGCACCGCCAGATCGCGCTGGCGCGCGGCGCGGGCACGGATCTCGCCGTCATGCTCGCCGATTTCGACCTTTTCAAGCGGGTCAACGACACTTACGGCCACGCGGCGGGCGACGCGGTGCTGCGTACCATCAGCGACAGGCTGCGCAGCCATCTGCGCGGGGACGACATGCTTGCAAGGATCGGCGGTGAGGAGTTCCTGATCGTGCTGCCGGACACCCCCCGCGACCGCGCGCAGAAGGTCGCGCAGCGCCTGTGCAACATGGTCCGCGAGACCGGCGTCGCGGTGCCCGGCACGGCCACGCCCGTGCGCATCACAATCTCGATCGGCGTGACCATCGCCAGCCCCGCGCAGGGCCTCTCCCCCCCTGCGGTCGAGGATCTGCTCGAAGAGGCGGACAGCGCGCTCTATCTCGCCAAGGCGCAGGGCCGCAACCAGGCCAGATTTGGCGCACGGTCCGCCGCCTGACGCCGCCGGCATTCGCACCGCTGCTATCGCTCGCAACAGTTTGACCCTGCCACGTAGCGACCGGCATTTCCTTTTTGCCGCATCCGCTTTACCTGTCGGCGCGAAAACGGGCCAACCATGGGGGCAAGGGCAGATGACACGGACCATGATCGGGGTGATCGGCGGCTCGGGACTGTACGAGATCGACGGGCTGCAGGAGGCGCGGTGGCAAGAGGTCGAAACGCCCTGGGGGGCGCCCTCCGACGCGATCCTGACCGGCACGCTGGACGACGTGCCGATGGCCTTCCTGCCGCGGCACGGGCGCGGCCACGTGCATGCCCCCTCGACCGTGCCTTACCGCGCCAATATCGACGCGCTCAAGCGACTGGGGGTGACCGACGTGATCTCGGTGTCGGCCTGCGGGTCGTTCCGCGAGGACCGCGCGCCGGGCGATTTCGTGCTGGTGGACCAGTTCATCGACCGCACCATAGCGCGCGAGAAATCCTTTTTCGGGTCGGGTTGCGTCGGCCATGTCAGCGTGGCGCACCCCACCTGCCCGCGCCTGTCAGAGGCCTGCGGGACCGCCGCCGGGGCCGCCGGGATCACCGTGCATCATGGCGGCACGTACCTTGCGATGGAGGGTCCGCAATTCTCGACGCTGGCCGAATCGCGGATGTATCGCGAGGTCTGGGGCTGCGACGTGATCGGCATGACCGGCATGCCCGAGGCCAAGCTCGCCCGCGAGGCCGAGCTGTGCTATGCCTGCGTCGCGATGATCACCGATTACGACAGCTGGCACCCCCAGCACGGCGAGGTCGATATCGGCGACATCATCGCCACCCTCACCGGCAATGCCGACAATGGCCGCGACCTGGTCCGCCGCCTGCCCGCGCTGCTGGGGGCCGACCGCGCGCCCTGCCCGCATGGCTGCGACCGGGCGCTCGACTTCGCGCTGCTGACCGCGCCGGAGAAACGCGACCCGGATCTCGTGGCGCGGCTCGACGCGGTGGCGGGGCGTGTGCTCGGCTAACCCTTGCGCCCGCGCGCATCCTGCGCTTAAACCACGTGACCCCGACGGAGCCATCCCATGCCAGACACCAGATCCGTCAAGGATTACATCCGCACCATCGTCGATTTCCCGCATGAGGGGATCCTCTTTCGCGACGTGACCACGCTGTTCGCCGATCCGCGCGGCTTTCGCATCGCCATCGACCAGATGCTGCACCCCTATGCCGGACTGCCCATCGACAAGGTCGCCGGGCTGGAGGCGCGCGGGTTCATCCTGGGCGGCGCGATCGCGCACCAGTTGTCAGTGGGCTTCGTGCCGATCCGCAAGAAGGGCAAGCTGCCCGGCGCCGTCATCGCCGAGGAATACCAGCTCGAATACGGGCAGGCGGTGGTCGAGATGCACCACGACGCCGTCGCGCCGGGCGAGCGTGTGCTGCTTGTCGATGACCTGCTGGCGACCGGCGGCACGGCGGCGGCCGGCATCCGCCTGCTGGAACGTATGGGGGCCGAGATCACCGGCTGCGCCTTCATCATCGACCTGCCAGAGCTTGGCGGCCACAAGCGCCTGACCGATCTGGGCATGGACGTGCACACGCTCTGCGCCTACGAGGGCGCGTAACGCGGGATAGGCGTCGCGCAGGGGACAGCCCAACCGCCGGGCCGGGCATCAAGCCGCCCAAGCCACGCGCGGGTCGGGCCGTGATGCGGCGATCCGGGCGGTCAGGCTGTGCCCTTTATGTCGGCCAAACCCGCAAAACCCGGATGCTTCGCGCAGCGACAGCCAAATCCCCGCGCCGAACACCCCGCCCCGCCCCAAGCCGCGAGAGCGCCGGGCCGCGGTGCGGCGATCCATCGGTCGCGCTATGCGCTTTATGGCTGCCAAATCCGTAAAACCCGGATGCGTTGCACAGGTGGCAGCCAAATCGCCGTGCCGGGGGGGCGGCCCGGCGATCGCGCGGCGCCTTCGGCGCGTTTCGCGCAAAATGGATCGGCAACTTCGAACACTCAAAATGTCTTCAATTGAAGTTATACTCTTCAAATTTGCAAAACAATTGCGACAATATATGTCGCATAAATACTTCTAACCTTCTTTATCCTGCCTTAGCCATTGCGAAACTCTAGGGTGCGGATGTTGTGAATGCCTTTCATGTACTTTTAAGAGAAACATCCAACGAACAAGCCCCCTCTGCTGGAGAGTCGAAAAGGGGACGAATGCGGTTATTATATACAAAGTGGAAAAAGCCAAAAGAGCACCCGAGCCAACGACTAAACTATTGGAAAGCGGAGCGATCTGATATGAACCGTAGATGGTGAACGCGATTTTCGATATAGAAATCAAACTGGTCAAAACAGGAATTAAGATCGCAATTATTATTACTGAAAATATAATTGATCTAGCCCGCACCATAAATCTTGAAGGCTTAAGGAACGTGTCGAACATTGGTGGCGCAGTAAAGTCATCTATTTCAACACCTTTCAAGAATACAAGCATTTCATCCCGCATTCCCCAAGTAGTCCGCTGATTTCGCTGTCCTGAGCTTGGTATTTCGTATATAAATCATGGTGTTGATAGC